>CAYQVT010000001.1:0-93156 GCA_964420885.1 uncultured Gammaproteobacteria bacterium
TCAGTTGGTTAGAGCAGTGGACTCATAATCCATTGGTCCCTGGTTCGAGTCCAGGCGGGCCCACCAATTAAAACAATAACCTAGCGTACTTTTTCTGATTGCCTCCAAACTCTTGCGGGAACGAGTCCCGCACAGTAGTCCACTGTTGCGCAAAATGAAAACGGACGCCTTCGCTAAGCTATTGATTTATATATAATCCAATTTTGACTTTGCGTCTGACAATCCCCGTGTCGGCAGTTCGATTCAGTCTCTGGCCACCATTTATATTATCAAAAACTCAGCGGTATTGAGGTTACCGGCTCTATTCTTCCGTTAGCAAAAATGTGTATACCTCTCTGCATACACATGAGCAAAAACTGGCCTATCGCTTATTCGAATAAGTTTCAGGCGTTCTTAGTATTATTCATCCAATTGTCGAAAAAAATTGACCAGATACTAAAAATTAATGCTTAGAGCAAAATATGGGCAAATTAGGACTACCGTATAATTATGAATATTCCAATTATCGAAAACGCTCCAAAGTACTTCCGAGAATGAGAGGCTTGGGAGAACCTCCGTGAATAACGAAACCCGGGATTCCAGTAATTAGCAAATACAGTATTTAAAATATATCGAAAATTATTTCGCTGACAAACAACCATCCCGATTATTCGTCAGCGTCGAGAATTTAAACTAACCCATCTCTGGTACTAAACTAACTTTCTAGATTGACAAAATAATCGAAAATTTCAGGAACATTCCCATTTCCCATGCGAGCATCTACCGCAGCTTGGAGATTGTTTGAGGTGCCTTCCGCTATTTGCGCTCTTGTTCCTAGGTCTTCCACCATCTTGAGAAAATAACCTAAATCTTTATTTGCGTTGGATAGAGAGAAACCAAGATCACTCACCCCGTCAACGGCATAGTTTTTACAAAACTGCATAAAAGGTGAACTAGAAGGCCCAGTCGACATTATCTCGAAAAGTTGGCCTCGATCCACCCCAGCAAGTTCTGCAACAGCAAAAGACTGCGACATAGCACATACGGTTGTCATCCCCATGTAGTTGTTGATTAGTTTGGTAGTATGGCCAGCACCAAGCGCACCAAGATAGAAAACATTTTCACCTTGAAGCTCCAGGATCGATTTTACTGAATCGAAAGTATCTTGGTTGCCAGAGGCCATGATATTGAGTAGGCCATCTCTGGCATGAGCAGGAGTTCTCCCGAGCGGTGCGTCGATCATACCAGCCCCTTTTTCTGCAAGAGCCGCACCGATTTTACGTGTAGATGCTGGAATCGATGTGCCGTAATCGATTAGGACAGCGCCTTGGTTTATTCCGGCTAAAATACCGTCCTCGCTATAAACTAACTTCTCTACAACCTCCGAGGTAGTAAGGCAGAGCATTATTATATCACTGTTTGCAGCAAGCTCTTTCGCCGTGGTGACTTGAGTTGCACCGCGCGCTAAAACGGCATCAACGGCGTCTTGGTTAAGGTCCATTACAATCGGCTCGAAGCCTCTATTTTGCAGGTTTTCAACCATGTTTCCGCCCATAAGGCCGAGACCGATGAATCCGATGCGAGGTTTTGACATTTTGAACTCCTTAAGGGATTGTTCTATTAAGTAAATTAGGTAACTTGTTGGCTTAAATATCTCCAATAAGTTACTGAAAATTGTACGTGCGGTTTTGATTTCAAATAGCGGTTCGTTACCCGCGAAAAAATTGCATGTCTGATCACTGTCATTGTTCAAATTTCTTGATTGCGAGCAAGAAATACATTACGAAGATGAGTGATGTTGCATTCCCATTCTCTTTTTTGAAACTCATTCTATCTTGACTAAAGCCTTCTTTTGGCTATATAGGCAGTTAAGAAACTAGAGTAACAATGAAAGTCATAGTTAACATACTATATAGCTAAATCATAAGACCAATAATTTAAATTACGTCAATAATTGTAATACAACTTTGTAATTAAATAAAGTCTAAGAATCTGGCTGACACTTGCTATTGTCGTTATGGCTACGCCTAGAGCACACCTGATAGCTAAACTTCCTAAAATGAAGATATTTGATTTAAGTCGCTTTAGCCATGTGCATGCCGACGCAAATTAGCGCCATATGTATCTATAGTTATCTTATTTGGACGTTAGACGACAAATTATAGCTATATATTTTGAAGGAAAATATTTTTTTTCATTATTGGTCATACCAATTATCTTCATATTGTTTGTTATTATCTTGCATTTGGTTAAAATATGTTGTAAATATTGCATTTGAAAAAGTAAAATAATCAGCACTTAATTGAAAATGACTAATGAGGAGAAAAATATAGTGGATACTATAAGAAAAAGTGACAATAACGCTGGTCTGTTGACCAAGTGGCTGTCCAAAGGCTTTATACTGACTGGTGTTGCTTCAGCAATGCTCGCTATGTCTAACACGGGTCTCGCACAAGAAGAAATCGACGATGTGCTTGAAGAAGTCGTTGTTACAGGAATTCGCAGTTCTCTTGAGTCAGCGCTGGCAGAAAAACGGTCGGCCGATAATTTGAAAGAAGTAATCATTGCCGAAGATATTGGTAAGCTACCTGACCAAAACTTGGCCGAAGTTCTTGAAAATATAACTGGTATCCAGATTACTCGAACAGCAGGTGTCGGTACCAATGTTCAAATTCGAGGCACCAGTGCAAACCGAGTCGAAATTAATGGCGTTTCAACAGTTGGCTCAGGTTCTGGTCGTAGTGGTATCGATTTTGAGGATGTAAACGCTTCTATTATCGCCGCAGTTGAAGTGACTAAGGCATCTGAAGCTAAGACTATTGAAGGCTCAGTGGGTGGTACGGTTAACTTACGTACAATTCGACCACTTGAATTGAAAGATCGTTTGGCGTCTATCCGGATTCAGGGTGAAGACAGCAGTTTGAGTACAGAAAGTATTCAGCCGAGAATCTCTGGCGCCTGGGGTGACAGATGGTCAACAGACGCTGGTGAGTTTGGTGTTGTTATCAGTGGTAGTTATACTGAACAAGAAGCGGTATCGTTCCGCCCTCGTACAGACCGTGACAATCTTTCAAGTGTTGCAGGTGGGCCACAAGATTTTCTTGGTATTCAATTCTTACTTCAAGAACAAGAAAACGATGATTTTGAAACTACAAATATCGCTGCGGCCTTCGAGTGGGCGCCGAGTGATCGTTTAAAGCTTTCTTTTGATGCGATAATTAATGAACAAGAGCGAAGTCGAGATCAGTATCGGCTGCAAGCATCGGGAGTGAGTTCTGTAAGAAACATTCAGGCGCCAGCAACCTTTGAAACCGTTGACTTTGGAGAGGGTCGGGGGGTTTTTCAAGCCGCACTCACAGGCACTATTGAACCTGATTTAGCAAATGATGATGACGATCCTAACTTACGTTTCTCAAGTGAAACAAATTCTCGGATCACTGATAGCGAAATTTTTCGTTTAGGTGCCGAGTGGCAAATCACTGATAAGCTGTCATCAAGTTTTGAAATTGCATCGTCAACTTCAGATACGGTGACACCATCGTTAAATACAACCTTAAATTTTATCAACCCTAACTGTCCTTTGGATGGTGGAGCTACTGGCGATCCAAGCACAAGTAATGATAACTGCGTACCCTTTATCTATGATTTGAGCGGTGGTTCTCTATCGTTTGGTATTAATTTTGATTCTCCATTTGCACCTTCAGTTGCCGACTTAACAAATCCAGCTAATTTGGTCTTAGATCAGGTAGATGTTGGTCGCAATACGACTAATAATGAAGAGGAAGCTATCCGAGCAGACTTCACTTATGACTTAGAGTGGAACGCTCTAACCTCGATTGATTTCGGCGTTCGTTACAATGAGTCTTCAAGCCGATTTGAAGATATTGATGACCGAATTGGCGGATTCAGCCGATTAGAAGACAGCCCGAGAGCGTCTTTGTTTTCAGAAATTCTCGTGAATGGACCAACCAATTTTAATGCGGCCGATGGCCGTGATCTATTCATCCAGAACTTTCTTCTAGTAGACCCAGATCGTTCTTTTTCTGATCCAGACGGTGTGATTGCGATACTTGAAAACGCACTTGCAGTACAGCGCGGCTTAGAGCCTCAAGCCGATGGTGATTTGGTTTTGAACCTTTCATCTGATGAGAACGCATTCTTTGATGTAAGCGAGGAAACGACGGCTTTATACGCTCAAGCGAATTTCGAATATGGTGCTTTCCGCGGTAACTTTGGTTTGCGCTATCTTGATACTGAAGTTGATTCGATCGCCTTTGGTCCAGAAGATGCTAATGGAAACCGATCATTGGTTTCTACAACGGGCGAATACGACTTTTTGCTACCACGCATAAACATAGTGGCTAACGTAAGAGAAGATATGATCGTTCGTTTTGGTTATGGAGAAGACATTAGACGACCTAATTTCAGCAGTCTAAATACTGGATTCACCTTTGATCAAAGTGAAAATGCATCGGTTTCATTGGGTAACCCAGGTCTAGAACCAGAAGAAGTTGAATCGTTTGATATCTCTTTTGAATGGTATTTTGCGCCTTCAGCCGTAGCGAGTATTGGTTACTTTACTAAAGATCGTACTAATATTTTTGGTCAAGATTTCCAAGGTGCTTTGCTTATTGCTGATCCAAACAGTGTGAGTGGCTTTGTTAGAGAAACAAACCCAGCTTGCCCTGGCGGCGGTATTTTTAACCCAGAGGTTATTCCAAATGTGTTGGGTGATCCGAATCAGCCAGGCTTATGTGTTGATTTTACTCAACCTGGTAATGATCCAGACACAACCACTCAAGACGGTTTTGAGTTGGCGTTCCAATATGATCTTTCAGCCTTTGAAGATCAGTTGGGCTGGGCATCCGGTTTTGGTGTGATTGCAAACTATACTAGCCAAGATTTTAGTGGTGGTTCGGTTGTCGATAGTACCTCAGGTCGAGGCTTACAAGTTCTTGGTGACGTAAGCATTAATCGAGGTCTGCTTGACTTCTCAGAAGATGCTTACAACTTCACTTTGTTCTATGAGAAGTATGGCTTGTCGGCTAGAGCGCGCTACACATGGCGTGAAGCTTTCCGCACAAACGACTTTGGTGGTGGTGCTAACACCAGCGGTAGCAGTACATTTAGCTTCCCAGTTGTTACCGACGATCGAGGACAACTGAACGCCAGTATCAGTTACGATGTAAATGATAATCTTAATATTGGTGTTGAAGTAGTTAATCTAACTGAAGAGCGTATCGAGCAAAATTGTGTGAGTGGAAGTGGACCTCTATGTTTCGTAGGGTTCCCAGATCGACGCATCACTTTTGGTGCTAGTTATAACTTCTAATAAAGCAGTATTGAACAATGAGTACCATCATTGAATGGTGGTATTCATTTCGCTTAAAAGCCTCAGTTTTTGCTGAGGCTTTTTTTTAGGATAAAAATAGCGATGGTTTATCAAGATAGTATTAGCTATAAATAAAGGCTAGAAAATACCTAGCTTTAAAGTGAATAGGCAGTTTCTCGGTTTGATTTTTTCCTTTGAGAATGAGGTCGCTATTACTTTCTATAAATCAACGCCGAGCAATATTATTAAATTGAACAATAAATTGGATAACCGACTATGAAGCAAAGCCTATTTTTTTTACTCTTAGTATTTGTGTGTGGATGTTCCAACGCAGGTGAGCGCAAAGGACTGATCTTGACCAAAGACGGCATACAGAAAATTCAAGCAGATCTAGGTAATGTGCCATTGTTTGATTCAAGCCTAGCGCTCTTGCAACAAGAAGTTGACGCAGAAATAGCGAAAGGTATAGATACGCCTATTCCAAAAGATTTCTCCGGCGGATACACACATCAACGACATAAAGCCAACTTCTTTATGTTGCAAAAAGCAGGGGTGTTATTTCAAATACTCGAAGACGAAAAATATGCAGTCTACGTACGTGACATGCTGTTTCAGTATGAGGCTATGTATCAAGGTTTACCCTTGCACCCGCAAACGCGATCTTATGCCAGAGGTAAGCTTTTTTGGCAATGTTTGAATGATTCAAATTGGTTGGTTTATGCGGCCCAAGGCTATGATGCAATATACGACTGGCTCTCAGAAAAAGAGCGAAATACATTGGAAGCCAATTTGTTTCGCCCATTTGCCGATCACATCTCGATAGACAGTCCACAGTTTTTCAATCGCGTGCATAACCACAGTACCTGGGGAGCCGCCGCGGTAGGCATGATTGGCTTAGTTATGCAAGATGATGAGCTTATCGAGCGCGCGCTATATGGCCTTAAGAACGATGGTTTAGAAATTGGTGCAAAGGACAACGATGGCGGCTTTATTAAAGTAGAGGGTCAAAAAGCTGGGTTCTTTGCAAATCTGAATGAGCCCTTTTCTCCCGACGGTTATTATACCGAGGGGCCTTATTATCAGAGATACGCTATGTATCCATTTCTGATATTCGCCCAAGCGCTTAACAATGCTAGGCCAGAGCTCGGTGTCTTAGAATATAAAGACGGTGTGTTGCTCAAGGCCGTTGATGTATTGCTTAATTTGACCGACGCGAAGGGAGAGTTCTTTGCGCTAAATGACGGCCAGAAAGGAATGTCGTATCAGAATGATGCCTTGGTGACTGCGCTCAATCTTGCTTATTATTATGGGGAGCAAGATCCGCGTTTATTGGGTATTGCCGTACAACAAGGTAGAGTTTTGCTAGATGATGCAGGCTATGCTGTAGCAGCGGGTATACGCGATGGGCTTACCAAAGAGTTTAGTAAAAAATCGGCTGACTATTCCGACGGCGCCGAGGGTGATCAAGGAGGGCTTAGTTTATTGAGGCAGTCTAGCGATGAATTTACTCTATTGTTTAAGTATACCGCTCAAGGGTTAAGTCATGGTCACTACGATAAGCTCTCATTTTCACTGCATGGTCAAAGTGGAGAAATTCTACAAGATTACGGTATGTCTCGTTTTGTTAATATTGGTCAAAAAGGAGGAGGGAATTATCTTCCTGAGAACAGGACTTGGGCTAAGCAAACCATTGCGCACAATACCCTTGTGCAGAACGAAACCTCTCACTTCAAGGGGCGTTATGAAGTTGGTAGTCAACATCACTCCGAGCGACGTTTTTTCGATGTCTCGAATGAAAATGTGCAAGTGGTCAGTGGTTTAGAATCGAATGCTTACCCCGGAACCGTATTGCAAAGAACCATGGCTATGATCAACGATCAAGAATTCGAAAAGCCATTTGTATTGGATCTCTTTAAAGCCAGTTCTGAAACCGAGAACCAATATGATCTACCCTTTTATTATTTTGGGCAAATAATTAAGACTAACTTTGACTATAAGGCCCCCAAAATATTAAAAGCGCTTGGTAAAAAAAGTGGTTATCAACATCTGTACCTCGAGGCACAAGGGAAGGCTAATTCTGGAACGGGCCAATTTTCATGGTTGGACAAGGATCAGTTTTTTACATTGACCACGGCCACTGACAAAGGCGACGAATTGTTGATGGTTAGGCTTGGCGCGAATGATCCAGAGTTTAATTTACGTCGAGATCCGGCCATTATTCTTCGACGGCCAGAAGCTGCCGATGCCTTGTTTGCGTCGGTGATTGAAAAACACGGAACTTACAACCCCGTTACAGAATCAGCACGCAATTCTAATAGTAATATTGCCAAATTAACGGTACTCCAAGATGACGCCAATTATTCGGCTGTATCGATACAAACCATTAAGGGCAGTGAACGGATTTTTATTGTCTCAAATCAAAATGTAGAATCTAAAATAGAGCATAGTTTAAGGATTGGCGGGCAAGAGTATCGCTGGTCTGGGCCGTTTTATTATTCGGCTATCTAAAGTAAAAAACGCAGCCCACTTTTCCAAAAATATATTGGCATTACACAACGCCTGCTGTTGAATATGGCAGCAGTGGGTGTTTATCGGTCAGTTTGGCATTTCAATGAGGTTATTTTTTCGACTCCTATTTGTCGTTAATTTGATATCCGGAATTGTGCCTATTCTCTGTAAAGTATGGCGATTAGTGGAATCACCACAACAGCGTTTTGAAGACCCAAACACGCTACACACCGAGGCTGGCCCAAGGTTTTCTGGAGCAATGAAATAGTGCTTGCTCTAAGCGATGATGTTGAGATCCAAAGATTTGTTATGTCGTATTTAGGCATTACCAAATACATCATTCTTTTTACGGCGTTCACGCAGGTTTGTACTGCTTTCTACAATGGTCGTGGAAACACCAAACCCAGCCTCAAAGGCTTCCTAATTGAACTGCCTATCAACGCTGTTCTTAGTTATTTTCTAATTTTTGCAATAGGTGCATTCAGTGGTCTAGATTTAGTGGCGGCGTCGTGGGGTAGTTTGGTTGCTGTATTTTTGCGTAACTCCTATTTTCGTATAGTGTTGGCCTTTGATACAAGTATCGTTCTATCTTACCCTCGTGAAAGGTCATTAGGCAGAGAAATGCGCATCCAATTGAAAGAGTTTTCGCCAATTGCAGCCAATTTTTTTGTCTTGATTATCGGTGTATCGTTTTGCCAATTATTATACTCTCAGCTTGATGTGTCCTCATTCGTAGCCATCACCTTGATTTTTCCAGGTTGCGGATTGGTACCCAGTTTGTTTCGGCTTGGTCAAAGGCATCGGGAATCAATATTAGTCAGGCCTTAGGTGCTGGAAATTTTCAACATCTCGACAGCTTTGTGTTGGCTTGTAGGCGTACTGCATTTGTATTGTCCTTGGCTGTCGCCCTACTGTTCCTGTTTCTCAGTTATTTTATTCACGTGGTATACCCTAAGGCGGAGCCAGAGACAAACTCAGCATTGACTATCATTGCCCCTGCTTTGGGGAGAACTTGACCAAATTTTTTCGTAAGGTGTCGCTGGTCATATTTTGATAATTTGCCAGCATCTTGCGGAAATCGTCTAGTTTATAACTGGCGGTCATTCTGCCTGGAAGGCCGGCTATGATATTGTCGGTGAGTTGCTGAACTTCCTCGGCAGACAGTTGTTTGAAGGTCGTTCTAGCCTCTTCAATTTCTTCCAATGAGTATTCTGATTCGGCGTTCTCGCGTTGAAGAATAAAAAGGTCAAATGCGGCAAATTTTTTCTGATCGAATCGCAGTGAATAAGCACCATTTGAGAGTTTGTGTTTTAGATCGGTTCGAGTTCAATCGATCACCGGCATGAAATTGTAACAAATGGTCTTTATGCCACATTAAGCAAGGTTCTCCATTGACTGTATCCAATCGTCTATGAATAGTTGATTGCCCCGGCTTGGCAAGCTTAATGTCTTCATGCACTGGAATGCTCTCTACTACCATCCACTTCAGCTTAGTGGTTTCTGGAGAACCAGCTTCTACTATGGTTTGATATTGTCTAATTGATTCCACGGTCCAGATCTCGCCTGTGGGTGTGTCGTGTAATGCGCTGACAATATCCGTGGCACCGGTTTGTCTGATGTCATCGATTGTTACAGGGTCATTCGGCCCGAACCATATCCAAGATTCACGAATTATTTAGTCTTAAGTCTGGTTTAGTGAATGTTACTCGTAATACCGGTTCTAATTTCAATTTGTCTGGTCTTCAGGTTGTCAGTAAACCTAAGAGGATAATTCGCTAATTGAGAAACGTTGGCGCATCTTCAAGACCTTAAGTTTCGCCTCCTCTACTGCCTTCATCTCTGAGGCGTCATGCATGGTTTTAAGTAAATCAGAGAAATGGCTGCGCATGGCATTGCGAGCCGCGCCTGGGTCACGGTAGGCAATCGCATCATATATATTAATATGATCAGCGATTCGCATGTCGCGATCTTCGTTTGCGCAAACAGATCGGTGGGCCTTGTTAATATGGTCGAGATTTTCTTGTAGATCCCAAAGTAAGCCAATGACTTTGGTTATTAACTGGTTGTGTGTTGCACGAGCGATGACTGAATGGAATTGTCGATCAGCACCTGAAGCCGAATCGTCTTCCACTCCTTCGCGCTTAATGGTTTCAAGCGCTTGTTCGAGTTCAAGCAACTCGTCTGAAGTAATCATTCTCGCTGCGAGTGCCGCAGCTTCACCTTCCAACACTACGCGCGCCTCTAATAACTCAAAGGCACTGAGGCCATGACTAAGGTCTTCTATTAAATTACTATTTTCACTTACATAAACACCAGAGCTAGCTTTAGCAACCACTTCGCCGCGCGCTTCCAAAGCGATAATTGCCTCGCGAATCGTCGGCCGGCTAACTCCAAAGCGTTCTGCCAACTCTCGTTCGGCCGGTAATCGGCTGTTCGCCGGAAACTCTCCTGATTTGATTAAAGCCGATATTTTGTTGAAAACGGCGACATACAATCTTTTCTTATTTAACATTTTACTTACGAATAGCTACTCGTTGTTCTTACCAAATTATCTTAGCATTAGTCTGATTTGTATTACAATTTTAGTCAAGTAGTATAAAGATTTTGCCGTAACTTGCGCAGATAGAATGATATTTCACTCGGAATTTTTAAGGGAAGTGTTCTTATTAGCCACTTTTAACTTATTGGTAATACAAGAAAATTAATCAAAAAACAAAGGTGATCAAATATTTGGTAATACATAATGGTTGACATTGTCTATCTCATTTGTTTGAATCTAATCTCCATGTATAAATCCAGAATGCATTGTATTGTGCCTTTTCAATGCCGACGTCAAACTACACCAAAAAAGTCGAGTCTATGTCTCTAAACAAAGTAACCGCGCGAAATTTCTCCATGCTAGTCGGTATAGTTGGATTAGTGTTTATAACGTCGCTCTATAATAGGGCAAATGCAACAGATTTCTTAATAACGTCACAAGATGAATACGACAAAATAAGTGATTCTCTTGCTCCGGGTGATAAGGTCGTTTTGGCTAACGGAGTGTGGGAAAACTTTGAGATTTTATTTCATGGTGAAGGCACTAAAGAACAGCCCATATCATTAGTCGCAGAAGATAAGGGTAAAGTTATCATCTCCGGTCAGTCAAATTTGAGGCTTCACGGCAAACATCTCTTTGTTTCAGGCCTTGTATTTAAAAATGGCCATACTCCGACTAGCGCGGTTATCTCGTTTCGCAGTGATCGAAATAGCTATGCCTACGATTCTCGTGTATCTGAAGTCGTCATCGATAATTTTAGTAATCCGGAGCGATATGAGAATGATTCGTGGGTCATGATGTATGGCAAGCGCAATCGTTTTGATCATAATCATTTAGAAGGCAAGAGTAACAAAGGCGTGACGATGGCTGTACGTATGAATACGCCAGAGAGCCAAGACAACTATCATCGCATTGATCATAACTATTTTGGTCCCCGTTCTATTTTAGGCTCCAATGGTGGGGAGACTTTGCGAATAGGTACTAGCCATCATTCTTTAAAGAATTCATATACCAAGGTCGAGAACAACTATTTTGATCGTTGCGACGGCGAGCTTGAAGTGATTTCGAATAAGTCTGGTTTTAACGAATTTCGCGGCAATGTGTTTTTCGAGTCCCGCGGCACCATGACTCTACGCCATGGTAATGACAACCTAATGGAGAATAATGTGTTCATTGGTAACGGTGTTGATCATACTGGTGGATTAAGACTGATTAACAAGCGTCAAACCATTCGAAATAACTATTTAGAAGGTTTAGCCGGTTACCGTTTTGGCGGTGGTTTAGTGATTATGAATGGCGTTCCAAACTCGCCAATTAATCGATACCATCAAGTTGAAGATTCGGTAATTGAGAATAATACCTTGATCAATGTTAGTCATATCCAATTAGCCGCAGGCAGTGATCAAGAGCGTTCGGCGGTACCGATCACCAGTCGTTTTAAGAACAATCTTATTTATAACGATGACAAGCGCGATACCTTCACCGTGTATGACGATGTAAGCGGAATCGAATTTTCCGGCAATCTATTAAACGATGTTAGCAACCCCGTTTTGAAGGACGGTTTTACCAGCGAAGATCTAGTGGTGAAACGTGATAAAAATGGCCTAATGATTTTACAAAGTCAAGATGTGTCGAGTGCAGGTCTCGCAACCAAGTTAAACCCGATTAGTAAAAATGATGTTGGTGTTGCTTGGTACCCTAAAGGCGACCGCAGAGAGACCTTTGGTTTTGGCAGTGAAATCACAATTCAAGCGGGGCAAGATACCTTGACTGAAGCCGTTAAAGCGGCCCAAGACGGAGATTTACTAAAGTTGAGGGCAGGACATTACAGCGTGTCGAAGTTGATTGTAATTGACAAAAGTATCGTGATTGAAGGGTCTGCCGTTGATGATATAAAAATCACCTATGAACGAGGCGCTCTATTCGAGATTCAAGACGGTGGGAATTTGAAACTTGATCAAGTAACTATTAACGGTGCCGATTCCCCTGATAGCTCCGGAAATACCGTTGTACGGACTCCTCGGCGTTCCATGCTCAGTAATTACGAGCTGATTATTGATAACAGTGTTGTTGAGGACTTGGATATTAATCACTCGTTTCATTTTCTGACGGTTTCCAAAGGAACTTTTGCTGATCGTATTTCGATCACTAACTCACAGTTTCGAAATATCTCGGGGGCTATTTTAAAACTCGAGCAAGAGAATGACGACTTTGGCATTTATAACGCCGAGTATGTCGACATAGAAAATTCTACGTTTGAATCGGTTAATGGCGCTATTGTTGACCTGTATCGTGGAGGTACCGATGAAAGTACCTTCGGCCCTCATCTGAAAATCGTTGACTCTAAGTTCAAATCAGTCGGCCAGGGGAAACGCAATAAGACCAAAAGTTCGGTGCGAATCCATGGGGTACAAGTGGCCGATATTTCTAACAACCTATTTGATAATTCAGCTGGCATCGCCGTCGCTCATACCGTCGCTGAACCAGTGACTGTAATCAAGGCGAATGATTTTGTTGCTACGCCTGAGCCGACCGTGATTGAATTAAATAGCGACAAACAAAACACCGCGACAATTTCTGGCAACCGTTTTAAGAAGGCGAAGCCCTAAGACATGTTGGCATCAATTCAAATCAAGGGCACGGTAAAATGCTTATACTTTTTGTGATGACACCCGCAATTATTGGAAGCACCAAGTGTTCGTGCCTCGTAGATGTTAGCTAGTCCATTACAACTTTCCGTTGCTCACGATAGAGTATCTATAACCGAGCGCCAACTAACGACTAATAGTGACATACATGAATAAATTCGTTCTAGTTCACTGTTCAGAGTCATTAATACATCAGAGAAAAAGCAATGAAGAAAAGTGAGAGTCCTGCGTTTGTGATTAGCTCCTCAGAGCCTATCGAACAAGTAGATAAAGGCATAAAACGTCAAATACTTGGTTATGGCCCTGAACTAATGGCGGTGAAGGTTTGGTTTGAAGAAGGCGCTGAGGGTTATCAGCATCACCATCCGCACACGCAAGTTGCCTATGTCGAGAGTGGTGAGTTTGAAGCCACGATTGACGGCGAAACACAGCTACTAAAAGCGGGCGATTCGTTTTACGTTACTCCTAATAAAAACCATGGCGCGGTATGTAAAAAAGCTGGTGTGTTAATCGATATCTTCAGCCCAGTGCGAGAAGATTTCTTAGAAGATTAAGCGACGCCTTTAACAAACCGTATTATCAGAACTAGAAACCAATACAGACCTGAGAGAAGGCTTATGAAAGTAAAAAATTTACGCTGGTGGGTAATCGCATTAGTAGCATTAGCCACGGTTATTAACTATATAGACAGGCAGGCACTGAGTGTATTGTGGCCTTATATGGGAAGCGAAGTATACCCAGATAAAACAGCTGACGAACTAAAACAAGTGTTGGGTATTGTTAGTGTTGTGTTCCTATTTTCCTACGCAATTGGTCAGGCAGTATTTGGTAAGATTTTTGATTGGATAGGAACTCGATTAGGGTTTGTTTTGTCAATCACCGTATGGTCAATCGCAACGGCATTGCATGCTTTTGCTCAAGGTGTTCTAACATTCAGTATTTTTCGTGCCCTTTTAGGCATTTCCGAAGCAGGTAACTGGCCAGGTGCGGCTAAAGCTAATGCCGAATGGTTTCCATCTAAAGAGCGTGCCTTAGCTCAAGGTATCTTTAATTCGGGCGCCGCCATAGGTGGCATTATTTCAGTACCCCTAATTGCCTATCTGGCGATATTTCTAAGTTGGAAAGTCATTTTTATATTGATTGGTCTTGTTGGTCTTGTATGGTTGGTTCCATGGTTAGTGTTGATTAAAGCACCACCGATAGAACATCCTTGGATAACCGATGAAGAGCGAAGTTACATTTTAACCGGACAACAAAATCAAGACTCAGATAACGACGGTGAGCCTGATGATGGTTATGTTCCAAGTTATGGAAAAATGCTTTCTCATAAAGAAAGCTGGGGCGTCATTATCGCTACGGCGGCGATTGATCCAATCTGGTGGTTGTTTATTGTTTGGATTCCGACCTATTTGGTAGAAGTTTATAATATGGATGTTAAAGGGCTCGCAATTATTGGCTGGGTCCCCTATGTAGGAGCGATGTTTGGTGCATGGTTTGGCGGCTTGTTGGCACAAAATCGTCTAAAGGCCGGATGGACAGTCAACAAAACACGTAAAACCGTCATTGTGCTTGGTTGCTTAATTATGCTCCCCGCACTTTTGATGCTTTCGAATCCAGGTAGCGCTAACACTGCGGTCATGATTATGGCGGTTATTTTATTCGGCTTTCAAACTTCGATTGGTAGCATCCAAACGCTGCCAAGTGACATGCTTGGTAAGGGCAGTGTTGGTTCATTAGCTGGTTTTGCTGGTATGGCAGCGAAGTTTTCGGCGGCTGCGTTAACAGCCACTGTACCGTGGTTAACCGCAGGAGCGAATTATCAGAATGTGTTCATTCTTGGAGCGGCCTTAGCGATTATTGTGATGGCGAGTATATTGGTGCTTTGTCCAAAAATTGAACCTCTAAAAGGGAATAGTTAATCTTTAATAGAACGCGAGCGTAGGACCTTGGGTCAACGCTGGTCGTCAAAATTAAGCAATAATGGTGTTCGTCTGTCACGCTGACGAACACTGGGAAATAGTATGAAATTCAAAAATAAAGTAGCAATCGTTAGCGGTGGAACCCGTGATATTGGCAAAGCTGTTGTATTAGAACTCGCATCCCAAGGTGCTAAAGTTGTAATCAACTATTTCAACAATGAAGACAATGCGAATGAGGTACAAGCAGAGGTGAACGCGCTGGGCGCCGATTCAATACTGGTTCGGGGTGATATGGCCAATAATTCGGATGTTGAATCATTGGTTTCTAAAACCGTGCAGGTTTATGGAGGCGTCGATATTTTAGTAAACGTCGCGGGTGGATTGGTGGCCCGAAAGACGATTGACGAGATGGATGAAGAATTTTTCAACCATGTTATGCGCCTCAATTTAAACAGTACCTTTCTTCTTACAAAATACTGCGTTCCACACATGCGCGAGGGCAGTTCAATCATAAATCTTGCCTCCTTAGCGGGCCGCGACGGTGGTGGCCCTGGTGCATCAGCCTACGCGACCTCAAAAGCCGCGGTGATGACATTTACACGCTCAATGGCCAAAGAATTGGGCCCACAAGGTATTCGTGTAAACGCTCTATGTCCGGGCGTTATCAGTACTACCTTCCACGATACTTTTAGCAAAGATGAAGTTCGTAAGAATATTGCCAATGCAACTCCATTGCGGCGCGAAGGTAGTGCGCAAGAAGTGGCTGAAGCAATAAGCTATCTTGCCAGCGAACAGGCCTCATTTATCACTGGTGCGAACCTTGATGTTAATGGTGGCCTTCTGTTTTCGTAGCTAAGTATTTGCCGAAAAGCGCTTTTAATGGAATTCGAGGCAATAAATTCGGCGTTGCGTATTACCAGTGAAATTTTACAAAAAATATTGAACAGGTTAGTAAATGTCGATATCTATATCAGTAATCGGTGAATGTATGTTGGAGTTGTCGCGTGCCGAATCTCCGAGCAACGGCTCTTCACAGCCAATGCAAATGGGCTACGGAGGCGATACCTTAAACACTGCGATTTATCTATCAAGAAGTGGCGTATCGACCAGTTACGTTACTGGTCTTGGCGACGATGTAATGAGCGATTGGCTAATGGGCCAATGGCAAAATGAAGGGATAGATTGCTCTTTGGTTAAGCGCATGCCCAATTCCGTTCCCGGGATGTACATGATTAACGTTGCGGAAGATGGCGAACGCTCTTTTTTATACTGGCGTAAGAATTCCCCGGCAAGTCGTTTGTTTGATGACATTGATCGAACTCACGAACTTTTTCGAGCACTGAGTCGGTACGACTATCTTTATCTATCAGGAATCAGCTTGGGAATTCTGCCTGAAGAGTCACTCCATGGCTTGTTCGGTTGCCTAAACTCATATAGACAAGCGGGCGGGAAAATTATTTTTGATGGAAATTATCGGCCTAACTTATGGTTGAACACCGCTACCGCTCAGCAAGTGTATACGCAAATGTATAATATCACTGACATTGCGCTTCCAACATTGGAAGATGAGTCATCGTTATTTGGCTATGAAACCGCTGAACAAGTTGTTGAAGCCGCTCGATCCGCTGGGGTAACTGAGGTTGTTGTGAAAATGGGTGGAGAAGGTTGTTTGTCGTATTGCGATCAGGTTTATGAAACCGTGAGTACGGTTTTCACTAAGCCAGTCGACACTACGGCGGCAGGCGACTCTTTCAATGCTGGGTACCTAGCCTCACGATTTACCGGCGCTAGTAGCGTTAAGGCCTGTAAAGCTGGTCATGCACTAGCAGCAAAAGTAATACAGCATAAGGGTGCAATCGTTCCGTTGGCATCAGTAAGTGCTGACAATCCCTAAAAGATTTTCAACGCTTTCTAGAGGATTAAAGTGTCATTTTTATAGTTTATCAACTTGATTGATTTACTAATTTTAATTGTGACCTTGCCCCAAAATTTAGAACCATTATTTGGATGAGATGGGCTTCCCCTGACTAGTTGACACACACCTGTGCAAAACAGACTGTAAAATCTTGAATCCAAATAGGAATTTGAGGTATCTAATTAGAAACTTAAAACTCATCATTAACTTCCAATGAACATGTCCAAGGACAGAATTCGAGCTTCAGCTCCATCGCTAGCCACATTTCTATTTCTCACAGTAATTTTTTACTGTATTGGCTATTGGTTGATTTTTAGGCTTGAGCGAGCATCACCCTTGATGATGTCGGTCGGTTTGGCGGCTATAGTGACGTGCTTTTTACATGGGCGTCGACTTTCTTCACTTGGATTGTTGTGGGGAAATTCTCGTTACCTATGGATTAGCTTTTTAGTGCCGCTCGGCATCGCTACATCATCATATTTATTCATTTGGGGTTTAGGTTTAGCGGAGTTCAATTTTGATTTTGCTAACGGTTCGCGAGAGGCTTATAACCTAGTTGGATGGAATGATATTTCTATAGTGTTATTCCATGTCGTGTTGACCATGACATTCAGCTTAGTTCTATCAATACCGTCAATTTTCGGCGAAGAGTTAGCGTGGCGAGGCTTTTTAGTTCCTGAACTTTCGAAATCGATGTCTTTTGGATTAGTTGCGCTTATAAGCGGTTTACTTTGGGCCGCTTTTCACTGGCCCCTAATGATCAAAGGCTTTTACGGTAGTGGCTACACTCCGCTTATTTTCCAACTAAGTATCTTCACTCTATTTATTGTCTCTAATTCGGTGACGATGACATACCTAAGGTATAAAACTGAAAGTGTTTGGAGTGCCGTTATATTCCATGCATGTTCAAATATGGTTATCCAAAAAGTGTTTACGCCATTAACCATTGTGGATGAAAATTCAGCTTGGTATGTAGACGAATTTGGGATAGTTGTACCTGTCGTCGCTCTTTTGGTAGCTATCTTTTTTTGGAGGAAAGCAAAGAAAGAATTTAGCTAGGGTATTGGATTTATTATCTAACTATAAAAGGCAACTTTGCCCCATTCATAATGTCATAATTGAATGTGTTTTCAGCAAGAACCCATCATTTCGACCGAGTGAGCGAGTGGGGAAACCTCTAATATTTACTCATTATTTGGAGATCTTTCGACTTCGCTCAATATGACGGTCTTGGGCAAAATTCGGACGTCTGCTACTGGCGCAGATCAATGCGGTATATGGGGTACAACTCTGGTTTCTTCGCGCAGGCGGCATGCTGCGGTCTTTCAACTCACGCCATGCTGCCTCAAGCAAAACCATCGGTCTCACCTAACTTGGCATGTTGATTACTCTCGAACATGCTTTTTTACTCACATCTAATTGGGTGTGAGTCAGGCGTGATTACAACGATGCGTCAACTTGCAGACAAGCTCTGCAGGGTTTCTCTTAGGTTCTTTATAGTGTCTTGAACGAGTCGGTTATATCTGTCCTTTCTGATCTGCCCAATGCGGTGCTCGTAGACGTTGTTTAAATATTTTGCCACTGTCTTCCCTTGGCAATCGGTCGTGTGTTTCAATCACTCTTGGTATTTTAAAACGAGCAATCTTGCCGTCTAAAAATGCCGCCACAGATTCCTGATTCACAGTTTTACCCGCAGCGAGTTCTACCGCAGCTACAACCGATTCACCAAATTCAGGGTGCGGAACACCGAATACAGCACAATCCACAATCTCTGGCATTTCAATTAGTACCGATTCAATCTCAGCTGGAAAGATATTGGCTCCCCCGGAGATTATCATGTCTTTTTTGCGATCACTGATGTAAAGATAACCTTCCTCATCCAGATGGCCCAGATCACCGACAGTAGTATGATCGCCATAACGGATTCCCTCCAAATTCCCTTCCAGGTTGGAGTAGGAAAAATCTCCAAACATGGGCAGGTAAACATAGATTGAACCTGTCTCACCAGCAGGAAGTTGATTATTGTTATCATCGATGATCTTAATCGAGCCACCAGGTAGCACCTTGCCCGCCGACCCCGGTTTTCGCAGAGATTCATCAGAGGAAATGAGGGTCATAAACCCTATCTCACTGGCACCATAGGTTTCGTAAAAAATAGGGCCAAACCAATCAATCATGGCTTGTTTTATATCTCTTGGCCAGGCCGAACCCGTGGTGATGCTGAATCGCCAGGATGACGTGTCATACTTGGCTTTTATGGGTTCTGGCAATTTAAGTAGGCGCACCATCATAGCCGGAACCATATAGACATGGGTGATCTTAAAACGTTCGATATCGGCTAAAAATTGTTCCGCATCAAACCGTGGGCTCAAAATAAGATCGGCATTGCCGTACGCAACACACATTACAGAAAGTGCATTTGGCGCGCTGTGGTACAAAGGCGCTGAGGTATAGAAACGGTCACCCGGAGTGAGTTGCAGTAAACTTTCTGCCAAGGCTTTATAGGTATCATATGAATCGGGTCTATCCGTATTCAACTGACGGCGAATTCCCTTTGGTCGGCCAGTGCTTCCTGAGGTGTAGGACATCATGCCTCGAGTGCGAGGAGGTGGGGTTGCTATTGGCGTGGCAGATTCGATTGCTTCCTTAGCGTCCACCTGACCCTCGTTGATAACGTGTTCCACGCTGTATGCCTCTTGCACGGCAGCTGGGATCTCTACCGAAAGTATCGGGAAGTCCAGTTGGAACTCGCCTTGAAAAACACTCGTTAAGGTACTGTGGCCTATAAGCACTTTGGTGTGCGAGTCGTCAAGAATGTCCGCAATCTCCATCGCCGATCCATGCCAATTTAGGGGGACATAATGCGCCCCTACGTGACGGCAGGCCTCAACCACTGCGATATAAAATGGGTCGTTGTACAGCAGTGCGCCAACTGCATCGTCTTCTGCCACACCCAGCTCCTTGAGCACCGTAGCCAATCGCAGTACCTGATCTTGAAAACTATGCCGTTCGATTTTTTGATCCAGTAAATAAAGTTCGCCGGTCATTAATACTCTCCCACTTAATATGACGGCATTTTAACCCAACTCTGTAAACACAGTTAGAATCGAGATTGATTTAATCTAAATCGCAAAACCCTGCCTAGGATTTATAAATGGTGTCACACCACAAATAACTCTATAAAGGGCGTAAAAGTTTTAAGTAAATTAGCGCAATTTAGCAGCGTGGCTTGTATACAGTCGACGTGCTAATCAGTAACTTCTTACGATTGACGAACACGGATAATTGATACACCGTTCGACTTCAATTAATTAGATCATTTATGGCCTGATAAATGGCTCTTAAAGGTCAACCTTGTGAATTTTGCCCTGTGAGTTTGAACTAGTAAAATGCCTCTGGGATATTCAGAGCAGAGATACAAGACTCAATGTGAACCAACTTATTATGGTAGTTGTCTTTAAAAAAGTATCTACCCATAGCTAATCACAATAATAAACAATGACAAGCTTAGGCTCAGGCAGCCAGTCTAAACTCGCTTCTATTTCGAGGGTTTAAAAATCGGAATCGTTTCAAGGGCCCTATCAGAATCAAAGTCTTCAGATTTAAACATTTTTGGATAATGCCAGGCTCGTAGATCAGCGTGAAAATCCCTGACACTTTGTTCAAAGGCAAGGGCTGAGCGCATATCGGTGCTTGCTAATTGCTCGATTGTTCGTTGCAATAGAGTAGCAGGTGAAATCAGGCTTAACCCATTAGCGAGTTCATCGCGTCTCGCTTGCCCATCTCGGTAAGATTGGCTGATCGGCTCCACAGTCTGGTCGCCAACTTGTTGAAAGGAGAAGTACCATTTCCACTCAAAGCCATCGTCATCGTCCCAAGTTGTGTGGTTACTCCATTCTGAATGACGTTCAAGGAAGGGCTCATAGGTCGCTTCTCTAGGCAGATCCCATGCATCATTGACGGCCTCACGCTGTGTTAGCACAATCTCTCCGCCATCGGGTACCGAAATGACTCCCTCGATAACTTGTGTGAGAGCCGCAGGGATAATAACGCAGAGAAATAGCCATACCCCTAGCATCACGGTCAAATTATAGGACCCAGTTTGTTTAGCTGGTGTAAGCCATAGCGTTATAGACATCCAGAAAAAAAGATAGAGCGAGACCGCGACCACGCAGAACGTTAATGTCGCTAAGGACGAGCCAGAAACAATCCCGCCTATGATAAGGGGTAAAGAAAGTGCGCCCGTTAACGCCACGATGCGAAGTATCGAACGTAGCCACCAAAGTTTTCGAACATTTGTTGCGCTAGCCTCAATTAGGTGTAAGCGCCCAGCAACACGCTCACCAGAACGCAGATCGAACAATAAGAGAACCACGAGAAGCGGAGCGATCAAGCTTACTACGAACGCAAAATCAAACCGTCCAATTAATGCAAAATCGGGGTTGTTCGCGTCTGTTTCGTAAATTTGACCCTCCAAGGCAAGCATTCGGATGCGATGCTTCCAAGGGCTTACATCACGTTGGCCGAGCGCCGCATAGGCGAAATCAGTAGGCGGGTCATAGGTTATATGAAAAGTGTAGTACGCAGCTGAACCCCAATCAGATTGACCGAGCAGCGTAGCCTCTCGCTCAATTTGATCAAGCTGCTTCAACTCGGCGATCTCTGCGTGTTGTTGATGCACTTCGTTCAGGCCTAGTAGTACAGCAGAGCCGGAGAAGAAAAACGCCAGTGAAAGCCAAACCCACGCCGCTTTGTCGCGGAGCATAAATTTTATTTCGCGCATCATGGTGTGAGCCTCCGTGCGGCGAACACTCCTACGCTCAACAAGGCGATGAACCAAATCAAAAGCGATACCAGCTTGGGGGTTGCGCGGTTTACTCGATCCATTGCACGATCAGGTGTAAATCTGAATTTTTTCAACACCTGCCAGCTATCAGCGTCGACACGTGCGCGCTTCCAACCTTCCTCGCCTTTATTCCGATTAATATCGTCGATGTAGGAGAGCTGTTCTATGTGTGCTTTGTTCAAACCCTGAACAAAATCATAACGGACTGTCTCGGCTTCTCGTAGAAAACGATGGTGTGTCTCAAGATCTGTTCCAGCTATATTTCGCGACGCGCCACCAATCGCGAGATAGGGTGATAACCACCGATAGCTAGAGAGGTGTGTTGCTTGGTCTACCTCCCTTTGCATCCGTTTTTCCGCATAAGCATTCAGAGTTTCGGTTAAGTCAGATTCGCTTTTCGATGCGACGATTCCGCGAAAGTTAACGGGTAAATCTTCAACGCGTTCGGCATTATATTGCGCTAGTAAATTTGCACGTAACTTGGCAAAGGCTGGGTCAGCAGCATTGTGACCGTCGCCCAACTTTCGTAGGTCTTCGTTCATGCGCATGTCGGTCAGAATTTTTCCTTCCGACGGTAGCGTCGCGCTGGCGGACGTTACCCCAATGCGTGGGATAACAAGTACGCTTAGAACCCATACGGCAGATAACACTCCCAAAGCAACCGCCCGCGAGCGTGTGGTGACGGAAATAAGAAGTGTCAGTGCTGCCCATATACCGAGATAGAGTACGTTGCCAAGATAGAGCATGATGCAAGCCAGAGCGCTTTCGCCTGAAAGACTCGCTGCCACCGATGAAAAAAGTGCAGGCAAAGACAGCAAACCAATCAATATACTTAAAGCCAGTAGCTTTCCACCGTACAGATGTGAGCCAGAGACACCTTGCGATAGGAGTGGACCAAGTGTGCGCGCTTCCCGTTCGCGCAAAATCACGCCATGACCTAAAGCAATAATAAGCAGTGGTAAAAAAAGGTGATAGAGCTTTGCGGGGGTTAACGCGCCGAACCCGCCTGTCCGAGCTTGCGCACGCGCGTCGGCAAACATGGCAGAATTCTGCCGATGCCCCTCTAAAAATAGTGACTGGCCAGTAACTGAGTCGACACCGGGATCAAACATGGCGAGTGGCGGAGGAGTACGAAAGACGTAATGGCCATAATGCACCATGCGGTGTGGATGACGATCAGGTTGGTTTAAAAAAGTTTCTTCGGCCTGTTCCTGCTGGTGCAGGCGTTTATGCTGCGCTTCCCGCGTATCCAGCGCGCTGAAAATTGTCGTGAATAACAATAAGGCAATAAATACGATCAGACTGACTATAGCAAGTCGAGAGCGTAACCATTGACGCCATTCTTCTCTGGCTATTCGAGTTGTACTATTCATCTAAGTAGTGGCTCGCTCGGCAAAGGTTGCGTGCACCAGGTTTGTTTCTATTTGCTGCCCATCTGTCGCATCGAAACTACCAACGAGTTGCCCTCGTCGCAATAAGCCAATACGATCAGCAACCTGGCAGGCACCATAAACATCATGCGTCACCATTAAAATAGTTTTACCTTGCGCAGCCAAGGTACGCACAAGGACATTAAACTCGTCTATTGCTATTGGGTCGAGCCCTGAAGTAGGCTCGTCCAATAAAAGTATCGGTGTTTCTCGCAAGATAGCCAGAGCGATTGCGACCTTTTGGCGCATACCTTTGGAATAACTATCCATCTGTCTTAAACGTGATTCAGACTGAAGGCCGACTTCGTCCAGCGCGGTATCTAACTGGCTCCGAACTGTTTTTTTGCCTGCCAAATCTAAAAAATATTCAAGATTTTCATAAGCGTTAAGGTGCGGGTAAAGCGTAGCCGCCTCAGGCAGATAAGCAATCTGCTGGCGTAGGCTGCTCACCTCCTTTATCACATCGTTATCCAGAACAGACGCAGAGCCTTGATCGAGAGGTAAAAAACCCAATAGCGTTAATAACGTGGTGGATTTTCCGGCGCCATTTCCCCCGAGCAACGCATAAACGCTACCCGTTTCCACGCTGAAGGATATGCCTTGAAGAACTTGTGTTCCGTCTCGGCTAACAAATAAATCGTTGACTGCAATGGCTGCCATACAAAAATTCCTAGTGATTTTAAGGTTGGTTAGTCATGTATTCGCTTAAGGCACATTCACTGAGTGTGCCTTAAGTAACGATGGCTAGTCAGAAAGAATAAGTAGCGCTAAATCTCCAACGACGTGGCGTTCCCGGGCCCACCCAAACGTTGGCAAAAGAGTTGGTGAAGAACGTTTCGTCGAATACGTTATCTATGTCCAGTCGCAACGACAGTCCATCAACTGGTTTTACTTCACCGAACAGCCGCACTGTGGTGTAGTCTGGTAAGGTGAAGTCAGACCCGACAAAGCCATTACGCTCGTCCGTATAAAAAATGCCGCCACCGATACTAGCCTGCATGCTGCCCAAGCTGAGCCCCTTACTTGCCTGTAGATTAAATTGGTGTTCTGGCGAGTTAATAACGGGGTCTCCAGCATCAATGGTAAACCCGAAACCATCGGCATCAGCAAAGCTGTTGCTAAATTCGGCATCGGTATAGGCGTACGAGATCCAAAGACTCAGATCGTTTTCAAATTCCAGGTTTGCGTCTAACTCTAGCCCGCTACTTTCTGCTTCACCCGCTGGAATTGAGAAAAATCCGACAGCCGTCGCTTCTGGACGGTCATCATTGACAAGAAAGTTGCTTTGTTCAACTTGGAACAGAGTGACACCGATCGAACCATCTACGAAGCCATACAACTCACCAAGGTCAATTTTCAAGCCAATCTCCGTTGATTCTGTGACGTTTGGATCAAATTGATTTTCTTGGAAGTCCTGTCCGGTTTGCTGGCGAAAACCCTCGCCATAAGAGGCATACAGGCTAAGACCCTCATTGACCCGATACACCGCACCAATCTGAGGTGAAAAACGGTCATCGGATGAGGTGATCGTTGTCGCTGGAGATGCCAGAAAATTGGTGAGATCTTGCTCAAAATCGTCAAAGCGTGCACCAATACGGATTTGTAGCTGATCGGTCAGATCAATTTGATCTTGTATGTAAATGCCATAGCCTTCGAGTACTTCATTTCGATTGGTATTGGCTCCCGCAGCCGGGTTCAGGTTTGCACCAAAAACAGGATTGCCTATCTCAAGTATCAAATCATTTGCAAGGTCAGACGGTGTGAGAGCATTAATATCTCCGCCAAATCTCGAGCGAAAACGGTCAATAACCAGCGTGTTATCAAACCTATCGTAATCCACGCCCACAGTCAGTCGATGACGCAATCGCCCCGTTTGGAATTCTCCGGCCAACTCGCCGCGCAGCACAAAATACTCAGAGTCAAAGTCACGCGAGCGAAAGAATCGTGAGATCGTTTCACCGTTAAGGAAAAAGGTCTGACGCGAGCCAAATTGTGGTTCAAATGCATCACCTTCAAGACTGGTTTCACGAAAGCCCACGCCGCCCAGAAAACTCCAGTTGTCACTAAAATTATTTTGCAGTTCGAACTGATGCCCGATGACTTCGGTTTCGATTGGCACGTTCTCGCCTACGAAAAAGTCGCGTGGAGAAAATCCAAAATCCTCGGAGAAGACGACACCGCGATCAAACGGCAATTCTTGAGAGGTATATTCTAGATCATAGGAAAGACTGGTTCGTTCAGAAATGTTCCAGTTTACTGAGGGGTAAAACCCAAATTTTTCAGACTCGGCGGGGTCACGAAAGCTATCACTATCTTCATAAAAACCAACTAAACGAAGACCAACATTCTGATCCGCTCCAAGTACGGTTTGATAGTCACCTTCAACACGCGCTTGATTCCATTCTCCTACCGTGCCTCGGATATAACCACCGGTTTCAAATTGAGGCCGTTTGGTTACAAGATTGACTGTTCCCCCCGGTTCACCCCGACCATACAGTGCTGAGCGAGGGCCCTTCAATATTTCGACAGATTCAATGCCGACCAAATCACGAGGGCCACCAAAGCCGCGACCAGCGTTAAACCCGTTTACCAGAAAACCACTCGGCAAATTTATGTCCCCGGAGAACCCTCGAATAGAAAAGCTATTCCATAGACCACCAAAATTGTTCTGCCGCGCGGCGGAAGCTGATAGGTCCAAAGCATCGTCCAAGGTCAAGGCGCCTACCTGAAGAAGCAGCTCCTCGCTAATTGCTTGATCCGCAGTAGGGTTTTCTAAATTATCGAAGTTACCCTGATATGCACGCCGTTCGCCGAGTACGAATATCTCTTCTATTTTAGCCTCATCGGCTGCATTTTGTGTTTGTGCTACTAGCGGTAGTGCAAACGTGATTCCAAAAGCAGCGCCTAAACCCAGCGCCGCCGATTTATATTTATAATTTTTCATAATTTCAATCATCTAACTTTATATGAACCGCAAATATGAGCGCCCAAAAACTAGTTTTGAAGGCACGTAGAGCGGCGATTAACTTTTAGGTTTAGATTGAAGGTGGGCCGGTAGAGGCAGGGATAAGCGCCTGGTTCTTTGTGGATAAAATCTGACTGGCAAGCGGGAGTGATTCGGCTTGCACCATTACAAAAGTCAGCGATACCAGCTGGCTTAATATCGGCGGATCTGCTTGTTCATCATTCAAAACCGATAGACAAATAACACAGTTGTGTCGGTGGTGTTCGCTGCCGTGCTCAGCCGCATGCGCAGTAACGAATATTTGCCCAATCACGTAAAGAGAGAGCATCAACACACTTTTGGATTTGTAACACTCTAACATTGAGTTCGACTTCAGTAGCACAGTGAGTATTTTGAATATTATGTTATGATATAACATAATATTCAAAATCGCAAAAAATGAATAGGCCCAGAGGAGAAAATGGGCTCTTAGTGAACGCCTCATATTATCTGCTCAGTGAAGAAGCAACCTGCGTACGCTGACATAACTACGGCACCAAATCTTTCATTTTTATCGTGTTAAATAAGTGATTAGCGCACCATTGCAAGGACGATTTGAAGTTGATTTGACTATTGCTGAGTATCCTCTATATACGAAAGCCAACCACTCATCTAGAAAACGCGACCTTGAAACTAAGCTTTACATTTACAGCCTTCTTTCTTCTAAATTTGGGGTTTTTATGCGCCGTTAATGCGACGGAAAATAATGGAGAACAAGAGAGGAATATCCAACTCGAGGCTAAGTTATCCAATCTGTTGAAGACCCAGGGGATCCAGGGGATTACATGGCATGTCATCGATGAGAATGGTGCCCGTTCTGGTGGCTTAGGCCTCGCTAACGTTACTACGCATCAATCGATGACTGATTCGACTCCAGTACATGTGGGTTCAGTGATGAAAACTCTTCTTGCAATCGGGGTCTTAAGATTCATCGAAAAGTCAGATCTCTCACTTGATAGTGAGGTCACCCCCTTGTTATCAACTCCGATCATAGATAATCCGTGGCGTGATTCTTCACCTGTTCTAATCAGACATTTGCTGGAGCACACTGCTGGTCTAAACAATTTGAACATTTGGCAGTTTCTAAACTCTCAACCAACAGAAGACACTCCCCTAAAGGCCGCGCTTCTAGCGCGCGACAACGCTGTGCTCAAGATTCGTAGCAAACCTGGAACTCAATATTCGTATTCGAATACCGGCTACGCATTGTTGGCATGGGTGCTTGAAGAGGTAAGTGGCCAACGTTATGAAGACTATCTTGATCGAGAGCTTCTCTCTGAAGTTGGTATGGGCCAAAGTACCTTTCATTTTACTCATCAGAAACAAGATGCTGCAGTTCCGCTAGCAATGGGCTACCTCGAAGATAATCAGGAAATACAAGCATTGCCCACATATCTCAGGCCGGCAGGACAATTCACTACTACTGCGAAGGATATGTTGGCTTTCTCTATGTTCTTACTAGGCAATGGAAATCTGCGCGGCCAGCAATTTATACGGCTCGGACTAATTAAACAGTTGGCTGAGCCATCTACGACCAAGGCAGCACTGGCAGGTCTAAGAATTGGTCACGGTCTAGCACTCGCGTTGAGAGACCGTCATGGCGTACTCGGACAATGTCATCCAGGAACTACTTTCGGGTTTCGGGCAAACTTTTGCGTGTTTCCTGATCAGGGAAAAGCCTTTTTCTACTCCGTGAATACCGATAGTGAAATTGCTGACTATAGCCAGTTTGACGTAGCATTTATCAAAGCACTCAATCTGACTGATACGGCTACCGTCAATCCGATGTTAGAGTCAGGTAGTGTGCATCATCAGAATATCGAGGGCTTTTATCTGTTCAGTCCAAACAACATGGAAGAATTTGCTTGGCTTGACGCTGTGTTCGGTGTACAGCACATGAGCTGGAAGGGCTCGAAATTGGTAATCAGCTCCTTACAAAACGCAGACAAAACTCTGGTGCCAATCAGCGGCTCCTTGTTTCGTGCCATTGACCGGAGAATTCCTTCCCACGTTGTGTATGAATCAGACGGTGATTCTTTTTTGAGCGATGGACTGAATACTTTTAAAAAAGCCTCCGTTTTTACGGTAGTTTATTACTGGGGTAGCTCGATTCTGGGGTTAATGGGGCTGTTCTACATATTAGTTGTTGCCACTTCACGTTTTGTTCTCAAGTCTACTACGGTAAACAAGTATCTACAGTGGCCGTGGTACAGCTTACTTTTGTTCACAATACCCATCTTCGCCTTCTCTCAACAAAGCTTTATTCATTTCGGCGAACTGACCTTGGCGAGTGGACTATTAACGATTGCATCATTGTTGCTTCCAATTTCATTGACCATATCGGCAATCAAAATGGTAAAGCCGACTCAGTACTCTCAGATAATGCGTCGTGATCTGATCGCTACAGTCCTAGCGCTGCACCTGATCATAATGCTTCTATACTGGGGAGCGCTGCCGATAAAATTCTGGGTGATGAATTAGAGAAAAATACGAGTAGTATTGGAAATAAAATTTGTATTTAAGAATTGGTCTGATTTTGCTTTTCGTCTGCGTTGCTTTGGGCAAGAAGCCGTCATTTCGACCGAGTGAAACGAGTGGAGAAACCTCTAATATTTACTCATAATTTGGAGATCTTTCGACTTCGCTCAAGATGGCGGCATAGGGCAAAGTTGAGGTTTTTAGCCTTGTAAATTTGAAATAGTAAAATGCCTCTGAGATACTAGAAAGAGACATTTCAGATGTATGTGTGTCAATTCAATATCGCTGCTTAGGAAATGCTTGAGTATCTTTTGTTCTGTGAAGTTAAATTGATGAGTGAAATTGAAGTGGTAATGGCCAACCCTAGGTGGGTCGAAGAATACACTGCTCTTGCATGTCAAATTAGGAGCACTGTCGATGACGATGCTATTCGTGTCGATCATATCGGTTCGACTGCGGTTAATGGCCTAGCTGCAAAAGATGTGATTGATATTCAAATATCTGTCGAAAATCTATCAAAAGAGACCGTCACCTCTAAGCTTGTCGATATTGGATACCGCTTACACGACAACGCGAAGGACAATTTGATAGGTTTCTCTCAAGGCTCGCCTGAGCTCCGAAAACAATTCTTATCAGAACCCAAAAACCAGCGCCGAACCAATGTGCATATACGCCAGATTGGTAGACTAAATCAAGAGTACCCTCTGTTGTTTAGAGATTTTTTGAGGAACGATCCGTTTATGACCCACGCTTACCAGCAGATTAAATTGGAACTAGCAATGCGTTTCCCCAATGATATAGATTCCTATTACGCAATTAAAGATCCTTACATGGATACGCTTTATCGAGCAGCTCAGTCTTGGGCAGAATCTGTAAACTGGAAACCGAGCAATGACTTTCTATAATGACTGTTTTGGGCAAGAACCCGTCGTTTCGACCGAGTGAAGCGAGTGGAGAAACCTCTAATATTTACTCAAAATTTGGAGATCTTTCGACTTCGCTCAAGATGACGGCCCTTGGCAAACTTCGGGCATCCATCTGCGAGATACTGTAAGAATTGGTCTCTTGATTTCGAGGGGTGGGGTTATTAAATAATTTGGGATTTATGAATACCTAATTAAGGTGCGGCTCTCGATACTTTTCCTGATGTTTCGCTGACTGGCTTGGGTTTCTATGACATCAAGCGCACTGTGGCCGAGGCTAGGTACGTCTCTATTATCATAAATATTAAAGATAGCTACTTCACTTGGGGTCATTTGAGACATGTAAAACCACTCATGGTTTTTGTTCGCGGCGAGACCTAAAATCTGACCTACCCGGTTGGGGTAAATCAACTCTATGGTCATCCAATCTTTAGGGTTAATAGATGAAGGTCGAATGAACCCAAGTGGAGAGGTCGTTATTACGTGATCTACTGGCCGCCAAACATTAACGAAACCGAAGTGCCCTTCATTGAATTCTTCGGCATTTTCTTGGCCAAGCAAATCAACGAGTCTTTGTTGTGCACCTTGAAAACTATAATCATTATGTACATTACGGGCCGGTTTTCGATCTGCGTTTGGATCATCGACTCTAACTGTATGATCGAACACTATGACGTCTTCCGCACCGAGTTTGTCTTTTAGTAGTAAAGATAATTCGTGTTCATAGCTATGAACCCAATCTGAAGAATTATCAAATCCCGGGGTGTGACTGACGTGATTTTCAAAAGTAATTCCATCATTAGAAAATTTAACATGTAAGTCTTTGTCTCTAAGGTCTTTTACAGTAACTTCCGTTGGCATTAACTCGGGCGAGATTAAGTTACCGACAATGCCGTCGACATCAAATTCAAATGCCTGCTTTTCAGCTTTTTTTACGTGGTAGTTCACTATTGCGCGGATGCTCATTTTAGACCTCTAAATTCAAGCATGGTTTCTGTCGGCGATCAGAAAGCCTTTTGACCTATAAAGAGACAACGACTTTACCCAAGGCCTTACCGCTTGCAAGATGGTCATGAGCTTTTCCAATTTCGTGTAGGTCAAAATGTTCGGTATCGACCACTGGTCTCATAGCCCCCTGATCGACTATGTTTGCCAGCTTGGTCAAAATCTCGCCATGCTGTTCTCTTTTGATGTTGTGTAGCATCGGAATCAACATAAAAACAACGTGCAAAGAAAGACCTTTGAAGTGCGCTAGCGTTAGATCAATTTCGAGCATAGAAACCGTGGTAGCCACATGACCATTTAACGCAGTGGCTTCAAATGAACTAAGCATATTCGCGCCGCCAACGGAATCGAATACAACATCAAAACCACGCCCACCTGTGTATTGCTCAACGTAATCAGCAACCGACTCGGAGCGATAATTAATACCTGTTGCGCCTAACGATTTGATCAGTTCTAACTGAGTTTCACCGCCGCCGGTGGAATACACATCTGCGCCGAAGTGCTTTGCTAATTGGAGAGCCACGTGTCCTACGCCCCCAGAGCCACCATGAACAAGAACCTTTTGACCTTTCGTGACGCCCGCTCTCATCATACCCTCATACGCGGTAATACCCACCAGAGGCAATGCCGCTGCTTCGCGCATTGAAATGGTTGTCGGTTTATGCGCGATCAATTGTGAATCTACCAACATAAATTCGGCAAGCGCACCTTGTAAATCAGCCAGCCCTCCCGCGCAGCCGTAAACCTCATCACCAATGTTAAAACCATCGACACCTTCGCCGATCTCTTCAATGACGCCGGCGAAATCCATACCAAGTACTGCAGGTAATGCAGGGGATAAGGCTAAATCTTGACCCATTTGCCGAATCATGGTGTCCACCGTATTAACGCTCGTCGCTGCAATTTTTACCAATACATGGCCTGACTTGATGACTGGTTTATCAATGTGGGCTTGTTCAAAAACATCGCTGTTCCCGTAGGCGTTAACAATCATTGCTTTCATAATCAAATATCTCTTGGTATTGGTTAATTCAAACCTGAGTATATTTATTTACACAATTGCTGATAATATTTAAATTAACTTAATCAATTTATAGTTTTTATTGACAATGAACATAGAGCACCTAAGATTATTCATGCGTGTCGCAGCCATAAACAACATCAGCATGGCTGGAAAAGAACTGGGACTTTCACCTGCGGTATCCAGTGCTCACATCAATAAACTCGAAGAAGGTTTGGGCGTTAGGTTGATTCACAGAACAACTCGGCGAGTCTCTTTAACCGAAGAAGGGATAGACTTTCTGCCTCACGCCGAGCAAGTGCTTGCCAGCGTCGAACTCGCGCAAGCTTCGGTTGGATCAGGCAGTGTGACACCACAAGGAACACTACGCATTACCGCCCCCGCCTCATTTGGGCGCATGCACATTGTTCCAGCGCTGGCAGACTTCACGCAACGTTACCCTGACCTGATGCTCGACCTAAGGCTCTGTGATTCGATCTTAGATATGGTCGAAGGTGGTTTTGATATTGCGATTAGAAACTCCAGCCTAAATGATTCCACGTTGGTTGCACGAAAGCTCGCCGTCGATAATCGCATGGTGCTCGCTTCGCCTGCTTTTCTTGAAAAGTATGGTGAACCAAAATCGGCAGACGATTTAACTGCGTTCAACTGTGTGGGTTTGATGGGGCTAGAAGATTGGGCTTTCAAAACGCCTAAAGGGCGTCAAAGCGTTAAGCCAAAACATATACTGCGCATGGACAATGGAGAGGCGGTTCGGGACGCCTGTGTTAATGGGCTGGGTATAACAATATGCTCCGCCTGGTGCGCTTACGAACAACTTAGAAACGGTGAGTTAGTTCAAATACTTAAAGATCAGCCCCTAGCGAGTGATACAGCAATTTGGGCGGTTTATCCGAGCTCAAGAATGCTCGCACCTAAAGTGCGAGTATTTATCGACTATTTCTTAGAAATACTGGGTGATAAACCGTATTGGGAAGACGCATGAGTTTGTTGATAGTGCGCTATTCTTTTGTTTGCATACTTAAGCTTTTATAAAGCAGATCTTTAAGCTTAGATCGATCGTGTTTCATCTTATGCATTTCTGAATCGCCTATTGGCGAGTTTGCCAGTTCTAGTGTTCTAATTTTCTCATCGAGTTGGTTGTACTGTTTTGCTCGTTCAGCAAACAACTGATCATTTGATACTAATTTTTTAATCAGTGCTGAGAATTCTGGGAACTCGTTCAATAATGAATGGTTTTCACCTAACATATATTTTGCTCCAACTTATCGGTAATGGGATTTACGAAAGAATGTTTTCAATTTTTTCCGTGACCGCTTTGATCTTACTGGGGTCTAGCGCATCTGGATGGGGGGCGCTAAACGCGCCTTTATCGTTATCAAAGTACAAACTCGATGCTGAAGAAAACTCCTCGGAAAGAGCCGCCCTTACCAAAATATCAACACCTATTTGTAAGTCTTTACCAGATGAGCCATAGGCTTCTTTAACCATCTTACTTCCCAAGAAAGAAGCAGGATTTACGGCAATAATTGCTGGCCCTTTATCAGCTTGGGTTTGAGCGACATAGCGCGACCACATCGTCAAGGCAAGCTTACTCTGCGCGTACGCTTGATCGTCACTTAAGCGGTTTGCCTCTCCGAGCGCATTAATATCCACAGGCGCTTGCGCGGCTGAAGAGAGATTGATAACACGCCCTTGCTTGCCTAACAATGGAGTAAGCTTTTCGGTAAGAAGATAAGGCGCGATGGTGTTGACGACAAATCGAATGTCTATTCCATTGTCGGCCGTCTTGTTTGGAACTTTGTAAACGCCAGCATTATTAATTAACACATCGATGTATTGATGATCTTCAGACACGTCAGCCGCCAGCCGTTCTACGGTTTTGAAGTCAGAGAGATCCGCGGAATAAGCCCCAATTTTGGTTGTGCCGTAAGCTGAATTCAATTCGCTTTTGACGGCATCCAATTTATTTTGGCTACGGCCGTGCAACAAAACAGTGTGGCCTTGATTTACAAGTGCTTCAGCAGTTGCCTTACCGATGCCATCGGTTGAGCCTGTAATTAATATAATTTTCTTCATTGTTTTAACTTCCTTTCTTATCAAAAATTGGCCTGTGTTGAAACACTGTATATAGACCGTCTAAATTGTTTAAAGAGTTTTAATCAAGGGCAAGCGCAGAATAAAACTAACCCTGAAAATGTTTTTAACTTATAAAAGCAATTATAGAAACCAAGGTGATTAGTCGTTAACCTCTTGAACATCTATCACCATCTTTTCCCAGTTTCGTTGATTTTCCATATCAAACTGAGCGCCTTGATCATCAGCCCATGTGAACCGAGTTAAGGCAGGTGTCTTGCTCGTAGCCTGATATAACCAATAGGCTTCAGCTTTGAGTGCCTCATCAATAGGCTTGTCGATAGATTCATAAACTGTTTGTTTGCATGCATTGATTGACTCGGCCGGAAACTTTGCAATGCGTTTTGCTAAATTATCGACATACTCACCAATTTCGTCCGGCTCTAACGCTTTGTTGATGGTGCCGTAGGCTTCGGCTTCGTCAGCGTCAAAATCGCGCGCACTCAAAATAATCTCTAATGCCCGACCTAAGCCGACCTGACGCGCCATACGAGATGCTCCACCACCGCAAGGAAGAATGCCCATACCGACTTCCATTTGCATGAATTTAAATTTGCCTCGTGCAGCGAATCGCATGTCACAGGCCAAGGCAAATTCGTGACCACCACCTCGCGCGAACCCTTCTAGTTTTGCAATGGTCGCTTGAGGAACACGACTGATGCGTTCGAGTATTGATTGAAGGTCCAAAAGCTTTGCTTCCTCTCTAGAAACCGCTTCCGAGGACATATCTTTCAACAGCTCAGTATCGTAGTGGCAGACCCAGATCTCAGGATGTGCAGATTGGAAAACGACTACTTTCGTTTCACGATCTCGCTCGAGACGCATTGCTAAAGAATTTAGATCTTCCAACATTGCTTGGCCTTGAACATTTACTGGTGGTAAATCGATGGTTACTGTTAATACGCCATCATTTGCCGCAGCGCTAAAGGTTTTAAAGTTTTCGTAGTTCATGGCTTATTCCTAGATAGGAGTCTGGTTTCAGTGAGCTTTCTACTCTAAAAAATTCTGAAACAATTGATAATGATTCAATTTATAGAATAAGTATCTATAAAATATTGATAATCGCTAAATGTGTATAAATCGCCAATTATATATATTTCATAGATTCTGAATCCTTAAAGATCTTCTTTATCAATATCAAGCTATCTAATAGAGTGGAAAAGTATCGATCTATTAACTAATTTTGGAGAAAACGACATGAGTCTTAAAGAGACTAGTAATCAAATATCATCAGGCCAGTTGGCGATTGCACGAGCTCTAGAATTGCCCTCTCAAGACGCCATGCTGAATCGAGATCCATCGGTATTACGTTTTTGGTCCGACGCTAAAGATGTTTTAAGTGCCGCTTGGCAAGAGTGGGAAGAACGACAAAACGGGCTTCCCGTACTAGATGACTCTTTGCTTGATTCAAAACTTCGAACCGTGATCGAAGCCGCTTGGCAAGATCCCACGAAAGAGGTCTCAGTAGAAACACTGTGGAACGAGGTTTCCCCCGGTGTGTTTAAGGCTCAGTTTTTTGATCCGGAGCGCCTCAATCACCTACGCAGCTATTTTGATGAAATTCAACAAGCACAGATTCCACTACGCCCGCCATACGGTATCGCGCTGAATCGCTTTGGGGTAATGCTTGACGAACGTTCCGACGGCTTTTTAGCAGCGCCTAGTTTTCAATACTTCTATACCCAGCTGCTTGATAAATACATGCGGCCGCTTGCTCGATTATTGTTTCCAGAAATAATGGGTTATGACACGCAGACCTTTGGGTTTTCCATTAAATATCAACCAGGATTAGACACCTCTCTTCAGCTGCATTCTGATGCCTCTGCGACTACGTTAAACATCAACCTCAATTTGCCAGACGAAACATTTACCGGCTCTGAAGTTGATTTTTATGACCCAACGACTGGCAAGGCAAACAGATTAACCTTTGAACCTGGTACAGCGATGATTCACAAAGGCACGGTCGCGCATGCTGCGCAACCAATTACCGGTGGCAAGCGTACCAACATGGTGCTGTGGTTGTATGGTGATCGTATGCAGCTGCCTCCAAGGTTTGGTTCAACTGACCGGGCATACAGCGCCCATGAACACTGGACCGTTCCGTCAACAGCTAAAGACGAATTTGCTCCTTTTTAAATCAGGTTAAATTGACCCGAGTCAGCAGACGCATGCGTCAACACATATTAACTCAAAGCCCAATTAGCAATATCATGCCAAACGAAAATGTCAGACGCTCGGTTTTTATCAACCCAGTTATTGCTCGAAACAAATATGAAGCTCATCGCACGGCAACGCCGTTAGAACTTTTCTATGACTTAGTGTATGTCGTCGCGATCGCGTTTCTTGCTGGACAGTTACACCACGCAATCACTCAATGGCATCACGTACCGCATGCAATTTTGATGTATTTGTGGATCTTCTGGTGCGTCTGGTGGCCATGGAATACATATACATTTTTTGCGTCGGGTTACGACACCGATGATACCCAGTTTAGACTGGCTTCCTTTGTACAGATGATCGGCGTTATCATCGTTGCCATTGGGATTAAGCCCGCGTTCCTAGAAGAAAATTTTCTCTACATTATGCTTGGCTACCTTGTGATGCGTATCCCTTACATCTTAATGTGGATGAAGGTCGCCCGTGATGATATTCAGTCTCGCCCTGTTGCTATACGTTACGCCGTGGGTGTGTTTTTAGTGCAGTGCGGATGGACGTTTACGGTCTTGTTCTACCAAAGTTGGATGGCGTGGATCTGTTTGCTCGCCTGTGAATTGATAGTGCCTTGGTTTGCCGAACGTTCGGTGGCAAAAGGCGAGAATACAAAATACCATGCAGAGCATCTTGAAGAGCGCATGGGGCTGTTAACTATCATTGTTCTTGGTGAATCTATCTTAGCGTCGGTCAATGCTTTCGATAGTGTATTCAATCACTTTACGCCTGAATTAGGCCTGATCGTATCAGGCGCACTACTCATTCTATTTTCGATGTGGTGGTTATACTTTGACGATAAAGTTGAACAAGAATTGCATAATGAAACCACCTGCTTTATTTGGTCTTACGGGCATTACTTTATATTTGGTGCTGCGGCAGCCGTTGGCGCTCTTATCAGTGTCTGTGTTGATGCAGCCTCGGTTCATGGCCATATAACGATGGATAAGGCGGTACTCGGTTTGGCCATTGCTCTGTCTATCTATTTAATCGCTATCTGGTTATGCCACGATTTCATTCTGAAAAAGACGGGAATTGTGCGTTTCGAGTTATTGATTCTTGCTACCGTGGTGCTTGTCTTAGCCATCGCGACTAACAGTATCTTATTAATTGGGTTGGCATTTGTAACTCTGAACGTGTTTCGTTTATGGCGAAGGCATAAAGGCTTTAAGCAGCTAAATTCTTAATCGCTCTACAACTCATCTGAGGCAAGCAGTTGGTTCAATTAGCCTTCAAGATTTCTGGTCAAAGAGACTGTGCTAGCCACCTTTGTTTAATATAAGGTAGCCGGCCAGCGTCTCTAGTATCGGTTTTGTCCTGAATTTATTATTGGATCAGCCTTCGAACGTAGACAATTCCTGAACAACGGTACAGCCTAAAATAACAGGCTTTGAGGGCTCGAACCGTTTAGCGCTTAGAATTAAACCAGTCTTCTAGATACTCAATACAACTAACGAGGATAGGAGGAACAAAATGTCGAGCCGGATACAAAGCATACAAGGTTAAATAGGGCCGCTCCAAGCGCGGTAGAACTTCTACAACTTCTATATAAACATAAATTCCTTTCATTCAAACCGTTTGGTTGGAATTAGGTTTATCGTAAATTTTTCTAATCCACGAATTCATTGGTCTCGAGAAATAGCGCTCTACAGCGTAACCCAATAGGCCTGACATTATCACAATGCCAATTAACCAAATGAAAGAATCATTTAGGCTTATTTCGAATTCTCTATATAAGCTAACGCCCGTTAAAACAACAAAAGCGTGAGTTAAATAGACTTCATAACTAAGTCGACCGTAAATAATTAGAGGCGATAGCAATGTTCGAAGCAGCGGCTGAAGTTCTTGCCTAACAGAAGAAACGAGCAGTAGTCCAACGCCGATTGAAAGTAGCGTTTTAAACAAATAATATTCACTCAAAATACTGAAAGATGAGCCACGCTTTTCCATAAGAACAAATATGACTATCACTAAGCCAAGAACTGAAAAAGCTCGCGTGAAGGGCTTTGATATTGTTGTTTTATGACTTATCAAAGCAAATAGGCAACCCATTGAGATTGAGTCCATGCAGGAAAGATATGCTTTGCTTTGCCATATTTTGTTTGTTTCTAAGAAAAGCCTATTGAGTGGCCCAGCAATAACTAACGCTATTAGTAGAAAATACAGAATCTCTTTCTTTCTCGAGATTAGGCAAGCGAGAGGAAATATAAGATAGAAAACTTCTTCAACACTTAACGACCATAGAACATCCCAGGCGGCGGGCAGATATCCTTTCATACCCTCCAGCCAGTTTAAGTGAAACGTTAATGCCGAAAACAAAGCTTCAAGGTAGTTAAACTTGGTACTGATAACGTAGCCCTTTATTCCTAAAAAGTGCAAAGCGGTCAATATCATCAATAGGCCAATCAGGCAGGGCGCTATTCTTGCGAGTCTAAATATATAGAATTGCTTGGCATTAATATTGCGGAGATCGGAATACCTTCTCAATGACACCAAAGTAATTATAAAGCCCGAAATCACAAAAAAGATTCGCACTCCTTCATTCCCACTCACGAAAATGGCATTAATAATCGAGTCAGGAATGTTAGTCAGTAACTCTGCTTTATCAAAAGGAATTCTCAACTGCACGTGCCTGATGACCACAAGCAAAATCGCTGTTCCCCGAAGCATGTCAATAACGTCGTATCTACCACTGGCTTTCTTATTCACAACCGTCCCCTAATTGATAAAGAGCTCTCTGAATATGCAAGTGATGAATTTTAACGAGATAGCGCGGTGAAATTTGTGTGGTTTCTATGAGGTTTTTTACTTTCAGAACATCAAATGAAAGTTTTTGTACGAATCTAGAATGCGCGATATGGCAAAGAGCCGCCGTCAACGTTGTCTTCTAGTTTGTTGTTTTCTAGTTTGATGACGAACGTCATACCAGACGAGCTCACCAATTCTGGCGGCGCACTCAGTAAAGCCAAGGTCGCAGTTGTTTATCTCTCTGTGCGAAACTGTCGATCAATGCTTGATGTCGTTGAGTCGCTGAGATTGGGTCTATGCCCTCAAGCAACGAAAGTTTGTCGTTGTTGGCAATATTGAACCAGTATGAAGTCTGGTCGCGCGTTATGGTTTGCGAGCAGAGGTCTACCGTGAGCTCTTTTATTTGGCTATTGCTCAGCTGCTGAATGTCCGCTTTTTCTAGTTTTATTGGCAGTATGCCATTTGCGATGCAATTGCTATAAAAGATGGCGCCGAAGCTTTCTGCAATAATGCATCGAATGCCGAACTCTTTTAGGGCCCAAACTGCGTGTTCGCGTGATGAGCCACAGCCAAAGTTATCGCCACTGAGTAAAATGCTCGCGCCTTTAAAGCTCTGTGAATTGAGTACAAAGTCTGGGTTTAGCGTTCGTTTCGTGGCATCCGAATAGCGCCATGCGGCAAATAAGCCATCACTTAAACCGAGCTTTGATACGGTTTTCATTTCGCGCGACGGAATGATGGAGTCGGTATCGATATTGTTTCGAATAAGTGGCGCTGCTATGCCTGTATGAGTGATAAACTTATCCATTATCGGCCCCTCGTATGTACCCAGCGCAAGCCGACGCGGCAACGGTAAGAGGGCTGGCGATATGTGTTTTGACCATAGGGCCTTGGCGGCCTTCGAAATTCCTATTGGTGCTGGAAATAATTCGTTTACCTACACCAAATGTTTCACCACCGGCGTAAAAACACATTGAACAGCCCGATTCGCGCCACTCAAATCCGGCGTCAATTAGCACTTTGTCGATTCCCTCTTTCTCAGCCGCACGTTTAACCGAGCGCGAGCCCGGCACACAAATTGCTGAAACACCCTCGGCAACCCGTTTGCCTTTTAAGTAGTTTGCAACTAGGCGGAGATCACTTAATCGGCTATTGGTACAAGAGCCGATAAAGGCGGCATCTACTTTAATTTGTTCAAAACGTTGGCCTGGCGCCACTTCCATGTAATCCTGAGCTTTTCGCATTGATTCGCGCCGGTCATTTGAGTAGTTGCTCGATTGATCAGGACAAGGGACAACATCATTCACAGCAATCGCGTCTTGTGGGCTGGTACCCCAGGTAACACTTGGCCTAATCTCAGTGCAATTTATACTCACTTCTTTGTCAAATTCAGCGTCGGGGTCCGAATGCAGGTCTTTCCAATGTCTGATCGCGCTTTCCCAGTGCTCGTCTTTTGGCGCATACTCGCGGCCTTTAAGATATTCGAAGCAAATGTCATCGGGCGCTATAAGACCGGTGAAGGCGGAGAATTCAACGGCCATGTTGCACAGCGTTAATCGTGCTTCCACTTCAAGTGCGCGTATGGCTGTGCCAGAAAATTCAACCGCATGGCCTAAGCCACCGGTGGTACCCAGCTCAGCAATCAGGTGAATAATCATATCTTTGGCTGTTACGCCTGCGCGGAGCCTACCTTCAAAGTTTACGCGCATGGTTTTAGGTTTATTAACCTTAAGCGTTTTGGTCGCTAAAGCGTGTTCTGTATCGGTCGACCCGATACCCCAAGCCAGTGCGCCTAGACCCCCTAATGTGCAGGTATGGCTATCGGGACACACAATAGTAATACCCGGTAAGGCGATTCCAAGTTCTGGCGACACCACATGCGCAATGCCTTGTTGAGGATGGTCTAAGTCAAATAAAGTGATGCCCGCGTTTTTTGCTGCGCGTCGAGTTGCCGAAATAAACTTTTCACCCCCCGGCATCTCGGTTTTATCAGTGCGGCCCGGTTTCGTGCTGACTATGTGATCCATGGTGCAAAATACGGTTTCAGGATGCAACACTTCTAGCTCGCTCTGTTCGAGGTTTAGCAGCGCGATACTGCCCGTGCGTTCATGCAAGAATATTCTGTCTACATTAAGCAGATATTCATCATCGTCCAGATGCTTAATCTCATGTAGTTGCCAAAGTTTCTCGAAAAGTGTTAACGGCTTAGTCACAAATTTTACTGAGGGTTTATTTGTATTATTGTAGTTTAATCATAAAGATATAACATTATAACAAATAAAGCAAAGAATGAGTACAACACACGGTCAGTGGTCTAGCGGCTGATAGTGAATTTTTTCGAGAAGGTTAATTCACGACCAAACCTTGCCGCCAATCCATTTTCCGGCTGCTGGCATGAATGTAGAAAATGAGTAACTACGATAGACTCCAGCTTTAACATATGGGTCGTTGTCGAATAATTGTTTTGCTTCTTCAACATCGTCGGTGTCGTAAATAAAGCAGCTACCGTCATAGTGTGCAGCTTGTAGTTGATTAATTGGGCCAGCTACTGCGAGCTTGTCTAAGATACCTTCGATATACCTAAAATGTGATTGTAAATGTTGTTTACGAAGTCCTTGTGCATTATCGCCGTCGTGGCAGATTACGATGATAGCCATCAATATTTACCTCTCGTTGCAGCCTGGCTGATCTTATTCTCTATTTTAAAGAAAATGCCGGTAGCGAACAGTAATGGCCGATAGTTATCTGAAGATAAGATCGGCCATTGAATTTAAGTTAGCTAGCGTTGATGTTGTTTTACTTATTGATAATTAGGATCTTTCCATTCGCCCACAGACCTCGATCGTACGGGTTGAAGTAGCTTCGGTTCTTCGGTATCAGGGTAACCTTCTCCCCAGTTTTGTGGGTCACCGAACATTTCGACTCGTGCGTTATCTGTATACCAATCTACCAAGTCGCCATCACATCGTAATAAAAAAGTGGCGCCTTCTTCATCACCCGCCACAAAATCACCGTGGCGAATGTGTGCGGGGCGAAAGAAGTAAGTTCCTGCATGTAAGCTGCCGTAGTTGTAATGGAAATCACCAGCTAAAGTATATGATTCTTCAAATACTGGGTGGTGCGCTAGCGGATGTTCCTTCCAACCTGGCTTGGCTTTGATTAAGCGCGTATAGAAACCAGTAATAGGGTCTCGATACATAAGCTTAATATAGAGCCCTGGTACCGGCGTGCCGCCGCGTTCGAAGTTCATGGGACTGCCGTTATCGGGGTCGGTAACTTCGTACCAATCCATTTCGTTTGTATGAGCGATGGTAAGTTCGTGCTCTTTAGCGGTCCCGGGTCGATCAGCCGAAGCAGGTTCGAATTTCCAGTCACCATATTCACGAAATAACAGCACTTCAGTGCCAGCCGTGACCATCATTGCCGGAGTGAGTATGCCTTTGGGCGCGCAGAAATAACTGCCTTCGGTAAGCACTTCGTCGCCTAGGCGAACTTCGCCCTTAAGTACATACCACTCAACCAGTGCTGCGTGAAGACCAGAGACTCGGGTCCAATCCGTTTTGAAAATTACTCGAGTCGACGCTGAACCGTCTTCTTCGTCATAACTTAAGTTTTGTTGTTCGGCTTCGCCTTGCCCTAGTGGTAGCTCAGCGATGTGCCAAATTAGATCATCTTGGTGGATGAACTCTACGTGTGGTCTCATTATTAATCTCCAAAAGTGTCTGTAGAGTTAAAGTAGCAGAAGCTAGAAATAGATAATAATAGATAATTATTTCTGATTAGATAGATAAAAATCTATGTTCCCCACTTTCCGTCAATTGCTGACTGCACATTCTTCTCTATTTTTTTCATCGGTAATATCTCGCGCCCATTTTCTAGCAAGAAATCTAGAAACCTCTGGGCTACGGGGGATAATTTTTTATCTTTTAGATGCGTGACTTCCCATCGAGACATAAGAGGAAAGTCGTCAACGTTTAGTTGAGTTAGGCCGTCCATATCCGAGTTGCTTAAGATATAGGCAGACATTATGGATATGCCCATGTTTGCCATAACGGCATGCTTGATGGCTTCGTTGCTCTCGATGGTCATGACATCGTCCATCTTAAAGTTATTCTTTTTAAGATAGGCCTGTACTTTAATCATTTCGCCAGACCCAGCTTCGCGCATCAAAAAACGTTGTCCTTTAATATCATTCCAGCTTAAGTCTTTGCGACTTGCAAGGTCGTGATGTTTAGATGCAACTACGGCTATAGGATTGGGTAAAAATGGATGTGAATGAATATCCAAGTCGTTTGGTAATTCGCTGAAGAAATAAAGGTCGTCTTCATTGTTTTTCAATCGTTCGACGATCATGTCTCGATTGCCAACATGAAATTCGACTTCTACGCCAGGGTAGAGTTCGCAAAATGGTGCAAGAATATAGGGCAAAAAATACTTTGCAGTGGTGACCACGGAAATGCTCAAGCTGCCCGACTGGAGACCTTTAAGGCTATTGATTGTGTCGTCTAAACGATTGACCGATTCAAAAATCTCTTTTCCTGTGTCTTCCACTTCACGGCCAGCTTCAGTCAGTTTTAATGTTTTACCTATTACCTCGTATAAGGGTAAGCCAACGGCTTCAGACAGCTTTTTAACTTGAACTGAGACGCTCGGTTGAGTCAAACATAGTGCTTCTGAAGCGCGTGCAATGCTACTTAACTCGGCCACCTTGAGAAATATTTCTATTTGTCGAAGCGTGCCAAGTTTAGATAAAAGCCGAAGGTCTAAAGGTTGTTCCATGATACGCCGTTTTTGCTAGAACTCCGCAAGCAGTCGGCCGAAGCCAGACATTTTATCGTTAATTCCGCAGGCCCGCAGGGCGTGCCAATACGTCGCCGTATTAATCGCGATTACTGGTTTACCAAGCTCTTGTTCCATATCGGCGGCCAATTGCACCGCTGATAAATTTGTGCCGACCTGAATGATGGCGTCGACGTCATCACTGTTCATATCGAGAAATACTTGGCGGGTGGTTTCGTTTGTCACTTCTGCAATGGCTCTCCAACTTGGGCATTGTAAGCATTGATCAGCGACTGTTTCATAACCGTAATCACTGAAAAAATTAGCAACTTCGGTATTGGCAACAGGGTAGTACGGAGACATAAAGGCTATTTTCTTTACGCCGCCATAGGCTTCTAACGCAGAGACTATGGATTCTGAACCAACTGATATTTTGAGTCCCGATATGTCTTCGACTGGTTTCTTCCACTCAATACATCCTCGTGCACCATCATAAAAAGTGACCGCAGACATACCCATAACCAAATAGTCCGGTGCACAGGGCATTACATGACGTACCGCATCTAAGGTATTTTCTGAAATGATCTGCGTGCCCTTCATAAACGACTCGTTTGAGATCGCGTTCGCGTTCTCTACAAAGATGCGGCTATAGTGATTGCTTACACCTTGCGGCCGCATATCGTCGAACTCGGGTTGCACAATGGTGTTGGTGGCGGGGCCTAATACGCCGAATTTGGCTCGATAACCTAGAACGTCAGTCATAATGATTTTGCGGTGTTGATACTAATGCACGTAGTTTTGGTAATATATGATATATTATTATGTCATTATATCAAATAATCTTTATTTGGAGTTTTTATCCATGAGTGCCTACATCGTCGTCGAAGCAATAATTACCGACTATCCTAAGTTTGCTCCCTATACAAAAGTTGTACCGCCCTTGGTTGCTAAAATGGGAGGCGAATACATCTCTATTGCCGGAGAAGCTCAGGCATTAGAAGGTGATTGGGGCGACACTAAAATAGTTTTACACCGATGGCCAAGCATGCAAGCTGCAAGAGATTTTTGGTTTTCAGATGAGTATGAACAAGCAAAAAAATTGCGCGAAAATACAGGTACCTTTAGAGTAATGTTAGTAGAGGGAGTAAAGAAAGAGGTCTTGGAGTGATAGCCTCAATGATGGTGATTAGGATCTTAAACAAGAGAAAACTATGAGAATAGAACCCTATCAAGCCCTTGGGCTGCAAGTGACTTGTCAAGCGGTAAACATTGCGCCATCAATTGAAGCTGCGCGTGAAAAAATGTTGCAAAGCATCAAGCATATCGACGGTCGCATTAAGGGCAGTATTGGTTTTGCTAACACTTTTAGTGGTGTGCCGGTTCGCTTGGTTGTACTGCCGGAGTATTTCTTGAGCAGTTTTCCGTTAAGCGAATCCATACCCGCGTGGATCGATAAAGCTTGTTTGCAAGTTGACGGGCCTGAATATGACGCCTTAAGTAAGGTCGCTCAGTCTAGTAAGATTTATCTTTCGGGAAATGCCTATGAAGTAGATCCGTATTTTCCCGAATTGTATTTTCAGACAAGTTTCATTATCAATGACTCTGGCGATGTGATCTTGCGGTATCGCCGCTTGGTATCCATGTATTCTCCGACGCCGCATGACGTCATGGATAAGTATTTAGAGAAACACGGTGATGATTCACTTTTTCCGGTTGTCGATACTGAGCTGGGCAAGCTAGCTTGCGTCGCGTCTGAGGAAATTCTTTACCCTGAAATTAGCCGTGCCTTAGCGCTAAATGGGGCCGAGGTTTTATGCCACTCTTCAAGTGAAGTGGGTAGCCCCCGAGCCACGCCAAAGAATATAGCTAAACAAGCGCGCGCTTATGAAAATATGGCCTATATTGTTTCAGCTAACAGCGCGGGTATCGAAGGCATTCCGTTCCCTGCGGCATCAACCGATGGCAGTTCTCAAGTTGTCGATTATAAGGGGCAAGTGATGGCTGAGGCAGACACAGGTGAGTCGATGGTTGGTATAGCAGAGCTCAATATTAATGCCTTGCGGCGCGCGCGCGCTAAGCCAGCTATGACCAATATGCTGGCAAGACAGCGTTTGGAATTGTTTGCTAAGGTTTATTCGCAACAATCGGTTTATCCGATGAATAATATGCTGCAAGGTAGTGATGTTGTGGTGCCCGATCGCTCGCACTTTATAAAATGTCAGAACACGGCAATTCGTGCTTTGAGTGAGAAATAGCCGATCTTTTCATCGAACTGTTTGCAGCCAATATGTTTGATACGCCAAATTGCTTAGGTAGGCAGCTTTAAGAGTACCGCCAACCTTTGACACACCTATCTTCATTTATGAATTGTGACATGAATAAACTACCTAGTGCACTCTTGCTGTTAATTATTTCGATCGCGCCTTTGAAGCTGTTTGCCGACACTGTAGATGAGAAGAATGAATGGTCTGGAGCTGAATTTCGCCGCTGGTCGGCGGTTGTCTCGGATATGGATGAGACGATACATTTGTATCGAGATATCCTAGGTTTCTCGCTTGACTCAGTGCGCGTTGATCCTTTGCAGTCGTATGTATACACAATTTTTAATATCGACCGCTCAATTCGTACCAAACATGCCACCTTTAGTTCGAGTACCAAGCAGCGAGTTTTATCCGTTATTGAGGTGCCCGGAGTTAAGCTCGAGCGACCGCCACAGTCGCCTCGATTGTCGGTGGCCTTAATCAATGCTAACGGTGGGTTCGATAAAATAGTCGCTCAATTAAAGGCTGAAAAATATGAGGTATTCGAACCTCATCGCTTGGGTTCAAAAGGAATAGAAATTGGGTTTCTCGATCGAGATGGGCATCTTTATGCGCTTTACGAGTTGCCCTATACCGGTGCGTCATTGGCCGAATAAACGCGTTTGAAAAATTGCTGTTTTATCTGCCTAATGCCTCTTTAATTGCATGATGGGTTTGGTAAACGTTTTATATCCATCAAAGTTGGAGTTTGTTATGAAAAGTGTTATTCGCCCCTTTCTTGTTCGTTTATTTGCTTTACTGATTGCCCCGATTAGCTGGGCCGATGATCACTCGAAAGAAGAGAAGTTTGATACTGTAAAGGTTGCAGATGGCATTTATATGCTAAGTGGTAGTGGCGGCAATGTTGGTATCAGCATTGGTGATGATGGCGTGTTAATCATTGACTCCGATTTCAATTCTACGTCGGAGGCATTACTGGCGGCACTTAAGGAGTTGGGCGGCGATAAGCCACATTTTATTTTAAATACGCATTGGCATGGCGACCATACAGGTGGTAACGCCACTGTTGGAGATCATGCATCAATCATTGCGCACGATAATGTTCGAAAACGTTTGGCGCTTAAGCAGCCTAAAGAAGCGCTGCCAGTAGTCACTTTTGACAATTCTCTGTCAGTACACTTTAACGGAGAAAAAATCAGCATGATACATTTGCCTGGCGGTCACACTGATGGCGATAGCGTGGTCTATTTTGAAGGCTCTAAGGTATTGCACACTGGCGATTTATACTTTCAAGGCGGGCTGCCTTTTGTTGACTTAAAGTCTGGCGGCAATGTTGCGAGCTTTGTTACTAATGTTGGCACTATGATCGATAAAGTTCAGAAAGATTGGGTCGTTATTCCTGGACATGGTGGCTTGTCAAATCGGCAAGAGCTAATAGAATATCACAAGGTCTTGGTTGATAGTGTCAGTCATGTTACTAAGATGAAGGCCGACGGCCTGAGTCTTCAGCAAGCTCAAGAAGAAGGCTTGCCGTCTAAATTTGACGATTGGGCTTTGAGTTTTGTAGACGACAAGTTTTGGATTAAAACCGTTTATTCATCCAGCAAATTTAACTAACGACAATAATGGAATCAACATTCTCTTAATGCGGCCTGCCAATTGCATACATTATTTGAACTCATTTATACAGTTGATAATTGCGTCTAAGCGTTCATCCATGGTTTGACCGCAATGGCGCATTTGGATATTGTTCGGCCATTGAAATTCATCGAAACGATCCGTGTATTTCTTCACAATGCTGCCCTGCCAGCGAATAATGCGAACCGGTGTTTGATTTACTTTGAGTATGATGTTCGCATCTTCTGAGCGAAAGGCTCTCGAGTAAGCTTGGGCATAGTCGGAGCCGGCTGTAACGTAAGCCTTGGCTACCGCGTCTACCAGCTCGGTTGTTGGGTCTGAACCAATTCGATGTTCTTCATCTTCTAGGTACCACGGAAACCAATTGAACAGGCCGTTTGACATTTTCCATATCGTTGTGAGATGGCTCCCATCAGGTTTTGCACTGGTATCAGGAAAGTAGTGAGGAGGTATTTCTTGTCGCTCTTTTTCGCTAAAGTGCGCAGCGCTGTCCATGATTACATAGTCGAGTCTCTCGGGGTAACGTTCGGCAAAACAGATAGCAATTTGTGAGCCCGTGGCAACACCGTATAAGCCAACCTTCTTAAAGCCAAAACTATCGATAAACTCTTTAAGCCATTCAACGTAAGGTATTAGGTCATTAGTGTTCTCTAGCATTTCCGGCGGCAGCGGATCGGATTGACCATAGCCAGGCGTGTCTGGTGCGATGATGTCTGAATATGGTGCTAAAGCATTAATGGTAGGCACCATGACGGCGGATGATAATGGCGACGCATGTAATGCGATCAACCGAGCCCCTTTGCCGCCTCGGCGATAATGGGTCTGTCCAAATGAAAGGTTTGCGTAGTGTTTAAGTATCATATCGATCGCCCTCTATGAGCAAGTTTCTACAAGTGTTGCAACGCCTCAGAGAGAAGATGGCACTGCTGGTTCAGTTCGTTTAAGTTTTACTTGTGTCATGGCAATGGCCGCAATCGCTATTAGGATCGCATAGATCGTGAACGATAATTGATAGCTACCTGTCGATTCGAAAAAATAGCCCGTAAGCCATATGCCAATGCCGCCTCCAATTGAGTCAAATACAGTAATCGTACCAAGTATCTTACCCGCGGATTTTAGACCAAAGGCGTTAACCAAATTCAGTTGTAGTAGCGTAAATATACCGCCCCAACCGAGACCAAATGCGACAACCGAGGTCCATACTAAACTTGCGTTCATGCTCGCAAGAAAGGCCGCGCCAAAGAACATCACCACACAATTAACTAGCATTACCTTTTTAGCGTCTACATAGTCTGCTGCGGCGCCAAACAAAAACTTCCCGACCAAGGCACAAAGAAAAAATAAACTAATCAAGTTAGTCGCTTCGGCGGGTGAAAAATTCAGATCACGCATGTGCAAAAATAGATTACCAACTGCGCCGAGAACAGAGTAGTAAGTGCTAGTGGCAATCACCGCTAGAGCCCAGAATGTTCGTGTGCGTAAAGCCTGGGTGTAATCCATGCCAACGTCGAGCGAAGCTTGCTTTGAGGTGTTGTCATCATTACCGCTAGCGGTGTTGGTTCGAACAACGAGCAACACGGTGATAAGCATAATAATCGGAAACCACATGTGCATTTGTAAGGCATCTCGCCATGACATGGTGTTTAAATACTGGGTTCCAAGCTGAGACATAACGATACCGCCTAAACTGGTCCCCACAACGGCGATGCCAATCGCCACGCCGCGATACTTAGACGACCATTGTGAAACCAGAATAATACAGGGGTTAATTCCAACTAACGTCAGTACCACTCCGAGTAGAAAGTGCCAGACATAAAGCATGCTTAATGAATCGGTATTACTATAGAGATAGAGAGTGAGTGCTAGTAGCGCCCAGCCGGCTATCATGCAGCGTTTAACGCCGTAGCGGTCGATCATATATCCGGAAATTGGTGAGAATAAGCCCCCTACAACCAAGGTGATCATGCCTCCAAATTTAAGCTGGCCTCGGTCCCACCCGAATTCAGTTAGGATCGCTTCATCAAACACGGATAATCCAGAAATGCTTAAACCATTACTTACTAATAAGCTTAGGCAACCTATGAGAGTAATCACAGCAGGAAACAGTTTTATTGTAGGTAGGTTCATAAATCTTTACGGTTGGTTCATGGATATTTTTGGTACGCGATTTAGGTGATCGTTTGGCGTACTTTTCGCTTGTCGGCTACGAAGCCAAAGACCAATAGAGAGACAGCCGATTGCGGAGATTGTGATCGCGCTAGCAAAATAATAAAATTGTCTGAGCGCGATCAATAATTCCGGGTATGTATTCGGGTCCAATTCCTGTATGCCTAGATGGCGGCCCATCAGAAATGACAATACGGCAATGCCCACCAATCCTCCAAAGCTTCTTAGTCCATTCAATGTGGCTGAGGCACTGCCTAGCATTTTTTCATTAACCGAGTTGAGGGCTGAATTAAACAGCTGCGTGTCGGCGATAGCGACCCCTATCCCAGCGAGCGCTAACGCCAAAACAATCGTTAGTACAGGTGTTTGAAAGCCAATGCTACTGAGTACTAACATCGACGATGTGATCAAGATAACGCCACTAATAATTAAATAACGTGCCCGGATCTTGTCTCCCATCCACGCCCCCAGTGGTGCGAATATAGCGGTGAGCAAGGCTTGTGAAATAAGTATCAAACCGGTGGTTTTCGGGTCCAGCCCTTTTATATATTGTAAGTAGAGCGTGATCGTGACTGAGGTCGACATAATCGCGCAGTAGTAGAAAAAATGGGTGAGGCCTAAGGTTGCAAATATTGAATTTTCAAGAAATAGTTTGGTCTGTAGCAAGGGGTCTCGACGCTTGGTTTGAAACCAGCAAAAGTAGCAGAAAGAGACCAGCCCTATGAGGAGCAATATTTGCCCATATACCGTATTAGTTCTAAAAACAGCGATCGCGAGGCTTGAGAGGGCAATCATATACACGATTGTGTCTAAAAACCTCAGACGCGAAGTGCTGTCTCCATAGCGCTCCCATTTGATCAGCCTAAAACCAGCCACTGCGGTAATAGTTAGCACAATTGTGGGAACGTGAAACACCCAGCGCCAATGCAAAGTCTCGAGAATAAGGCTGCCAACAAGAGGCCCCGCAACCAAGCCTAAATAACAAACAGCAAGGTACAAGCCCATTGCCCTAGCCTTGTATTTTTGTGGCGGTATACTGCTCACCAAGGCAACTGAACTGCCAAAGGTGAAGGCACCACCCATGCCCTGAAGAAACCGGCCGGCCAGAAGCATTAATGAATTCTGTGCGAACCCGCTGAGAACACAGGCGAGAGCCGCTAGAGCAACGCCCATGCAAAATATTCGGCGGCGACCATAGATGTCTGCCAATTTCCCGGCAGGCAGCACAAATAAAGCGCTGCCGAGCATATTCAATAATGAGAACCAGCTTATTCGTTCAGCATCTAAGCGCATTTCTTGCGCAATGGTCGGTATCGCCAAGGTAGACGAATACATCAACAAAGGGGCCATAAATGAGCCAATAAGGATAACGCTTAGAGATAACCCTATCCGTGTTATTGGCTGTTGTTGTGGATTCATACATTAGAGGACGAGCGATTACGAGCGACGAGTATGCCACATCACCAATCTTAATGTAATATTGTTATATCAATATAATCTATATGGTTTCGAATAATATGTTGAGTCTTAATCTATTTTTAAATCCATTTTGTACTGAAAATGCTCTGGGTTGTAAAACACGGTTAAGTGGTCGCGTAATGTTTCAGTATCGCCAACGGTATTGTATGAACGTCGGGTTAGGGTAAGAAGGGCGGTGCCCTCAGCGACACCCAGATTTTTAGCCGTCTCACCTGAGGCTGAAACGGCACTTAGCGTTTGTGTTACGTGTGTGATCTCAAGGCCTTTTTCTCGGAAATAGCTCAACCTGGGTTCGGTTTCGAAAAGGCTAGGCTCTGCAGGCATTTCAACACCGGCTGTCCAGCTAACGTAGTAACCGAATTTCATGCCTTCACGTTCGCGCACGCGAATTAAGTGAAGAGCGTTTTGGCCATCCTGTAAATCTAATTCGTCGCGAATGCGCCTTGGAGGGGCCATTAAATTGCATTCTAAAACGGTGGCGTGTGAATTGCGTGCCATGCTTTCAATTTCTTGCAACATGCCCACTAAAGGGGCTTGTACCGGTTTTGGCGTATATTTGTAGGTAACGTGTGAACCTTTGCCCCGACGACGTTCTACTAAGCCTTCTTTGGCAAGTTCATCCATTGAACGTTTGGCCGTGATGCGCGAGACATCAAATGCCTTGGCTAATTGTTCCTCAGTAGGGATGCGCTCGCCAAATGGAAGCGTGCCATCAATAATCATGCCTTTTAGTAAGCTAAACAATTGAAAATATAACGGAGTTGGAGCATCGGTGCTAAGGCCATCACGGAGTCGTTGGCTAAAAAGGGTGTCAATTGCTGATGTCATACTTGGGTTCCTGATGAGCTTGGGTTCCAAATTAGCCATTTTTAGAGGCTAATATTTCATTTGATCTAATGATATAACAAATACAGCGGAACTTAAAAATTTGTTTAATATGCTGCGATTCTTCTTGAATCATTTGCCTTATTTGTTCTATAGATATAACATTATCACATATTTGTAGAATATTTAATACAATGGCAAGCGTGTGTTTCAGTATTTGCCATTCCATCGACATTAGAAGAGGTTATTTTTTGTGATTACTACTTTAGCTGTTTTGAAGTGGCTGCATATTATTGCAATGGTGTATTGGCTTGGCGGTGAATGGGGCGTGTTTCATACATCGAGATTTGTAGTCGACCGTAAACTGAGTATGGAAGAGCGTCAGCGCCATATGAGCACGGCATATATTATCGACATACCGGCGCGAACCGGCATTATTTTGTTGATGCCGATTGGCTTGCATATGGGTTTCTATTGGGGCGTACAGCCATTCGGTGGGAATTATATTGTTGCAATGTGGGCGCTAGTTGCTGTTTGGTTGGGTATTTGTTGGTCAGCGTTTTATTATCGTGAGACCGACCGAGGTCTTTTGCTAACCAAGATCGACGAGAAAATACGGTTCATTCTAATCCCGTTGATATTTTTGGTCACGGTAACGTCTTTACTCGGTTATGGACCGTTTAATGCTGGAGTTGGGCAAAAATGGTTCACAATAAAATTGGGACTTTTCGGTGGCTTGTTGGTGATTGGTTTGTTGCTAAGATTCATCATGCGCGAATGGACTACCATGTTCAGGATATTGGCAGAAGGCGCGAATGACGAAGTCGAAAATCGCTTAGAGAAGTCCTTAAGGTTTGGCCGTCGTCTAGCTTACATTTATTGGATTGGCATCGCCACGGTCGCTTTCTTCGGTGCGACTAAGTTTATGTAAGTATTATTCGAATAATCTAAGCAAAAAGGGCCAGCTAGGATTGGCCTTTTTTGCTTACCTCCTAAGGTGGGTTTATTGGTTCTTAAATACAGATAAAATTTCACTGGCAGAAGCGCTCCATACCTCTCCCTTAGACATAATATAATTCAACACCTGTTCGAACTTAGCAATGCGATGAGGTTGGCCTAGCATCCAAGGGTGCACATTCAGCGCTAAAATCCGGCCGCCGCTAAGTTTGCTTTCTTCAATTAGAAAATCGCAAGCATCACACACTTGATCAACATAAGACTGTTCGCTGTGAAGGTTGTCCATTAATATAAACTTATCTTCTAGTTCATTGGAAAGTGGCATGGCGACCAGCTCACCGTGCTTTGTTTTGAAATCATAGGGCATGTCGTCATTTACCCAATCACTAAAGTACTTTACACCCTGTTCGGCGAGCAAGTCTGGAGTGTTTTCACTTTCACTTCTAGCGGGGCTTAACCATCCAATTACGTCTTGGCCGCTAAGGTCGCGCAAAGTATTTAACGATCGCTTTACTAGCTCCCGTTCGTCGTCGATGTTCTGACCGCCAAAGTGCAATGCGTCCATATGCATGCCATGGCAAGCTATCTCATCTCCGCGTTCTTTTATGGTCTCCAACAGGTAGGGATTACGTTCGGCTAAACGGGAGCTCATCGCATACGTTGGTTGTATATTCGCTTTATCGAATGCCTCTAGGAAGCGATACACACCAACGCGATTGCCGTAGTCTCGCAGGCTGTAATGACGTAAATCGGGGTATGGCATGGTCATGCCAGCAGGGACTTTAAAGGGCTTACCCCGTTGATTCATCGGAAAAAACTGTAAGCAAACGTTCACCCATAAAGCCAGCTTTTTGTTGTTCGGCCACTGAATCTTCTGGCGCTCTTTCAGCATCGACCAATCATAACGATCATGGTCCATACCATAAGAACGTTCTGGGTATTCTAAAAATCTTTTGTCCAAACCGTTCTCAGAGTTTTGGCTCATGATCTACCTCTCAGTTTAGATTGTATATTCACGATAGAAGATTCGTAGTGGTGCTCTATAAAATATTCAGCGATTTCACACCCGGTAGTAAGCCACACGTCGGAATGCCCTGTGACATATTCGAGGGCCTCTTCAAACGCGCGCATTCGGTGTGGGCAGCTAACTTGATAGTTATGAGTTGGAATGCACATAACGGTACCGCTTTCAGCGCCTTCTTGGTATAGGCGATCAAAATTATCTTTAATCATTTGACCGTACCGTCGAGGTTCAACTTTGTTAACGACATACGCAATCGTGTCATTCATTTCGAGCGAATATGGTATTGAAATAAATTTCTCTCCAGAGCGAACATGTACCGGAGTTGGTTGATCATCGTGAAATAGGTCGCAAGTATAGATGCCGCCTGCTTCGGCAAACAGGTCGATGGTGTGTTCCGAATGAGATAAGGCTGGTGCAAGGTAGCCTGCGGGTTTCTTTCCAGTGTGTTTTTCAATCGTGTCTACTGAATCCTGGATCATCTCGCGTTCTTGATCTTCTGAAAGACCGTAGGTGTATCGAGTGTTATAAACGCCATGACTAAAAAATTCCCAATCGCGTTCGGCACAGAGCTCGATTATTTCTGGGTGATGATTACAAAGCGCGGTGGATAAGGATATTGATCCACGAACGCCATATTTGTCTAAAAGGGCCATTTGCCGGTGATGGCCTACTCTATTCCCATAATCGCGAATACTGTATCCGCCAACGGATGGGTAGGCCTGAGGCCAAGGCTTGCGATGTGGGTTTTCAGGTGGGTTTAGCTCGTAGAATTCTATATTTGGAGCAACCCAAAATGCGATTTTTGCGCCATTTGGCCATTCAATTTTCGGGCGATTTTGATACGGCCAATAGTCGTAAAGTTGAGGGTCTTCTTGCATTACCTGTCCTGCAATAAAATTGTGTTATTGCTCGTTAAGCCAATTAAACACTTCGTTTACGTCCAATACATCAGAATATTTAATGGCTAAATCGGTTAAGTTGGCGAAGTGATAGCTTTCGTGTTTGTCGGCGACACACTCTTCTGGAACGATGGTTCGATATCCTCGTGAAAGAGAGTCTACGGCTGTTGCGCGGATGCAGCCTGAAGTCGAACCGCCTGTCACAACAACCGTATCTACTTTGTGCCAAACGCATAGCGATTGAAGTTGAGTTTCAAAGAAGGCCGATGGCATTTTCTTGCAGTAAATAACATCGTTAACGCGATCAATTTCTAGCCGGTCATCAAACTCAGATCGCTCAGAATCGAAAGCGATATTTTGCAGAGAATCAGGCGTGTCGGTGCGCGTGCCCCAAATTCCACAATCTTCTGCTGACTCCATATAGGCAACGTGTGTCCACACAACTGGCCAACCGAGTTTTCGAAACGCCTTGGCTAATTGGTTGATGTAATGCATTTGCTTAGGATCAGTCTCGTAAGCGGTTTTGAATAGGTCGGTTCGCGTATACGCTTTCTGAGGGTCTACATTTACCAGAATCGCTTTTCTTCCAAAGCCAAAGCGCGCACGCGCTGGGTTGGCTTTAAGTTCCTGATAGATCTCTCGTGCTGTTTTGTTGCTCGACTGCATTTTTAAAATTCTCGACTCATGGCATGTTGGGCTTAAACGATATATTTAGTAGTAAATAACGCGATAAGAAACGGTAGTTAATGATATATTTGATATATTAGTATAACATTAATACAATATGCAAATATCATTGGCCCTTTTACTATGCGCCAGTCTGATAATCTTGGTCAATGGCAGGTTTGGTTTCACTAATGCTTTGATCCTTTAATTGTTACTAAATTCGCTTATTGCGACCCCGTTTTAGCATGAACAAGCCCTTGGAAGATGTACGAATACTCGATTTAACCCATATGCTCTCTGGTCCTTATGGGGCGATGATTCTTGCTGACTTGGGAGCTGAAACGATTAAAGTTGAACCCTTGCATGGCGAGGGAACGCGAAAACTATTAGCGACGGACCCCAAAAATTCACTTGATGGAATGGGTGCGTACTACATTACGCTTAACCGTAACAAGAAAAGTACCGCCATCGATTTAAAGACTGACGAAGGTTTAGCGGTGTTTTACGATCTCGTCAAGGAAGCTGATATCGTGATTAGTAATTTCGGTGCCGGTGTGCCTGAGCGTTTGAAAATTGACTACGACACTTTGGCCGTAATTAATCCCCGAATAATTACCTGCGTGGTATCGGGCTTTGGTTCGGATGGCCCTAACCATAAACGTCCCGCATTTGATCAGGTTGCACAAGCGACTGGCGGAGGTATGTCGATTACCGGTGCTGATATCAACACGCCTCAACGAGCGGGTATACCCATCGGTGATTTGGCGGGTGGTATGTTTGGTGTTATGGGTATTTTATCTGCGCTTTATGAGCGGGAACGTAGCGGCAAGGGTCAGCATGTTGATATATCGATGCTCGATGCTCAAATTTCGCTGCTAAATTACATGGCAACAATGCACTTTTTGTCAGGCGACGACCCATACCCAATTGGTAACTCCCATTTTGTGCACGTACCTTATGACACCTTTAGGTGTTCTGATGGGTTTATCGTGATTGCTGTTATTACCGACAATTTTTGGACCAACCTCAAAACCGTTGTAAATATTCCAGAATTCAACGATCGTGAACTAGACGGGCAACCAGGCCGTTGGGCTGCACGTGAAATGATAAGCGACAAGCTAAATCAGGCCCTTAGTGAAAAGACATCCGCGCATTGGATTGCAGAATTGGAAGCAAAGCGTATTCCGTGTGCGCCGGTGAATAAGTTCAGCCAGGCGCTATCTGATGAACAGGTGCTGCACCGAAATATGGTGGTAGATATAAAACACCCTTCTGGAAAATCAACCAAAGGACCAGGAAATCCGATCAAACTCTCGCGCACTAGTGAAGAAAGTTTTAGCCCTGCGCCGCTATTGGGGCAACACACCGACGAAGTTTTCTCGTCAATTCTCGACTACAACGATGAAAAGTTAGCTGAGCTTCGCGACAAAGGAGTGATTGGCTAATGGGTTTAACGAACACCATAGTGATCAACGACGTAGGCCCCCGAGACGGTTTACAGAATCAGCCCAAGATATTGACTGTTGATGAACGTTTAAAGATGATTGATGCGCTATGCGATGCGAACGTAGGCAATATCGAAATCGGTGCATTTGTATCACCGAACGCGGTTCCAGCAATGGCCGGTACCAACGGCGTAGCTGAGCGATTGGGAGATCGTCAAGGTAACTTCTCGGCATTGATTCCCAACCTGCGTGGTTACGAACTGGCAGTAACGTCAGGCGTAAAAACTGTGGCCATGGTGTTATACGGTAGCGATACCATGGCACAGAAAAACGTGAAGATGTCGCGCGTCGAGGTAGAAGAGGCAAGCTTCGCAATTCTAGATCGTGCTAAGCAGGATAATGTAGAGGTCGTAGCAACTATTGCGGTTGCGTTCGAATGTCCATTTGATGGGCCAACAGATACTGAGACTGTTCGAGAGATCACTGCAAAATTGCTAAACGCTGGCGCATCACAAGTGGTAATTGCAGACACCATTGGTGCAGCTAACCCTGTACAAGTATCCCGCTTAATGAGCCAGCTGGTGGCCGATAATGGCGCGGAAAAACTAAGTTGCCATTTTCACGATACCAGAGCACTCGGAATGGCGAACGTCTATGCTGCGGTCGAAGCTGGCATCCGCCACTTTGATGCATCAATTGCCGGTTTAGGCGGTTGTCCTTTTGCGCCTGGAGCAACCGGAAATATCGCCACTGAAGATGCGGTTATGATGTTGCATAGTATGGGCTACGATACCGGCATAGATTTAGATAAATTAATGTTTGCTTCTGATCTGGCTGAGCAGCTTACCGGCACGGCTCCGGGTGGTCGCTCAAAGCCTTGGTTAAAACCTCATCTAACAAAGCGAAATAACAGCTTAAGGCAATGGACCTAAAAAAGAATAAAATTGGTTTGGGCGACAAGCCCGCGTTGATCCTAGTCGATATGATTAATGCATTTACCGATCCGAGCTGCGCGCTAGGAACTGATTGTCCTGAGGTCGTTATTGCAAACCAGGCACTGTTAGAGGGTTTTAGAGCTCGTTCATTGCCTATTTTTTTTACTACGGTTGCGTATCAAAATTCGCATCAGGCAAGCGTATTTAGACAACGACTGCCGGCTTTAGAAATTCTACAATTTGGTTCGTCTTGGGTTGATGTAGATCAACGATTGGCGATGAAAGATGGAGAGACTCTGGTGGTAAAACAACTGGCCAGTGGTTTTCACGGAACTGATTTAGATCAGCACCTTAAGGTACTTAACGTCGATTCACTAGTGGTAACGGGCTTAACTACGAGTGGTTGCGTTCGAGCGACGGCGGTTGACGGCCTGCAATACAATTACAAAGTGGTGGTTGCTAGCGACGCGGTAGGTGATCGAAATCAAGCCGCTCATAAGGCAAATTTATTCGATCTCAACGCAAAGTATGCCGACGTACTTAGAAACCAGCAAATTTTCAAATTATTAGCCGCCTGAGCAATATCAATATGGTAATCACAATAACCGGCCCTAGGGGCGTATTATGAGTTTAGAGATAGTCAGTAATAGTAACAAGAGTCTTATTGAACGACTCCAAGGCATCGTTGGTGAGGCCCATGTACTGACCGATGATGAATCGCGCAGACTTTACTCACAAGATGTTTTTACTCGCGATATAGCTAGTTTAGCGGTTGTACAACCTGCTAATAAAGACGAGTTGGCTGCCGCTGTTAAGGCATCTACTGCAGCTGACTGTGACGTGATTCCACGCGGTGGCGGCATGTCCTATACCAGTGGGTATGTTCCGCTAAATCATGATTCAGTGACCATGGATTTGAGTCGAATGAATCGCATACTTGAAATCAATACTGATGACATGTACGTCACGGCTGAAGCTGGTTGTACATGGAAACAACTCTATGAGGCATTAGAGGGTACTGGCTACCGAACACCTTATTGGGGCACACTATCAGGTACCTACGCAACGATTGGTGGGGGCTTTTCTCAGAACTCGATTTTCTGGGGCTCTGGCCAATATGGGTCGGCAGCTGACAGTGTTATAAGTCTAGAAGTCGTTATTGCGGATGGCTCGATTATAAAGACCGGCTCTGGCGCACAACTTAATAGTCAGCCGTTCTTTCGCCATTTTGGACCCGATTTAACCGGTATTTTCACCTCTGATTGTGGAGCCTTGGGTTTTAAAGCGACCGCCACCATTCGATTAATAAAACAGTTTGACGGCAAGGCGTTTTGCGCTTATGACTTTAAGACGAGTGAAGATACGATTGCAGCGATGTCTGAAATTTCTCGCCAAGGTCTCGCAATGGAGTGCTTCGGCTTTGATCCGTTCTTGCAGTCGCAACGTTTAAAGCGCGAAAGTTTGAGTAAAGACGTAAAGGCATTGGCGGGCGTAATGAAAGCGTCTGGATCAATACTGGGTGCGTTAAAGGATGGTGCCAAGGTCGCACTTGCTGGGCGAAGATATATGGATGATGTGGACTTCTCGGTACAGCTAATGATCGAGAGTTACACCCAAAGTGGTGCGCAAGCCAAAGCAAGTAGAGTCTCAGAAATTGCGGCTAAATATAATGGCCGCGAAATTAGCAATAGTATTCCGAAAATCACCAGAGCGAATCCATTTGGCCCAGTGAATGTAATGCTTGGCCCAGAGGGAGAACGCTGGGTGTGCACGCACGCGTTAGTGTCCCATTCAAACGCGGTGTCTAGTCATCAGGCGATTTTGGATGTGTTTGAAAAGTATCAAACTGAATTTGAAAAACATGGCGTTGAGACCGGCTTTTTATTTGCCATAATCTCAACCAATGCCTTCGTTTTAGAGCCGGTGTTTTTCTGGCAAGATGCGCCGACTGAAATACATGCCAGATACATAGAAACCGATCACTTTGCAACGCTACCAAAGTTTGAGGAAGACTTAGAGGGTCGCAAATTAGTCGCAAAAGTGCGACATGAACTGGCGGCAATGTTTAAAGATATAGGTGGAGTACATATGCAAATCGGCAAAGATTATCACTACTCAGATGGTATTGCGCCAGAATCACTAGCGCTAATAAAAGCCGTGAAATCATCGGTTGATCCGAATAATCGTATCAACCCTGGTGCACTGGGGTTAGGCGTATGAACCACACGGTTATGAGACTTGACCCTGCAAACATTGATGAGCTTGATGCTGATACCAAGGAAATACTTGCTAAAGGCGATGAGATCATGGGTTTTAGTTCGAATGACGCCTTGCTCATGGCTCACAAACCGGCCATGTTGAAAGCCACACTCGGCCTCGTGCAGTCTGTTTATCAAGAGGGTTGTGTACCTCTCGTTTTAAAAAAACTAGTCGCATTAATGACGAGTAGTGCAGCGGGCTGTCAGTACTGCCAAGTGCATACGCAATATGGTGCGATTAATGAAGGTGTCGAAGCTAATAAGATTAGCGAGATTTGGAATTACTCCAGTAGTGATCTATTTAGTGATGCCGAACGTGCCGCCTTAGATGTTGCTCGAACCGCGGCTTTTAGTCCCAACGAAACCAGTGACCGAAGTTTCGATAGACTAAAAGAATTCTACTCTCCGGAACAAATCGTTGAGCTGGTCGGTGTGATTGCCTTGTTCGGTTTTCTCAATCGATGGAATTCTACGTTTAATACAACTTTAGAACAAACACCCAAAGCGGTCGTACAGGCCAGCGGATTAAAGAAATAATGTAAAATTATGACTGAGAACATTCAAATACAAGTAGCGTTTGTGCCCGACGGCGAACCTGATCTAGAGCATTTTCAATCTGTTGCTACACCGATGCCAGTCGCTGGCGATGGCCAAATTTTATGCGCCACTCAATATCTTTCACTGGACCCTTATATGCGCAGTCAATTAGCGGGTATGCATATGTCCGGCACGGTAAGTAAGGGCGACTTAATGCGTGGTGAAACCGTTAGTAAGGTGATCGAATCTAATCACGACGATTTTACTGAAGGCGATATCGTTCGCTGTTTCGGTAACTGGCAGCAATACTCGGTGCATGAAGCCAAGGAACTCAGGATTCAGCGTAAAGACATTCAGCCCCCTTCTTACGGACTGTCTGTATTGGGTATGCCAGGCTTGACCGCCTACGCTGGCCTTATGTGGATCGCCAAGCCAAAAAAAAACGACGTGGTACTTATTCCAGCTGCAACGGGGGCCGTGGGGTCAACAGCAGGTCAGCTTGCCAAGATAGAAGGCTGCCGCGTGATCGGTATCGCAGGCTCAGATGAAAAGTGTCGTTACGCTGTTGAAGAACTCGGATATGACGCATGCATTAATCGTAAAACTGAAGACCTGAGTGAACGTCTAGACAAACTTTGCCCACAAGGCGTTGACGTATACTTCGATCTTGTCGGCGGTGAAACCTTAAATACAGTGTGCACAAAATTAGCGATGCATGCCCGTGTAATTCTGTGTGGATTAATGGAAGACTATAACAAACCAAGCCGTTCCCATGGCCCCAAGCCAGGCCCAATCATCGGTGCAAGAGCCTCACTGCATGGCTTAGTCGTATACGATTGGGAGCCTCGCCGAGAGGAGTTTACCGACGCATGCCTAAACTATATTTCTCAGGGACGGCTAAGCATGCGAGAGGATATGGGCTATGGCATCAATGCTGCTCCTGACGTATTTTGCAAACTAATGCGTGGTGAAAATCAAGGCAAGGCCATCGTCAAAATAGCCGTTGATTAGTTGGCCTTTTAAAGGAGCTTGCAAAAACAAACACCTAGTTTTTCAAAGCTGCAGTGTTTAGCCAGTCCAAGGTTTGACGATGCCAAGATACGCTTCAACAATCAGCACTAGCCATATTGTTAACACCCAAGGCCTTACACGATTTAGACTCGCCTTCATGAGTTGATTGTCTTCGTCCGTATAACTATCTTGGATGATTTTTGCGTAGGTTGCGCTGAAGTCTTTTATTTTGATTCGTATCATCAACCCGCAAAAAACCAAGAAGGCAAAGCCAACTAGTTTCGCGATAATCCAGGGTTGATCAGTCAAGCGGTCGATGGAATAAGCATAAGCGCAGGATAGCAAGATTGAGGCAATAACAACCCACCGAAAGTAGAAATCCAATTTTGTTAATAGTGGAATGTAAGTTGCGTCGTGTTTATAGTGGAGAATTAACACCATGCTCAGCCAAAGCGGGCCAATCAAAATTATGAGTAACATTTGCCAGCTTGCGTGTTCTACTCCAACATAGTGTGACAACAAGCCACCGATGGTAAGCATTAAACTCATGCAAATGCGTGGCACCAGATCGCAGCCGAGCATGATCTTGGCTGCGACTAAACGGCTCTCCGAAGACAGCGAAGAATCGACCACAAAGCCACTGGAATAAAACACACCCAGATCACCGCCCAACCAATAGACAAAAAGTAAAATGTGAATCAGTAAGAGAAGTTCGTAGGCACCCATGAGTTTACTCTACTTATAGGAAGTGAATGTTCGGTACTTGCCTAATGCGAGTAAAGGGATCGACCCTACTACGAGCAATATGCCTGCGGTAGTCAACGCCGTACTCCAACTGCCTGTCGTCGCAACATCGGCCATGATCTTGGGCCCGAAGCCAGCCCCTAAGGCAAAGAAAGCATAGAGAAAGCCGTAAATCGCTGAGTAGCTGCGCATACCAAAATACTTGGTAACTAAATACGCTAGAAAGTCATATTCTACGCCGGCACCGAAGCCGATCATCAATATGGCGATGCGCGCTGATTGAGGCGTTAGTTCGGGCGACGCCAATAAGTAGAACGCAATTGCTGGCGATGCTAAAAAAATGAAGGCCACACCAGGGGCCCAAAATTTATCGATTAAAAAGCCTCCAATCAAACGTCCGCCTAAAACTGCCAGGCCTGTTAAGCCCGCGAGGGCTACCGCATCGGCAATGTCGAAGCCTTGTGCGCTTAAAATTTGTTCAAGATTCGGGATAATAGCCCCTAGAGAATAAGAAATAGGTACGATGCAAATACACAATAGCCATAGGCGCCATTCTTTGAATGATTGTTTAAGAGTCAAGCCTGGTAGGCGTTCGCCTGCTTGTAGCTTGTAGCGAACGATTGGCTCTGTGCCTATTTTTCCAAACATGAAACCCAAGACTGGTAAAGCGGTGATGATCAGGAATGGAAATACAATGGCGTATTCAAGTCGTAGACCGTTTTTAGCGATTTGCGGCAATATAAACTGCAAATTTAGCCAGACAAGAGCCGTGAAGCCAGTTAAGGCTGGCAACATGATTAAAAGTTTGAACTTGGTTAATACTGAATCCCGTGCTGGTGTGTCATCGACGTCTCTAATACCAAGTAACGCGATCGGGAAGGCAATCAATATAGGTAGCAAACCCAAGGCGATATAGGCGGTGCGCCAATCGTATAAAGTTACAATTTCTTGGGCAAAATATTTTGCCAATGTGCCGAACATGCCTGTGGCAATCAATGCAATACCCAGCGCTTTACCTCGGTGCTTTTCAAAGGCGTTATTGACTGCACGAGTGAACGTTACTGGTAAGGTGCCCGCACCAAAAATCGAGATTAAACCCCAAAGAAATAAGTAAAGAGCTTTGTCGCCGGTATGCAGCGATTGGGCCATCATGGCGAATCCAAAAAGAATAATTGACACCAGCGATACCAAGCGTGCGCCAAACTTGTCGGCTAAGCTGCCGATCAGCGGCGCCATAAAAAAGGCAGTAATCGTATAAATAGGGAACGCTAAAAACACATCGCCTAATCCCCAATTGAACTCTTGCATAATTGGGCCTGCCATGACGCCTAAGGTATAAAATGGCAGTGGCGACATACCGAGCCCAATTCCCACTGCTGAGGCCGACATTACTGGCCAACCGCTGGCGAATTCGTTTTGCCCAGATGCTGTGTTATCACTCATCTCTCTACACTCCGTATAGATATCTTTATAGTGTTAGTACGGCCAAGACTTAGGCAGACCTGCTTCGGGAGTGAAGCCATACAACGGTTCATTTGGCAATGCTCGTTGTATCAAGTTTCGTACTTCTATTAGTTTGTTTAAATCGATGCCAGTGTTTAAGCCCATTGATTCGAGCATGAATACCAGGTCTTCAGTGACGATATTACCGCTTGCTCCGGGTGCCCAGGGGCAGCCGCCAATTCCGCCAAGCGAGCTATCTAAGGTTGTCATGCCCAGTTCGACAGCCATCAATGCATTAGCGAGGCCTTGACCACGAGTATTATGTAAGTGCACGCCATTTAATGATTCGCGACCACAATGTTGCCAAATGCTTTGGCTTAAGCGTTTTAATTGGGCCGGGTTGCCTACTCCTGTCGTGTCCGATAAGCCAACTTCATCGACGCCGAGTTCGATAAGCGATTCGGCCATTCTAACGACAGTGCTTTCTTCAACTTTTCCTTCAATGGTACAGCCGAAGGCAGTTGACAAGCCAACTTCGAGGCTTGGACGATTGTCACTCTCAAGTTGTTGAATATGGGCAACGCATTTTCGTATTTCCTCTAACATTTGCGGGTGAGTCTTGTTGACGTTTTTAACTGAATGCGTCTCGCTCATCGAGAAGGGAATTGATATTTTGTCCGCACCATTTTCTACCGCCGCTTTAACTCCGTGTAAATTTGGAGCGAGTACGGCAACCGTTAGGCCATTTATTGATGCGGCATATCGTGTAATTTCAGCCGTATCCGCGAGTTGTGGGAGCAGTCTTGCAGGTACAAATGAGCCCACTTCAATCTCGCTGGTTCCCGCTTGATACTGAGATTTTATCCATCTTTTTTTCGCCTCGGTGGGCATGATTTTCGTAATGCTTTGTAAGCCATCTCTTGGGCCAACTTCGCTAATTTGGATATCTATGGTCATTTAATTTACTGCTAGCGGTTGTAGCTTCTGGTCTATTAAGTTTTAGTTTGGCTTTAAATGTTATATTGTTATATCATAATAACATATGTTTTGATGATCGCTACTGTTTTAGGCATTTTGATCGACAAAATAGCTTGAATATTAGCCGTTTAGGGTCGAATTTAGGATTCAGGCTTGCTTAAATGTATTATTGATATATCATAATAACAATAGGTTATGTTTGGCGCATGATCTTTATTAGCGGCTTTTACGTGAATTGCAGGAGCCTGAATTGACTTTAAATTATGGAAAGACTGCTGTGCATCAAAACGACTTACCCCTATCAGGCATAAAAGTTATTGAATTTACCCATATGGTTATGGGCCCCGCTGCTGGCGTGATTTTGGCTGATTTGGGTGCAGAAGTGATTAAGGTTGAACCGATTAACGGCGATAACACTCGACGTCTGAAGGGGTCTGGTGCAGGCTACTTTCCGATGTACAACCGCAACAAGAAAAGCATTAGTGTCGATGTTAAATCGAGCGACGGCCTAAAAATTGTCAAGCGGCTAATAGAATCTGCCGATGTCTTGATTGAAAATTTCCGCCCAGGCGCAATGGCTAAGCTCGGACTTGGCTATGATGATTTGAGTGAGGCTAACCCTCGATTGGTATATTGCTCCTTGAAAGGTTTTCTTTCTGGCCCATATCAACATCGCACTGCTCTGGATGAGGTCGTGCAAATGATGGGAGGCTTGGCGTACATGACCGGTTTGCCTGATCGTCCGATGCGCGCTGGTTCATCAGTGATCGATATCGCTGGAGGCATGTTCGGCGTGATTGGAATTTTGTCGGCGATAGAGAAGCGGCACGTCACTGGAAAGGGTGAATTGGTATCTAGCTCACTATTTGAAACTACCGCGTTTATGGTTGGCCAGCACATGGCTCAAGAGGCGGTTTCAGGCGAAGCGCCTTTACCGATGTCGGTACGGCAATCCGCTTGGTCGGTCTACGATATCTTTGAGTGTAATGATGACGAAAAAGTCTTTGTTGGCGTTGTCAGTGATGCCCTATGGAAACTATTTTGCAGTGAGTTTGAACTTACTGGGTTTCAGCAAGACCGTTCACTTGATAGCAATAATCAACGAGTAGAACAGCGTGAGCGTATTTTGCCTGTAGTAAAAAAGTTATTTAGGAGTATGTCCGCCGAGGAGTTGATGAAGAGGTTAGACCGAGCTGGCGTGCCATTTGCGCCAATAAATTCGCCTTCGGACTTATTTGATGACGCACATTTAGCCGGTAGTGGTGGCTTGCTCGAGGTTACGCTAACCGACGGTGATAAAGCAGGACATTCTACAAAGTTACCGGGAATTCCTCTCGAGATCAGTGGTGGAAAATTTCCATTGAGGAGTGGCCTGCCAAGTGTTAATCAACACTTAAGTAGTATTTTGGCTGATATTGGTTACAGCGAAGCAGACGTTCTTGAACTAAAAGCATCCGGGGCTCTAAAGCGTTGATTATTCTCGAAAGTACTTTTTCAAAGACAATCACCCTCCGATATAAAATGCTTCATGTAAATCGTTTTTAACTCTAGTTGATACAAGATATTGGAGAGTATGGCCATCAAATTTCTGATTAACGTTCTATTCTTTTTCTTAGTTCTTTCATGGCAGTCCGCGATTGCCAAGAAAGATACCCGCGAGCTGCCATTTAAAATTTCTGGGTGGCAGGAGGTGCTGGTCAGTGTTCGAGATTTGGATTATTACGATCGCTTTTTCTTAGGTTTTGAAAATTGGGAGTTAGTCGAAAAGGGCGACGTGTCGCGCTCGCAATTGACCGCGTGGCAGTTAGACACCTCTACTAGCGCGAAATACAGTGTGTATGCGAATGCGGGTACTCAGTCAGGGTTTGTTCGCTTGGTTCAGTTTTCGCATGTTGATCAAGTGTTAATTCGTCCAGATTCACAATCATGGGACACTGGAGGCATCTTCGATATCAACATGCGAACGCGTGACATTGAACTGCTAGCAAGAAACTTAAGAAAGCAAGGCTGGCAAGCACGCTCCCCCATAACCCAGTTTTCATTTGGTCCTTTTGTGGTCAAGGAGTGGATCCCACAAAACAGCGATGGTTTTGCTGTCGCGTTTATTCAACGGCTTGCGCCAAAATTAGATGGTTGGCCAAATTTTAAATCGATTTCGAGGGCATTTAACTCGACACAAGTTGTAAAGAATATGGACGCCGCTCTCGTGTTCTATGAGGATATTCTTGGCTTTAAACGCTATTTAGAACATAAAGGGGCGAGCAAAGAAGCTGGAGAGAATGTGCTTGGATTGCCACACAACATGACAAGTGAAGTACCGCGCAGTGTGTTTATTTTGAACCCAGACGGGGTAAATGAAGGCTCAGTTGAATTGTTGTCGTTTGAGGGAGCTGATGGTCGAGATAATTCAGGTCGAGCTCATCTCCCTAATATTGGTATCGCTGCATTATCGTTTCCGGTTATCGGTATAGAAGCCTTGCAGTCTCGCTTATTGAAAAATGGTACGTCGTTTGTACATAAGCTCAAGACCATTGATGGAAAGAAGAAGTTGATTGTTAGAGCGCCCGAAGGAGCATGGCTGGAATTCTATGAATAAACTGTTGAGCCCAGATTTATTAAGGTTGCTGGTCACTTCAGTCCTTGCGCTTATTACCAGCGCCTGCGGTTCAAACACATCCACGGAAAATCAAGATTCAGGTCAGATTGATTTAGCCATCCACAACGTCACTGTCATCGATGCACGTACGGGTGTTCGGAAAAATAGAAATGTGTATGTTAGAGGCGATAAGGTTATCGGTATTGAACAATTTGGCTCTGGCTTAATGCCGAAAAGTCGGCGTGCTATCGATGGCCAAGGCAAATTCCTCATCCCAGGGCTCTGGGACGCACATGTGCATTTAAGCTTCGATGAAAGCATTGCGAGTAGCATGTTTCGCCTGTTTATTGCCAATGGCGTTACCAGCGCAAGAGATACTGGCGGCCAATTAGATTTAGTTCTCGCTGCGCGCGAAGCGTCTAAAGTTGAGTTGGCACCTAGCGTTTATATTGCTGGCCCCTTATTAGACGGAGAGCCGACAGTCTATGCTGGTAAGGCGAAAGGCTTCCCTAAAATTGCATCAACAATCAGAACGCCCGAGCGAGCTGTTGCTGAAGTAGACAGGCTTGCAGCGGCTGGGGTAGATCAAATAAAAGCTTATGAGATGTTATCGCCCGAAGTGTTTAAGGCCGTGTTAAATCGAGCAAAATTTCATGGCTTGCCGGTCACCGGGCACGTGCCGCTGGGTATGACCGCGATTGACGCCGCGAGTGCAGGGTTGAATAGCATGGAACACATGCGTAATTTGCAGATGGATTGTTCATCTAATGACGCGGCCTTGTTAACACAACGTGAAGAACTATTATTGAATAAGGGCGATAAGCTTGGGTCAACGCTACGATCGGAAATTCATGCCGCTCAGCATTTCTCAGCCATACAAAGCTATGACGCAGATCGATGCCAAGAGCTTTTGAAGCAACTCGCTAAATTCGATGCTTGGCAAGTCCCGACGATGACGCTCAATATGTTGTTTAAAAAGCCGTACTATGGAGAGCCTGAGTGGCAAAAGACCTATCAATACTTGCCGGCTGATGTTGCGGCGAACTGGCTGCAAAGAAGTACTCGCGTCGTAAAACGTTTAACAGCGCCCTCCGAACGGCAGACCCAACGGCTTAAAGTGGCTGATTGGCAAATTAATATGCTCAAACAAATAGTCGACGCAGGTATTCCTGTTATGGCAGGCACAGACACGCCAATCTTCTATTTGACCCCAGGGTTCAGTTTGCACAAGGAACTTCAGAGTTTAGTCGATGCGGGCATGACGCCCTTGCAAGCGATCGAGTCAGCTACCCTGACCCCTCTAAATATTTTGGATTGGATGAAACGCAAGGTCTGGTCTCTAAAGGAATGTTGGCAGATCTAGTTCTTTTAAATGCCGACCCCCTCGAAGATATTAATAACACGGCAAAAATAAGCGCCGTCGTAAAAGCTGGGAAACTGATCGATCGTGACCAGCTAGACAGTTTACTTGAACCCAAAGAAGTTGAATTGGAAGTGAGTCAAAAATGATGAATTCAGTAAAAAAAATAACTCTATCGTTGCTTGTGCTGAGTGTCTTCTCGGCCTCAAATGTAATGGCACAAGGCCAAGATAGCACAACCGCTGATCGAGATATTTTAATTTTGGCAGAGCTTTTGCCTGGTTTGTATAACAACGCCAATCAGTCGTATTTCGATGTTCGCTTGAACGTAGAGGAAGCCAAACGGCACGAATTCAAAACCCGTGAAATCAGGCGATTGGATCACAGTGATTTTGATGGGTTCACTTTTCTAGTGTCTCAAGGCGAAGATAACGAACAGCTCTTGGTGATCAGTTTTGAGGTTGACTATGAGCAAAACGCTGTGCGAATGAAAACCTTTTTCGTGGAGGGTGAGCCGAGCATTAAAAACTCGATTTATGCACAAGGCTGCGACTTACTTTGGCGTCAGGAAGCAGGCCAATTTCGGGGGCGCTCAAGCGGAAGGTCTTGCTCAAAAGAGAATAACATCGCCCGTGACATGATGTTATCAAAAGATGCTCTCTGGCTGAGTTTTAGCGATCAATCTAAAGGTGCAATCGACGATCATTTTGCCCTAGATCGCGCGCGTATGTTCAGCTGCTATGCTGACTTACCAGGTGTAGGAGGTGGTCGAGATATTCCGTTTAAGCGTTATCAGATTAATGATGTGCATGACCTTGGCGGCGAGAAATGGTTCACCACCGATCAAGGGCAAGAGATTGGTATTAATTTGTTTCGGGTAATGTGGACCTTCAATAATTTAAAAGGGGTGTTTACACGACCGTCTTTCGTTGTTTATATCAAAACCAAAACCAAAACCAAAACCAAAACCGAAGACCAACAAACCAAGGAAATTAGTTACGCTTGGACCGAGCCGACCGCGCAGCGAATCGGCGTTAACCTTAAATGGATGTTGGTGAATTGCTATATGGTATCGAACGAAGACGTAGTGCCGTTTTATAAAACCGATGAGCCTCGTCTTTAGATACCTTACCGCTCTTTTCGATAACCTTACGCGGGAGGAATATTGTAGATTACAACCAAATTGCCATCGTGATCGATTATTCCTACTTCACGCCCTTCGCGCCCATCGTGCGTAATTAAGGCGTCTTCGTGATAAACCTTCAAACCTAATTCTTTTGAGCCACTTACCACTGCATCTACGTCGGCCACGTCTAGAACAATCGTTGCTCGAATCGGCGTTGGTGTTGTTGGCAATACAGGGTCAGAAATTTCAGTAAGTGCCATAGAGCGTGGTTGTGACGCGGTGCTCAGGATAGCGAAGCGCATGGAGTGCTTGGGATCGATACTAAACACGTCGTAAGAGTATGAATCAGGCTCGGAGTCTTTTTCAAAAGTCAGCTCAAAACCGAGTACGCCACAATAAAATTTGTAAGATTGTTCTAAGTTGCTAACCACAAAATTTGCGCGTTGGAAGCGAACTTTATCCTTCGTTTGATCGTTCATTGTAATTCACTAATGTTATAAGAATTTCTAAAAAGGTATATTGTTATAGCTATATATCATATACTATATCATTCATTAGTACAGAGATTCAGAATATTAGTAATTTCTTTATTTAACCGTTTCATTGTTTAAGGTTTATGACTGAGTCAAAATCATCACGCATACTTGATACCAGAAATCCGCGCACTGGCAAAATTGACTATCAATTTCGCACGCCAACTGCGCAGCAGATAAATCAAGTTGCCACCTCCTTGAAAACCAATCAAGTAGATTGGGCGGCTAGAGGCATTAGTTATCGCATATCTGTCTTAAGACAATGGCAAGCGGCGCTCATGGCCGAACAAAGCGACATTGTGGATGCCTTGGCCATAGATACCGGTCGCCTAGGCTTGGCCTCGATCGAATTTCATGCGTTGCTAGGTTCGATCGACCGATGGTGTGACTCGGCCCCCGAATTACTTGAACAGGTTAGTGTTCAATCGAAGGCGATGCCCGAGGTTGAGATATTTGAAGATTCTTCACCATACCCCTTACTTGGCGCCATCAGCCCATGGAACTTTCCGCTGTTGCTTTCCTTTATCGACGTAACACCTGCCCTATTGGCGGGCTGCGCCGCGATGATCAAGCCAAGCGAAGTGACTCCCCGATTCGCAGAGCCTTTAATGAAAAGTATACAATCGGTTCCGGAATTGGCTGCGGTGCTTTGGCTTAGAGCGGGTGATGGGCTCACTGGGCAGCAACTTATAGCTGAATCAGATGTTGTGGCGTTTACCGGAAGTGTCGCAACCGGCAAAAAGGTCGGCATGGCAGCTGCAGAGAATTTTATACCCGCTTTCTTGGAGCTTGGCGGCAAAGATCCAGCGATTATTTTACAAGGGGCTGATTTAGATAGAGCGTCAACCTCAATTCTTAGAGGGTCGGTTTCTGCAACCGGTCAGGCATGCCAATCCCTAGAGCGAATTTATGTGAACTCCAGTGATCTGGCTGCATTTACAACCCAACTATGTGACAAAGCGAAAAAGGTTGAGCTAACGCGCAATGATCCAAAACACGGTTCGGTTGGGCCGCTGATTTTTGCTCGTCAGGCTGACATTATTTCTGAACATTTGCGAGATGCTGTTGAGAAAGGCGCTGTTATCGAGTGCGGTGGTGAAGTTATCAATGATAACGGTGCATATTGGATCGCGCCGACAGTGCTGAGTAATGTGAATCACACAATGAAAGTGATGACCGAGGAAACCTTCGGCCCGGTCATGCCAATTATGACATTCGAAAACGTCGAAGCGGCCGTGGATTTGGCTAACGACACTGACTATGGATTATCGGCCGCGGTGTTTGGCCCAGATGATGAATCGGCTTTATCCGTTGCGCGCCAAATCAATGCGGGAGGAGTAAGTGTCAATGATTGCGGTATGACGTCGATGGTGTTTGAAACTGAGAAGAATGCATTTGCTTATTCCGGCATGGGGCCTTCTCGTGTTGGGCCAGCGGGGTTAACTCGGTTTCTCCGTCGCAAGTCTTTATACCTAAATCGAGGTGCTGTAACGCCTCAGTCGGTCTTTAATGAACACGATAGCTGAACGCTATCTTTTAATACACTAGTTGGAGATTTCTATGAGCAGTGAGTTTGAACGCGTAAGAAATATTATTAAACGAACAACTCTGATTGTGCGCGATATTCAAGAGTCAAAACGTTGGTACGAATACGTTCTTGGAATGACCACTTACTATGACAAAGAATTTGTTTTGTCTGGCAACGGCTTAGCTGCAGGCAAGGCGGGCGACAAAACACATTTGATGATTTTGAAATGTGATGATCCAGAGATCGGCATGATTGGATTGTTGCAGTGGTTAGACCCGATCATGCCAGCCCCGCCAATAGAGTACAAAATTGGCTATGGAAACCCCACATTTGTGGTCGCCTCAGATGACGCGCGTAAAACACATGAGCGCGCCCTAGAACGTGGCACCGTTATTCACTCCGAGCCCCATGATTGGTCGACCATGGGAGCCAATGACAAGATGAAACATTTTGTCGGCCTATCGTTATTTGACCCCGACGGTTATTTCTTTGAATGTAATCAATTGGTCTCCGAAGGTTAACGAAGTAATGACCCCGGCCATGAACCAACAATGGTGCATAGCTCGTCGCCCAGGTGGCAATGTGGTCGCCGAAGATTTTAGTTTGGTTGAATCGCCGGTCCCCGATTGTAAAGACGGCCAGATACTATTGAGCACCTTATACCTGAATCTTGCCCCAGTAATGCGTAAGTATATGTCTGGAGAATCGGTTGCAGGCGAAACGGCACTGGAAATTGGCGATGTGTTGCACGGTAGAGGGGTCGCTCAGGTGATTGACTCTAAACATTCCGGTTTTGATGTTGGTGATATTGTTCAAGGGCAACTCGGTTGGCAATTGTTCAAAGTATCGTCTGTCACTGCCAACGAACGTTTTAGCAAAATTCCTGAACGCGGGCTGTCTTATGGTTTTAGCTTAGGTGTACTAGGCATGACGGGTTTCTCAGCTTACTTCGGTTTTATTGAGCGTGGCCAGCCTAGAGTTGGTGACACGGTTGTTGTATCCGCGGCGGCTGGGGGCGTTGGTTCAATCGTGATTCAATTGGCGAAGATAATGCGTTGTCGGGTTATCGGAATTGCCGGTGGCGCAGAAAAATGCCGGGCGATTTCAAAATGGTGTGATGCCACAATCGACTATCAATCCGAGCTAGTCACTGAACGCTTGGCGCAGTTGCTGCCAAAAGGCGTGGATATCTATTTTGATAATGTGGGTGGCGACACTTTGAGCGCGTGCCTCGATAATCTGGCCATGGGAGCTCGTGTCGTTCTTTGTGGTTCGATTTCAGAGTATTTACTTGAAGAACCCTATGGCATCAAAAATTACACCAATTTACGAAAGATGAATGCCAGTATGAACGGCTTCTTCGTCTATAACCATGCGACTGACTTTGCCAAGGCAGAGTCAAAATTAGCTTCTTGGGTCGCGGCGGGTGACATTGAGCCATTGGTGGACGTGATCGACGGCTTTGAAGCCATGCCTGAAGGGCTTGCGCGTTTGTATTCACATAAAAATATTGGCACAGCCTATTGCCGTGTTCGCGAGATACAAAACCTGTGAGTTATTTTTAAAAAAGTGAACATAAACAATACTATTCGAACGAGGATGAGATGAGTCAGACTGATTCTGTTGGGCCCCCCTATCCGGGTACTAAAAGCGCTTGGACCATGGTGGTGTTATTGACCATCGCTTATGTATTCAGCTACATAGATAGAAGTATATTAAGTTTGCTTATAGAACCGATAAAAGCCGATATGGACTTAAGTGACGAGCAAATCGGTTTAATACTCGGGCCTGCATTTGGATTTCTATATGTATTCGCGGCGCTGCCTATAGGCTGGTTAGTTGATCGATCAAGGCGTTCGTGGATCGTCGGTGCCGGCGTCGCAATTTGGTCGTTTGCAACGGCAGCATCTGGTTTAGTAGTAAACTTTTGGCAACTCTTTACTGCTCGCATGATGGTTGGTTTGGGCGAAGCGACGCTGAGCCCTTCAGCGATGTCGATGATTGGCGATAGCTTTCCGCCTGAAAAACGAGGCAAGCCAATCGCTGTATACGTGGCGGCACTATCTATTGGTGGCAGCATCGCCTCGTTGATTGGTGCGGGAGTGTTAGTGTGGGCGAAAACGGCTGACAAAATAAGCCTGCCATGGCTTGGGGAGATGTCTGCTTGGCAGTTAACATTTTTGGCGGTTGGCTTGCCGGGATTATTGCTAGGCTTAATTTTCTTCTTTTTAAAAGAACCCGCTCGACGGCCATTGACGACAGAAGATGACACAGTCCATGGTAACGGAGTGGGCGATGCACTGCGTTATGTCGGCGCAAACCTAGGCGTTTACTTAGGTTTTATTTCTTTAGCATGCGTCATGGTGGTTATTGCCTATAGTCATTATTTTCTTCCGCCAACATTTGAGCGCACATGGGGCTGGGCGGCAGAGAAGTACGCTTTTATTAACGGGTCGATACTATTGGTGGTCGGACCCGCGACAGTGATTTCGACCGGCTACATTTCGGACAAATGGACTCAAGCAGGCGCGATCGACGCACCGCTTCGCTTATTGGTCATAGGCTTTTTAATCATGGTACCAACTGGCGCGCTGACTATGTTCATGCCAACGCCAGAACTGGCGTATGCAGTACTGACACTTTCTAATATCGGTATAGCGATGGTCTCAACAACAGCAATTACCGCTTTATTGGTGATCACGCCTTCGCAAATTCGAGGGCAAATTACCGCGCTATATTACATGGTGTTGGGTCTAACGGGTTCGTTTTTAGGCTCAACTTCAGTGGGCACGCTGTCTACGCGCATTTTTGGTGAAGAAAATATTCGCCATGCGATGGCGGCGGTACCGATTATCTATGGGCTTATTCCTTTGCTGTTAATACCGCTGACAGTCAGGTTATATCGTGCGCAATTGGCCCGAATTAGTGCCTCAGCGGAATCTTAGGGTCGAGCTATGAAAAAGTATTATGTTGATGGGCCGGTTGGTCAAATTCATTGTTTAGAGTGGGGTAGTGATTCATCACTTACACCGATTTTATGTCTCTCACCGTCACCTTTCAGCAGCAAATCGTATCTTACACTAGCGCCACTTTTAGCAGAGTCCAGGAAGGTCATCGCGATCGACTACCCAGGGTATGGGAATTCGGATGGTGTCGAAGGGGAGCTGACTATAGAGGTTTTAGCGCTAGCGGCACTTGCAGTCGCAGACCATTGTTCACCTGAAAACGCGGTTGATTTGTTTGGCTTTCATAGCGGTACTCTGGTGGCAGTGGAGATGTCGATTGCGGCTAAGGAGCGCGTTAATCGAATGATTCTCACAGATGTGCCATTTTTTTCACCGCAGAAACAAGCGGAACTATTAGCCAACACCCCCGAAGTTGCGCCACTGGCTAGTGAATTGAGCCAGTTTGAGAAAACTTGGAGTTTTTGCGTATCTAGTAAGCTCGAACACATACCCTTGACTCGAGCGTATCAGATGTTTATCGACCACATCAGCCCAGGCGAAGGTGGCAATAAGGTGTTTCGTGCAGCGTTCACTTACCCCTGCGAGCAACGATTTAATGACGTTACACGACCAACCTGGGTTATAGCAACGTCATCTTCCTTGCATGAGGCCAGTTGTAATACCGCTGCGGCGATATCGACTTCGACCTTAATTGAGATGCCTGATATCACCGCTGCTGTGTTAGAAGCCGGGGCAGTGGATCTGGCTGCGACGACCCTTGATATTCTCGCCTAATACCAAGCTTGATTCGATTCCCAATGAGAAGCAAGTTTAAACGCGAGTTTGTTGACGGCACTTATGGTCAGCTTCACTTGCGACGTGTGATTCCTAAACGGCCTACCAAACGCCCATTGGTGTGTATTCACATGTTGCCTCAATCAGGTCGCAGTTTTGTCGAGTTACTTAATGAGAGCGACGATGAGCGCGTTATTGTGGCGCCCGACTTACCGGGTTATGGCGAGTCTGATTGCCCATTGGAGCCTATAGCTGCAAGTGATTACGCTGATTCAATTTGGCAAGTGATCGACCAACTGAATCTGCTAGATAGTCACGGCTCGGTTGATTTGTTTGGTATTCACGCTGGCGCAAAATTGGCGGTTGAAGTTGCTAGACAGCGCTCGCAAGCGATCAACAAAATTGTCTTGGCGTCAGCGGCTATTTTGACTAACGAAGAATTAGAACACCTAAAGAGTGTGTTTCTACCCATAGAGTTAGATCCTCAAGGCACGCGCTTTAAACGCTTGTGGGAAATATTAGTTCGCAATCAAGGTCGGAAACAAAGCTATCAAATGATGGCATCGGCATTTTCTGAGATGTTGCGGCCTGGCGATAACTATGAATGGGGCCACTACGCGGTTTATCAGTTCAATCAGATTTTTCCGACGATATTGAAGTCGCTGGAAACCCCAATAGTTTTGCTGAACCCTAAAGATGATCTATACGAAATGACCAAACGCACCGAAGCCTATTTGAATAATGGCGTAATGATTGATTGCCCGCATTTTGAGCAAGGTTTCTTGCAGACAAATGCTGCTGAACTTTTTGAACTGATCGCCGAGACGTTAAACGAACGTTAGTCACGGCCCAGTCATACACACTAATTGTGGAGCGAGGAAAATATGTCAGCTTACATGATGATCGCAGTAAAGATTAAAGATCGTGAAAAATTCATATCAGGCTACGGCACTGAAGCCGCCAAACTGGTGGCACAATTTGGCGGTGAATACATTGTAGTTGCCCCTGGAGCCACTTTGTTGGAGGGCACCTTAGAGGGTTACACTTCGGTGGCTGTCTCTAAGTGGCCTGATCGAGCAACCGCCGAAGCGTTTTGGAACTCGAGTGAATACGCTGAAGTAAAAAAACTTCGAGAAGGCTTAGCCGATGTTCAAGTTTTGTTGGTTTAAGCCCCTCAGTAACTACAAGAACACGAGAGAAAAAATCATGTCCAGCGATATCTTTATACCCCAAAGCTCAGCGAGTGGCGCCTTGCTTGGACCACTCAGTGTCGTCACTTATGTCACCAGTGATAAAAACGCCATTGAGACTATGTTCTGTCAAGGTATGAGTCTTGAGACCGAAGGATGGTCGCTGCCCTCTGGAGACTCGCTGGTTGAGCTCAACGCCTACTACGGTTTTGACGCGGGCGATACGTGGGAGGTCGCCAATTTCTACCGCAGTGGCCGGATAGAAAACATCAGCATACGTGTGATTTGTCTACATCGAGATACACCCAGAATCCGGCCTGCAATTGATGGACGTTATTTTGGCGGTGCGACGGTAGGATTCCCAATGAGCGATATGCCAGCACGAGAACGGCAAATGGCTGATGCTGGTTTCGAGTCGTCCGTTGGTGTAAAAGAATTGGTGTTTTCCAATCCCCAAGGCGAAGAGTACGTGTCTCGAGAAATACACTTTCTAGGTGTCGAAAATGTATTTGTGCTTGGTGTCCAACGACCTGACGTTTTTGTGCAGATCGGCGAGATTGACGCTTCAACAAACATCGGCGCAGCGGCTTACTCATGCCGATGTGTTGAAGATTTAGATCGAGTGAGTACTTTCCTGAACGATGTTCTGGCGTATGAAATTCGACGCGACATGACCATGGAGGTTGGGCCACGCTCGGGTTTGCGATTAAAAGAGGGCATGCCAGAAAGATTCGCTCAAGCCTTTGCGCCGGGCAGTGGTACGGGCTATTTGGTTTTTTTGGAGCACGGTGGTTTTGGGATTCCAAGCCCGGCACCGAGCATTGGAGCTCCGAACAGAGGCCTCGTCATGTGGTCATTTGAAACCGATGATTTGGCGCAAGTGCATCAGCGAGCGGAGGCTTTTGGAGCCCATATGCCCCAAGCGATCAAACAGCGCTCTTTACCCGTATTAGGTGAGGTAAACAGTTTAATTATTGAAGACCCTGAAGGCTTTTCGATTGAGGTTTACCAGAAGCTCAGTTCGGTTGAGTGATCTCGATTCTTAATCCAGCAGGTGACATTATTGAAATAGTCTCCCCGCGAGTGTGAAGTAAATCCAACTCACCGTAATTTACATGATCAAGGTTAGAGCTGAGGAGCAATTTTTTAAAGTTCTCTAGGTCATCAATTAGGTAGCTAACGCCGAGCACTCCTAAGTTCTTGCCTCGTATCTTGGCGTAAAGGTTATTTCCATGTGCTCCGAAGTAATTAATTACCTCAATACGTCCATGGTCCTGATGCAGATCTCCGAGCACTCCAAATTTTAAGGTGGTTCCTTTGGGCAGACCAATCATCTTTTCGATCTCGGGGCCACCTAACTCAATTTCATCGCAAAGCTCGAAATCGAGCGCCGTAAGGTAAAAAGATTTTTCTTTTTCGAAGTCCGGAACAATGGTTACCAAAGGTCCGATTCCTGAGAATCCATTGGGTGAGTAGTTGATATTGCGGCCACTGATCTCGAGCAATACAATATTAATATCGTCATGACCAACCATGTGGATTTCTTTCACCGCTGTTCCGTCTGCTAACGTCATTTCATTGAATTCGTCTTAGTGGAATTGGTAGTCAAGCGCTTTGAGTTGAGCGATCTGTGTTGCCATATTTTCGACATATAGGTCTAGGTTTTTGGGCAGCAATCTGTGCTTTGAGCATTCTTTCTAATGGGCTTGTCGGGCTGATTGAATTCAATTAAGTGAAGCATTCCGCAGGCTTGATTGGGGGCATGAACTAAGGCTTGTTTCTTTATGTCACCAGGATTTAGCTTGCGTAATGACGCTAATGCCGATGTATCCCCGTCGATTATTTGGGCTAACCCAAAACCAAATGTGTAGCACCACAAATTAAGCGTGCGATCTAGGTCGGCGACACCAATGATTACCGTAGAGAAAAATTTCTTCATGACTCCCTTATCTATATTAGATCTAATGATATAATATTAAGTCAAATGCTATGGTATAGTAATCCAATAGCGTAGCCTAGAGCACAGTTCATCGGCGACGATGCTTGAGCAAAATTGATACCATAACCTTGAAATAACCGAAGTGAATAATAAAACAATGTACTCATTTAGAAAGTTATCTGTTTTTCCATTGCTATTGTCGATTGCTGCTTTCTTAGCAACGTCAAGCTCCGCGATCGCGGGTGAAGACAACGTTGAAAAAAAAGCGAAGGCAAACGACACACAACTGAGCCCCACCCAATTAAATCTGGGTAAGCGATCATTCATTCGCTGTCAAGCATGTCATACCCTCAGTGAGGGCGAGGCGCACCTAACCGGTCCAAATCTTTACAATCTTTTTTCCGCAAAAGCCGGTGAAAGAGAAGGCTTCGCGTATTCAGAAGCTCTGGCTAAATCGGGAGTAAAGTGGGATGACGAATCTCTTAGAGCTTGGTTGAAGTCGCCGTTTACGTTTATCCCTGGAAATAAAATGGCCTTTGCAGGGATCGCTAATGATCGTGAACTGGATGCTTTAATGGCCTATCTAAAGGATAAGACTAAGTAAACAATACTAACCACTCTAGAAATAATCTTTAGTCCGGTTGTGAGATGTAAATTAGGGTATTCGGAGGATCATGATGAAGACCGTCAATAGACGTCAATTTATTAAAACCACGGGCGGTGTCGCCGCGATTGCTGCCGCACCAGCGATCAAAACTTCGGCGTCAAAGTCACAATACGATACCATTGTTATTGGTGCTGGCCTCTCTGGCCTACATGTCGCGTCGATATTGCAAGATAATGATATGAATGTGTTGGTACTCGAGAGGTGACAGCGCTTAGGTGGTCGCGTATATACCTTGATGCATGTGCTTGGCAGGCCTGAAGCGGCAGGCGAATGGATTAGCGGCAATTATGCGAGAATGAGCAATATCGTCAGGACACATGATCTTGAGTTCTTTTTGCCTAAAGGCGGTCAAGGTGGTACTAACCGCCTCGGTGGTTGGGCATACGATATCAAAGGCCAGCCTATTGACCAGTCTGAATGGGAAAGTAGTAAGCTAAATCCGCTTAAAGGTGATAACAGAAAAATATTGCCGCATCGAATGTTGAGCACCTTAACAAACCAAAATAATCCACCGACAGGCCAGCCTCTAGATGCAAGGTTGAAACCGGAGTTCGCGAAGTACGATATCCCTTTCGATCAGAAATTAGAGAAAGCTGGTCTCGGTGAAGAAACACGCCGATTGATGGATGTGACGATCCACACAAGCCACATGGCCAACACCTCGGCCTAGCATGAGCTTCACCGCTGCCACGTCAACTCATTCAATGGAAAGCACAAATTTTTTGAAGGCAGTAGCTACGCCGAGATCAAAGGTGGCAATTCATTATTGCCTGAGGCGGTGGCGGAATCGTTAAATAACCCTACCTGTGATGCATTTAGGAAATAACGATTTTCAAGTTATTGATATTATTCCTACTGCGTTTGTTAATCCATTGAATGACCGTTAACGCGGTTATTTTTGAGATCATTCGAGTGGCAAAACCACTGAATGATTTGGCGTAAATTCGCCGAATCATAAACTGATCTCACAATTGACAGAATAGCGTTTCGATTCGCTTTCTTGCTTTACTAGAATGACCGACTAAAGGGTCTAGGGTTTAATTGGTTTTTACGTGTTGGCGTTGCCAGTTCAATTGAATTATTGTCAAACAAATCTTGCTGATACTGAGAACTTAAATAACCTCGATCACCAATTAAAACACAATTTGAAAACTGTGGTTAAACAAAAGTTTTTTGCCGTTTCGAAAGTATGTACCCTCATTCTGGCGATCCAGTTGATAAGGCTTGCCTTCGGGCGTTGCGTCTAGCATGGTACCAGTTTCGTCTACCCCACTGTATTCGATAGAGATACCCTTCTTATCAAATTCATAACTCCAATACCAATCAAGCTTTTTCTTCTTGGTAACCGACATGACTCGGCAGGGCTTGCTCTTACCGGAAAATCTTTTGCTAGTTTTTACCCTGCTAATATCACTGGCTGCTCAGTTGTGTGATTGTTTGCGTTTTACTATGGGTTGTCTTCGTATCACAGCTCGTCAGTAGCAAGCAAAAAGAGAGAGGCAATAAAGAAAATTTGATTGCACTTTTTTTGAGCATAGAAAATTGGTTAACTGGTAAGACGTTATTTAAATCTCGTGCGGTAACACTTGACCGGTTTTATACAGTGAAATGTCGAGGTATTAGAATCGTACTCATTGATACGCGATCAACCCTTGATAAAAAGGCCTAGCTAGTTACTAGCTAGGCCTCAACCTTTAAGTCTGTTACTTTTATACTATTTGATAATCGATATTAGAATGAGTATTTAATTCGTACACCGAATTGGCGTTTGTCTCTTAGGCCAACTAATGCCCCTTCGCGAGAGAAGTCGAAAAAGCCGCCTGGGCGAGTTCGAACTGCTGCACTAAGGTCAGCAAAATTAAAAGCGGCAGTTGGCGCGTCCTCTTCAAACAAATTACTTACAAATAGCTCCAAATTCAATTTTTCTCCACGTAGTCCGAATCGTACATTGGTTTCAAGTGCACTGTCCACTTCTGCAATATTAGAATTACTGGCGTAGTATTTGCTGTTGTAGAAAAAGTCTGCCCTCGTATACCAGGAATTAAAGCCATTCCAATTATTAAGTGGGCGTTCATAGGTTCCATTAAATGAGAATGTTAACGGTGGAAAGCGCGGTGCTTCTTGACCCTCAACGTTCGCAGCGCTGCCAAATAGATCGCCGAAATCACCCGTGCCTGCACCTTCAGGGAAAGACGCAATTTCGGCGTTAATGTATCCAAAGGAGCCACCTATGTTAAGGCTGTCATTGACAACCCATGATCCATCTATTTCTATTCCGGTTATGTCGGTTGATGCACCGTTGGTGGTAAACGCAACGGTGCGTAACTCATTTGGAGCGTTCGGTGTCGTGTCTCTGACGAGCTCGATAGAACGAAATATTTCGTCTTCACGCTCCATATAAAACGCGGCAACATTGACCGCAGCTCGACCACCTGCGAAAACTTGTTTCCAACCAAACTCATAGTTAGTTAGCGATTCTTCACCAAACGTGACATCAGCGCCAGGTGCAAGTGCTGCTAACTCTGCCAGTTGTGAAGCGTCCAGTTCACCAATTTCAGGATTAAAGCCTCCTGGTAGATTGCCTTCACTATAGGTGACATAGAGTGTTGAGTTGTCCGTGGGTTCATATTTGATCGTAGCGCGCGGCAGAGTGTTGTCGATTGTTGCCGGAGATATTGCGGTTAGATCGCCATCGCTGATTTCGTCTTCTTGGCGCCGCGCTTCCAGTGAAAGTGACCATTGATCGGTAAAACGGTAGTCAAGTGAAGCAAAAACGCCCGTTGTTTTAGCGCCAGTCCTGAAAGGGTCAGGTCGGAAAATATCACCAAACTGGAAAACAGACCCAAACGTGTTAGCGATTCCGTTCACGCCTTCAATATCGATATCGACATAACTAGCACCAACGGCCCAGTCGAATTTCTCGGTAGTACCTGAGAATCTCAACTCAAGCGATGTGTCCTCTATTTCTTGTGAAATAAAACTGAGGAATGAATCAAACGCGCCACTGTCGAAATCTTGCCAATAGCCAAACGACTCTTCGTTGTAACCGGCTAATACAGACAATGCAATGTTCTCAGTAAGATCAAAATCCGCGTGTAAGTCGATGCGAGTTGAATCCAACTTTAAACCAAATTCATCTACGTTAAATGGTGTAAACCCAAGTCTCGCTGCGCCCGCATTTCGCGGGTCGTTTATAAGAGTGTTTCGATATGCTGCTATCTCTGCCGCACCCGCGTTCAGGCCGAGAGTGGATTCATCCGGTACCTGAATCACACCGCGAAAGACACTTTCTCCTCGACCCTCGACACGGGGTGCAGGGACCACTGAATCACTTAGATCAGCAACGCCGTTAGCATCGATAGCAAATCCGCCAAAGTTATGGCTTGCAATACCGTTTGATGCGATAAAGGCTGGTGCGCCGTCATCGACCTCTCGATATGAAGCGCGAAGTTTAATCCTTGAGGAATCACTTGGTTTAAATACGATTGTGCCGTTGATGGCGAAATTCTCTTCATCGCCAAGATCATCACCTGGTACAGCGACGTTAGCGAAATCACCACCATCATGATCAAAGTTACCACTCAATCGACCGGTTACCCCATTTGCGATTTCCCCTTCGATTCCAACCCCTAAACGATATTCGTCTTCGCTCGCGACGGTTAAGTCGATGTCGGTCCGAAATTCTTCACTAGGGTCTTTGGTGACGTAGTTTATAGCACCTGCAAAGGTGTTACGCCCGAATAAGGCTGACTGTGGTCCCTTAATAATCTCGACTCGTTCTAGTTCATTGACCCCAATGGTTTGCTCACCACCACTTAGATAGATTCCATCTAGAAAAATTGTCGCTGTTTGTTGCAAGCGATCGCCGCTCGAGAAAAACACACCGCGAAACCGAGGAGTAGTATTTACGCGTGCTGAAGCTTCATTAAAATCTTCTACAAACAGCCCAGGAGTCGCTTTGGAAATGTCAAAAATGCTGGTGTAACCTGCCGCTTCTAACTCTTGTTTGCCGAACACCGAAACGGCAAGAGGAGTATCGATAAGAGATTCCTCCTTTTTACGTGCAGTAACAATAATTTCCTCTAGCGCGATTGATTGACCATCTTCTGTTTGAGCAAAGACAGATGGGGCTACAATTGCCTGGGATAGAATGGCCGCACTAATAGCCATACTTAATTTTTTTGGAACAAACTTCATTGCACTCTCCTCATCGAATATATATTTTCGGTTATTGACTATGATGTAAAATATAATGACATATCATTATATCAATAGCAAATTAGGTCATTATGAAAAATACTATTTTTTCGTGCTATGACCTGTATTTATTGAATTTTCAGAGACTTAGCTTTGTATGAAGTCATGACACAGAGAGACGGGTTCCCTATTTTATGAATATAGTTAGTGCTTTGTTAGACGATATGTATCGAAATCCTGCATGTACTTCAGCACTATGGTGGCGGTCTAGGTGCTTATTATTAAAGGCTCAATATGTCAAATGCGACGTTTTCGCCAGACTCCATTGCGCCCTCTAAGCCAGTGTGTATTTTGGAAAGGTGCTCACCAGCGAAAAATAACCTACCAGCTGGTTGACCTATCAATTGCTGCCAACGGCTTATTTGGTTCGGTGCCCAGTGCATATAGGCGCCTCCCGCCATCGGATTATCTTTGGTCCAACGAATAATTTTCAAGATTTCCACGTCACCATTTGAATGAGGGCGTAGTCGTTTTAACTCCGAACTACAGAGAGCGGCTATGGTCGAATCCGACTGCTTGCTAAGATTCATAGCGCCAGTACCATTTACCCAGGAACGAAAAACCCCATCTGGCTTTCCATCAAGCCCCTTACGCGCAAAGAAGCGCTCCAGCGGCCCGTCTGACCACATCGAAGCGGGCAGACCGTCTTGCTCCCAAAATGCATTGCCAACTCTAAAATGTATTTGCAGAATTTGTGTGTAGGGTAGTTCAGAAATGGCGCTTTTTTGATCAGCTAATAACGGTGCGTTAACATCAATCTCTGATAAGGCTGGAAGCGGAAGTGCGCTGATCAGGTTTTCCGCTGTGAAAGTGCCATCACTGGTTTCAACGCTAACTTTGTCTTCACTGACGGTGATGGTGTGAACTCGTTGACCTAATTCTACGGGTCTAGGTAGGCTCGCGGCCATCGCTTCAGGTAGCAATTGAGCACCACCTTTGATAAAGCCAGACTTTCCTAGACTCCTGTCCTGTGTATACAGGGTCAAGGAACGAAATAAATTAAGCATCGAATACGACTTTAGGTCATTTGCATTGAGGGTGTGATCAGCGAGCTTCAATGCTTCTTCGTTTAACCCTTTTGCAGTTAGCCATTCATAGGCTGATACATCTTCAAGATTCGAATTCGACCAGCTGTAAACATTTTTGAGGGGGTTTGCGCTGAATGCCAATCTCCCTAATAGGCTGGCAGGCACGATTGACTTGTACTGATCTGGGAACGGATTGTCTTTCTGAGATACCCAATCGTCAGCGAGTAAATTATTTCCCTTGTAATTAATTAAGGTGCCTGAGGGTGTCGGGGGGTAGTCGGGAATCTCGATTCCAAGGTCCTTGGCGGTGTGCCGAATACGTGCATACCCAGCCCCAACTTGTTCTCCACCCGCTTCGGAAAAGCGCCCATCGCCGGAATCGAGGCTATAGAGCCGGCCTCCGATACGTTTGTTTGCTTCCAGCACTAATACATCCATGCCTTCGGCGCTGAGTATTCGAGCCGCATTTAAACCAGCTAAACCCGCGCCAAGAATGATAACTTGAGCATCTAACGGTTTTGTGTTCCTTGATGAGTTGTGCGCGCAGCCACCAAAGGTAGTAAGGCCTAAACCAAGAAGAATTTGACGACGATTAAGTTTGATGGTCATATTAAAAGAAGGGTTATTTTGATGGTGATCGAAGATTCATAAACCGGTCGAAGCTACTGATTCTCTTATGCCATGGTGCTTGCTCATCAAAATAGTTCGGCTGATGTTTCGCTAAATAACGCTGCATCGCCGTGGGTACTTCGTCGACAGTTTTTAATTTTACACCGACACCACGCCACATATTAAAACCTTGAGTTTGCCCCATGAGTAGCCAGGGTTCCCAAGAAAGAAGCGACGACCAGAAAAGAGAATAGGGTGCGCTATGTGGCGATGTCATTTTATCGATACTTGAAACGTAGTTGGTTTCAGACCGGTAATGCAGTTTTTTGCCCGATGCCTCGCGCGCCCACTTATCCATCGGCATCGGATGATCAAATTCTCCGGCGCCGCTCTCGCTTAGCCATACCTGGTCGCCCAGTTGAGACCATTGATACTCGTTGGCCATTTCCTGGGTAAACTCTTTTGCTGGCGCGCCTCCATACTGAAAATGCAATGGTTTAACGACCTCGTTGTTTAAAGGGTTTAATACTTTATCTAGAGGTTCGCCTGTATTTAGGTCGCTGAAGAAGCCGATATCAAAGCTGCGCTTGCTAAACCCACCTGTTTTGAGCGGTTGCCAATCCGTTCGTGCCAAACCTTGGTAACCGCAGATCACCGTCGGAGTTTTGTCAGCAACGATACCTGATAGCGTTCCTTGAAATGAGGTATACGCCGATTCTCTTTTTAAACTGCCTAATAGCTTTACTGTCGATTCAAAATTTAAATCTGTGCTGACCGAGTTTTCGATAGAAGCTGCTCGGCTGCTGGACGTGATCGCCAAGCCAAGCCCAAGGCTCGCCCCCATTATTTGGCGGCGGGTTAAATCATCGTTATTCTTCATGATTGCTCACATTAACGTTGGGATTTCTAGGCTCAGATTTAAATCGGCTTACACTTTCCATCAGGGCTTTCATCTCTTGGCCCGTTTCAGGCAAATCTTGTTGTGGCAGATCTAGATGATTCATTGGAAACTCTTGCTGGTACTGTTGAAGGATCGGCATCACCATGTCCAATGCATAGTTTGGAATTTTGCGGCCTTTGCGGAACTCTGCAATCGGTATTTCGGCTTCAATTACGTCATCTTTATCTAGGTAAGGTGACTTGGCCAAAATTTTGCCTTTAGGACCTGCAATGATCGATTCACCAGCGCTATATTTGGTGTTTATGGGGAGCGTAAAATTCGCCATCGCGGTATAGAAGTTATTGATGCGCGCCATTGAAGTCACATCATCCTCAGCAAATAAGGTGGCCGTGCGAAGCATTATTTCAGTACCGCGCATGGCGAATGCCGCGTAAATAAATGGGTCCATTTGTACGGTACTAACGGCAATGTTACCAAACTCGGTTTGTAATACTGGGAATTCTTCTTCGGCACCATATTTGGCGCGATATTTATCACGAACTGCTTCTATAGTCGTGGTGGTGATTTCTCGGTCTGGGTAGATTCGTTTAATGTTTCTGGATTTCCAAAATACCTTTGCAATCTCTCCTTGGCGATTAATCACGGTGTTTAAACTCAGAATATGGCGCGGCCATTCTGGATCTGTAGCGTAACTACCGAAAACCAGATAAGTGTCACATGATTTCGCGATTTCGCTTAGGCGTTGTGTTTCAGGGCCAGGCACTTGAATGGTGTAATTCAGCTTCTCTGTACGGCCTCCCGGAGAATAACCAGTTAACGGAAACTCGTGATAGAGCAGCAGGTCGGGCTTCTTACCTTCGGTACAAGCCTTTTTTGCCATGTCTTCCATAAAGCTGAGATTAAATTCCAAACCCTCTTCAATGCTCGGGAAGTCTTGAAGTGAATGAACCTTGGTTTGTAATACTTTTAAAACCATTGTCTCTTTGGCTAATGGCACGCTTGGGTATGAGCCATCAGCCCGCACTAAGACCGGCAGCGAAACATTGTCTGCGCTATCGACGATTGAATTATTTATCGGGGCGTCGGCCTCTGTTTGGGGTGATGAGCATGATGAGAGGCATATCATCAAGATTGCAAGAAGGTATTCCTTATTTCGTTTACTGGTCATTGTTTTCTCAAACTCGGTATTTTTACGCTTAATAGTTAGCAGCAATAGTGGCTCTATGATTGTTTTCGCAAACAGTTGAATTATTTGTTATATTGCTATGTCATTATGTCTTAATGAGTGTAAAAATCAAAATAATTTATTTGAGCGCATTAAAATACTGAATTTATAGAGGCCACTAAATGTCAATAAAAACGCTATCTCCCATTCTCAAACCGTTAGTAAGGAAAGCGACAATTGGATCAACAATTGCGATGCTAAGCTTTGCAGCCAACGCAAACAAAATAGACCTCGATAGCGACACAGCTTATGTTGAGGTAAACCGAAAGCTACAGTGTTCCTTGAAAGACAATGAGGAAACTACGTTTAGCTTTTGGGGTAACGCTTATGCTCGGATTCCGGGCCAGCGAGACACCAAACTCTTTTCGCTTATGGGCATGAATGTGCGTAAATGTGTGACGATTGCCGATTCAAAAAAAGGCGATGGTTATCGATTGTTGTCACGTGAGATTATGTTGTACCTCGATGCCGAAACAGGTGAAGTGCTACGCGAATGGAAGAACCCTTTGACAGACGAAGTTGTCGATGTGATTCATGTTGCTAATGATCCAGTAAATAGCCGTCCAACATTTAACGTAGACAACAAGGGCAAGAAACGAAACGTTCCTGCAGAGTTTCTAGACGGTACCTATTTCATGAGCTTTGAGATCCCGTTGTTTTACCACAATCCTTTAGGCGGAGAATATCAAAAGCAAATTGGAGGTACTTACCATAGCGCTGAAATTTTTGACTTTAGTGGAAACACTGAATCACTGTTAAGTTTAGAGTCGGATATTGAATATGGAAATATCGCCTGGGTAAGAATCGCCAAATGGCTACCTTGGATGAATATGGGTGATCGATCCGGACTCATGTATTTTAATGCGGTGGGCAAAAAGCTTCGCAGTTGGGATGGGCTACCAGACACCATGAAAACTGAAATTAGAGAAAACTACCCAGAGTATACGAATGCTCCCGAAGCGGGAGATACTCGTCCAAATGAAACTTCGTGGACTTATATGAAGAAAATTATTGATAAGAGGCGCGCAAATAGCAAGAAATAAGGCTCCGCTATTTAATGGACGATTGATGTCGGTATCAATCGTCCATTTTTGTTGTGTTAAAGGAGTGTAAGGACTCTAGTTCAAGCGATCAAGTTCATGGTAAGTGAACTCTCCGGCGCTGCTAATTTCTTCGCCGGTTTTTGCATTATCGATTCGGTCACGAAACCAAAAACTGGTTTCATCTAACAGTACCTGATAGTTGAATAGCTTATCTCCGAAGGTGCAGGCGCCTTCTTGCATTGCCATATGTAATTTTTTCCCTTTTGGCCTTACGATCAGGTCACATTCTTGTTTCAATAAAAACATATCATCGGGTGTTACGTCGCTCAGTGTGCTTAGGTCCTTCCATGCGCCAACGTATTTTTCCTTGTCATTGAAGTACCAAAGCTTAACTCGTAAGGTGTTGGTATTTGGGTCGTCCTGCAAGGTATACAGGCGTTGTCGAAACACATTGTTAGGTTCGCCATGTTTAAGTTCTTCGACATACAAAACGTGTTCGCCGATCGCCGGTATGTCAACAATTCTATAATGCGATTCAACTTCAATGTGCCCACCTTTACCCGAATCGTCTTTTCGCCATATTGGCTTTCCTTGCTCTGCTAATGTTTTTAATTGAGCTTGATTATTGTAATCACCCGGCCATATCGACATTATCTTTTGCAATACGGCTTTATTTTCCGATGCAGTATCGTCCCAAATTAGCGGTTTATCGAGAATATTGTCACCCAGCCTCTTTTCAAAGGCGCTGACCACCTCACTGGGTAAGTCTGCTTGATTGAAATGTTTAGTAGAGTTACTAAACCAAAGCATTTTACCTGGGCGATCGCCCATCTTTAACATGCTCATCCACTCAGTAGACAGTACATACTGATTAACCGCGTCGACGCTGGTTTTAGCTGGGTCAGACAGGTCAGACAGTTTTGCAGTAAAGCTATCGATGCTTGTTTCAACTTTGGTGATGCCTGAACTTTTTTCGGTCCATCGTGTCGATGCTGGGCGGTTGATACTCACTGTATCGCCAGTGATATCCCACTCTAAAATATAGGGACGATCAAACACAGTGCTATCCATCTCGAAATTGGCGCGAGATGTCATGCCGTTCTTGGCGCTAAAGGTTGAGCCGCTGATGTTGCTACAGTAAGGCTTTAACTTAATAGTCTCGTTGGTGTAAGGGTTTAGGTATTCGTCGATAAATTCTCGAGTGTGTGGTTTTGCATATAAACCACAGGCCCAATATTGGGATTGGTAGTCGCCGTTTTCCAGTTTTCGGTATGCCAATTTTGTGATCGATACCATAGTAAACATTGGTTGGCTTAACACATCTTGAGGTTGGCCGTATGCGGTAAGGCTTCCAAGGCGATAAACCACCTTGCCACTGGTGTCGGCATGCATTTTAACCCACGCTTCGATATTGTCGGCTGGGCTGTTGGGGTCTAATGACCTAGCGCTTGTTTGTACGCTTAGTAGTGCAATCAAGGTGCCAGCTAATAGTACTTTTACTCTGAATGATGTAGTGAAATTTTTCATTGCTATTACTTAGTTAGTTTATGTGGTGGGTGATAAGTACGTTGCGTTTGATATTTATCCAAGACGATCCATGACTTCGAATGCGGCACGCTCGCCAGATTCCATCGCGCCTTCCATGCCTCGCGCTAGCACTGCAGTGTGTTCGCCTGCGAAGTGGATACGTTCCCAGGGTTGGCGCATTTCTTTTGAAAATGATGTGATTTGGCCTGGTTTCCAGTAAGCATATGCACCGCCTGCAAAAGGGTCGCGATTCCAAGACCACACCTTAAGCGGTTTGAGAGCTCCCTTGGTAGATGGCCGCATTCTGGCGAGATCATCTAGAATGGTTTTGATTGCTTGCTGATGAGTCATTTTGTCTAAGTAGAGCGCCATCTCTTCATTAACAAAAGAGATATAGCTTGTCACCTTATCGGGTTTGTTAGGGTCATTTTTTAAAGCCATAAATCGCCCAGGAGATTGGTCGGTCCACATGCTTGGAGGCAGTTTGTCTTCTCGCCAAAATTCTCGAGTAGGTAAAAAGTGAACTTGAAATACCGGTGTGTAGCCCAGTTGATCGACTGCTTGTGCTTGCTTGCCTTCTAAATATGGGTCTATCGCTACATGACGCAAGGCGCTGAATGGCAAGGTACAAATACAGTACTGAGCGTCAAATTTTCGCCCGTCTTTAGTGACTACCGATACGCCATTTGTCGTCGAATGAATTGCACGAATGTGTTGTTCCATTACAATCTCTGACCTTAATCCATTTGCGATTGCTTCTGGAATGCGCTGATTGCCGCCAACCGCGGCATAAGATTGGAATTCGAACGCGCCTTCGCCGCGATACAAGCTCTTTATCAGATTGCCGCTTTGGTAGCCCATCATCATCGAGAGATCATGTGGGTTGGTTCCGTAGCTCATGTTGGTACCGGCAGCTAGTTCTATCGCTTGCCTCGACATTCCGAGTTTAGATAGATACTCATACACCGATATATCATGGTCTCCCCATTGGCCGTTTTGCCAAGCCTGCAGGTCACCTCGCGGAAGCGGATTGTCACCATAGATAGAGAACTGCATACCCGATAAGCTGGCTTTTTTCCGCGCTTGATCTACAAACGGATTCAATGAATGCTCGGCCCAGTCTTCTACTCGTATTCCCTCTCCTCGCACGTGATACATCACCTCTCCTTTGCGTGGCTCGGTTCGCGGGCGAGAGTTTTCCAGCTCTACGTCAAAACGCTTGGCCGCATAGAGTATTCTGGAATAAGCGCTGCCAATACCACTGCCACCCATTTCGGGGTGACCTGGCACTTCTGAATCATCCGCAGTATAAAGCCTGCCCCCAATGCGGTTTGACCCCTCCAATACGCGCACCTTGTAGCCGGCGTCTTCTAGGTTCATCGCAGCATTTAAGCCAGCGAGCCCTGCACCTAAGACTAATACATCTGGCTTGCGCGATTTTGCAAAGGAGAGATCACTGGGCAATACGGTGGTTGCTAACATAGAGCTTAGAACCTTACGTCTTGTCCAGCCCATGTTCGAGGTCTTTTTTGGTGTACTCATTTTGATTCTTTTCTGCTCTCTAGTAGGTCTTTGAAAACAGTCCATGATGTTTCATTCGCTCGATCATCGTCTAAAGGAGGCGGGGTCATATACAGTGGATACTGGTTCTTTAGTATGGTCATCAATTTTTTTGGAATGCGATTCTTATCGAAGGTACTGAAGCTATTGGCATTGAAAATCATCAGTCCAGGGCGATCACCCATTTCCATCCAGGGTAGCCATTTCGCTACTCGTGACCAGCCAGTTGACGATTGACCAATAGATTGAACATCATGATTAAGTAGTTTATCTGCGTCGTAGAAGCTATTGAATATTTCCATAGCATGATAGGTACCGCCGACATAGGGTTGGTATTCCCCTCCAAGCGGGTTTTTGTAGAACAGCGGAATCTCGTCGGCGGTACTCACTGTATCCCCGAACCGGTGGGCGTCCCATGGCCGGCTGGGTTGGCCGCTTTCGTCACGTTCATAAATATAAGAGCGCAGGTTAACTGGGTCGTTTGCAACGTGCATTACTTCTATTTCCTTGCCGCTCCAGGGGTTTGTCCAGGTGTCGATAACTTCACCAGACTCAGGATCCATATACACCATGATTTCTCGGCCGAAACTGCGAAAGCCCTTGCCACGCTTTTTGTCGTTTACTACCGCGCAATGGCGAACGTTAATTCCTAAAACGCTGAATAAAACGGTGTCTTTTTGCCCTGGTATGCGCGCATAACTGCGGCCTTGAAAAATACCGTATCGAGTTTTTCCTTGTTCCGTGGTTCCACAAATGGTTTTTTGACGAGCTTGAAAAGCATCATAGCCTGTTAGCGATATTTCCTCGCCAAAGCTAGGGCCAGCTAGGAAACAGAGAGCTAGTAAGGTGGTTAAGCGTTTCATGGTTGAGTGAATCTCCTCGTTTATATTCTGCATATCATTTGATATTAAATGATATAATGATAATACAATATACCTTTTGAGAGTAATTCTCAATAACAGTCGGTCAATTTGGGGAGTATTTAGAAGTGACGCTTAAAGTTCGCCGTAAATTCATAGATTGGGTAGATCAGCAGATACACCTGCGATTTACCGGAGAGCCTTGCAGTGATTCGGCAATAATTTGTCTACATATGATGCCGAAATCCAGCAGAGGTTTCGAAGCGCTCATGCCTGAGCTTGCCGAGAATCATTTTGTCCTCGCTCTTGATTTCCCAGGATGTGGGGAGTCGAGTCACTTCCCTATCGGTCATGTTCCGAGCATAAGCGACTACGCTGATTCGGTTGAGCACGTCATTAAAGTTCAGAAGCTAAAAAACGTTTATCTAATCGGTTACCACACCGGATCAATGGTTGCTGTGGAGCTGGGAAACCGTCTTACAGGTCACGTTAAAAAAATCATTTGTATCGGTGCTCCGATCTGTGACCAAGCCGAAATTGATGAATATCTAGAGTACTTCGCGCCGATTCCATTAGACATTGAAGGGACTCGAGTGAAAATAATTTGGGAACGTATTATTCAATTCCGAGGCCCAGGGTTTACCTTGGAAATGGCTATTGATTCTCTGGCTGAGAGCCTGCGAGGAGGAGAGCGATATGAAGAAGGGCATGCCGCAGCGTTTAATTATAACGCTGAATTTCCACTGCGCCTACAAAGTCTAAGGCAGCCGATCTGGATAATGA
>CAYQVT010000001.1:93166-100765 GCA_964420885.1 uncultured Gammaproteobacteria bacterium
GAATATTGGTGATGACGTGTTTGAATACACCAAACGAGTTGACGCTTTTTTAAATAATGGTCACAGAACAAACTTTCCAGAATGGGGTAATGGTTGCTTATTGCTTCATTCCAAATTAGTGGCCGAACACATGCTTAGTTTCTTTGAGCAATAACGATTAGTTTCACTGTCATTGATTAATAAATAGAATACTATTTTTAATTTTCAGAATTTTATGAGTTTTTATACCACTTAGTGACTCTATTTGAGTTTAATTTGGGATGCTGATTCGGATGTATCTCGCTACACTAATTTAAACCCTTAACAATGGTTAGATACGTCAGTATCTATAAATTAGGCAATGAAGAACCCGATTAACAAACTATTTCTTGATCACCCAGCGTCGGTTGGTGAGTCGTATTTTCAGCATTTAGTAACCGCCAGCACTTTTGCATTGAGAATGATGGTTGGCGGTATTGCATGTTTTCTACATGGTCTATTTCCCTTCATGTGTACTAAAACAGGCAGCGGCGTTATTAACGAATTACACCATACAATGGTAACTCATCGCTCCAAGCAGTCGGCCGACACACAAGAAATAAGGCGCTAATTTTTAAAAATGAACTCTTTTTATTCCACTCTTGCAGCGCCGGAACCCGATGCTCTGCACGGGATAATGGCTGAGTATCAAGCTGATGCTAGAGCAAATAAAATGGACCTTGGGGTTGGAGTCTATCGAAATTCAGAAGGCCGTTCTCCGGTTATGAAAGCGATTAAGCTTGCGGAGCAGAAATTAATATCGGCCGAACATTCTAAGTCATACTTGGGCCTAGTAGGGGTGGAGCCTTTTATCAACTCTATGAGAGAGTTGCTGTTTGAAGATAGCCTATTTGATCGCTACGCAGCAATCCAATGTGTCGGCGGAAGCGGTGGCATTCGTCTAGCCATTGAATTAGCGGCCTTAGCTAACCCAAATATAACTGTTCACATTGGCGTGCCTACTTGGCCGAATCACCACTCTATCTGTCAAGCACTGGGTGTCGAAATTCAAACGTTTCAGTATTTTGATAAGAGAACTCAGTCTCTGTGTATAGACGATATTTTCTCGGCTGTTGAGCAGGCTCAGCCCGGTGATATCATCATCTTGCATGGGCCGTGTCATAACCCGACTGGGGCAGATTTGGCGAGTGATCAATTCCTTGAACTTGTGCGAATTGCTGAACAGAGAGGTGTGTTACCGCTTATTGATGCCGCCTACTATGGTCTCGGCAATGAGATTAAACAAGACTTGCAATTAATGCGGTCTGCAATTGAGCTTTGCCCGCAAGCCTTTCTGGCAATGTCATGCTCTAAAGCATTTAGCCTGTATCGAGAACGCACAGGTATACTATTTTCTGCAACGCCTAACGTCTCGCAACGCGTAATTGTCCAGTCAACCTTAGAAAAGTTAGCGCGATCAAATTATTCAATGCCGCCAGCTCACGGCGCCAACTCGGTCGCTCTTGTTCTAGAAGACTCGAAGTTAAGGGAGTTATGGTTAAATGAGTTGAGAGAAATGAAGCATAGGATAAGGGGCGTGCGCCGGCAGCTCAGTATCTTGGGGGCTGGTATGCAAGAATTTTCATCCATCGAACGTCAGAAAGGTATATTCTCTTTATTACCAATTGATAAAAAAGTCGTGGTCCGACTTGCTAGAGAGAAAGCTATTTTCATGCCCAATTCGGGTAGAGTGAATATTGCTGGAATTAAGGTTGGAGATGCAGAGCGTTTAGTAGAGGCCATCAAAAACGCGATTTAGGTGAAGGAGTTGAGTTTACATAAGGATCAATAAAAAGGACCAGTAAACAGAACACTACTTATCCAGTTTCGAATGTTCTTTACAAATAAGACTGCTGTCGTCATTACTTAAAGGTACTTGCAGTAAGGTGCATAGATGTGGTGCCCCTTGAGCCGAGTCTCGATCAAAATATTGGCAAGTTTCACAAACCCCAAACGGAATAGCCGCTCTCTGCTCAATTGCTTTTGTAAGCAGTTTTTCAAGAGTGGATGACAAATCTTCGAGCGCTTCTGTGTGCATATCAGCCAAGCTAAGAGTTAACTCTTGCAATGGGTCTTCACGAAGCTTGTCTTGGCCTTGTTTTGTTAAAACGATGTTAACCGCTCGGCGGTCTCCCTCTTCTTTCTTTTTCTCGAGCAAGCCTTTGCGCTTCAGCGCATTAATGGTTTGCGAAACCGTGCCTTTTGTAACGCCCAGGTACCCGGTTAATGCAGAGGGATTGCTCGAAAACCGGTTTGCTTGAGAAAAGAAACGCAATGCTTCCCACTGAGCAGGCTTTAACGAACTCATACTCGCGTCATTGTTGATAACTCTCGCTAAGCGTTCCAATAAGCTCAGCACATGATTTGTTTGATTATTTTTCATGTTTATATGGTATCGAGTAGAAACTATTATTGCAAATTCAGTTAAACGGTGATAACGTAATTATGGTATTTAGTCGATACTAAATAGCTGATGCATTTGTAATATGTGGTTAATCAGCATCCATAAACACCAAGTTGTCATTATTTTATCGAGGATAAGCTCATGAAAAATTTATTAATAATTTTGTTATTCGCAGCCAGCGTTGGCGCCCCCGCCACTTATGCAGCCAAGCAAAAAGAGGAATCTAGTATTCCCGGTTACACTTTTGGCGACGTAGGCTTAGCAAAAGCCCCTTTTACCCTGAAAGATTTAGAAGCCTTGAAAGCCACCGTCCTATTTACTGAAGATGACGCTAAGTGGCTGCGAAAAAGCCGCAAAGTATTGGAACCACATGCCGAAGAAATATTGGATACCTGGTATGGCTTCGTTGGTGCGACGCCGCATTTGCTGGCCTATTTCTCAAGTTCTGAGGGTAAACCTGACCCGCAATACTTAGCACGTGTTCGACAAAGGTTTATTCGATGGATTTACGACACGGCCGATGCGGAGTACGGTCAAGATTGGTTGAATTATCAGTACGAAATCGGATTGCGCCACCATCGTATTAAAAAGAATAAAACGGACAACGCCAAGGCGGTTAACCACATTCCAGCTCGCTATGTAATTGCACTAACGTATCCTGTAACCGCCACCTTAAAGCCTTTCTTAGAACGCTCTGATTATGCGCCAGATGAAGTTAATGCCATGCAACAAGCCTGGATTAAATCTGTTTTAATACAAACAATTCTTTGGACACAGCCCTATTTTAACGAAGGTGATTTTTAGCAACCTTAACGCCAAGCGTTGGCCTGATCTAACGCTTGGCGTTTGTTAGCTAATCAGGCAACAGAAAATAATTTAGATTATAAAATGAAAAATCGTCGCACAATCCCAACCACTCAGAATCTAGTGTCTCTCATAAGTTGTGGTACTCATGATTACATCGAAATAGCGTGTATGTATCGCTACGATCTTACACTTGAATTAAGAAGTGGTGAGATAGTCGACGCCAGAGCCGTCACCACGGTTACTCAAAAAAATGAATTTGGTCTTACTATTGAGTCTTTGATCGTCGAATCCAAAACTACCATCCTGACTATTCCTTTGAATGAAATCATCAATATCGAAACCAAAAGCAAATTTGCGAGGTTTCAAAGTGTCAATTTAGCAAGTCATGACGAATACGATAATCTATAGAAAACATTATATTCGTGATGAAACTTTCAGCATTAATTGATTATGTCTTAACGGGCAAAGTTAAAGAGTTTGGCACTAGTGGCGAACCCAGCGGCTATGTCAAAGTAGCAACTAGTGAGCGTGTATTTCTTGATTGGGAGGGGTTGAGCTCTGATGCGCAGGCAGACAAAAAACACCATGGTGGTACGGATAAAGCATTGTTCCATTATTGCATAGATCATTATAAGACTTGGCGAAACGCGCGGCCTGAGTTAACGCCCTACTTTAATAAAATTGGCGCGTTTGGTGAAAACATTTCCTCGTCGGTGCTGAATGAAGATAACGTTTTCATTGGTGATAAATTCAGAATAGGCAGTGCCTTGGTCGAGGTTACTCAAGGTCGCCAACCTTGTTGGAAATTGGGGCACTTTTTTAACGATGCAACCATGGTTAAAGCCGTTGTTACCACGGCGAAAGGGGGGTGGTATTACCGCGTGATAGAGCGAGGTGAGATTGCACAAGGCGGAACAATAGAATTGATCGAACGGCCTCTTTCAGCCGTGTCAGTAAAACAAGCTTTTGAGGTCTTAGTTGCCAGAAAGAAAAACAGGGAAGTCTTAGCTCAACTTGTGAAACTTCCTCACCTATCCGAGTCATGGAAAGCACGAGCCAATAAATTGCATGTTAGGTTGATCGATGAAGAGTCTGCGTAATTTTCTGGGTTCAAATAGAGTCAAAGCCCATTGCGTTTCTCTCGCGCTCTATATAGGTCTTACCACGAGTATTCAAGCCGATGGTAAACAAGATTTGCGTGACCATGCGAACTCTATCTTTGGCAGAATTCCTTCTCAAATGAATCAATCCGATAATGACAGCCCCGCACGGATAGGCCTAGGCGAACGCCTGTATTTTGAAAAAGCCTTATCGGTAAACAACACGCAATCATGCAATACTTGCCATAACATACTCAACGGTGGCGCAGGTGTAGATAATTTAAGGACATCGATCGGCGCGCTTGGAAAGCCTGGTCGACGAAACGCTCCGTCAACATGGAATGCGGGGTTTCAGTTTGCACAGAATTGGGGCGCGAGTGTTAAAACGCTCGCCGAACAAGCTAGGCAGCCTATTTTAAACCCTCTTGAAATGGCAATGCCGTCCGAAAGCGAAGCCGTGGAGAAATTGAAACGAGCAGGGTATGAAAAAGCATTTAAGCAGGCCTTTTCTGGCGATGCACGGCCATTAAGTTACATAAACATAAGCGAAGCATTAGCGGCATTTCAGCGAACACTGATTACGCAAGATCGTTTTGATTTATTCCTAGCTGGCGATGATGACGCACTCAATGAGCAAGAAAAACGCGGCTTAAGGCTGGTGTTGAATAAAGGTTGCAGTACCTGTCACAGTGGACCGTTAATGGGCGGGCAATTTATCATAAAAATGGGTTTAGTTAATCCTTATCCCAATACACAAGATAAGGGCCGAGCTGAAGTCTCCGGACGGAAACAAGACGACTTTCTTTTCAAAGTGCCCATTCTTAGAAACATCGCCCAAACGGCCCCGTTCTTTCATGACGGCATGGCTGCAGACTTATAACAAGCAGTATTCGCAACAGGCTGGCACCAAATTGGCATAAAGTTTGACGCTCAACAAGTAGCCGATATCAGCGCATTCTTACGGTCGCTCGATAACACACGATCTTTCAAACGAATGCATGGGGTTATGGAAGATTAACAGCAACAAGTATTGATCCGCACTCAAGGTAACCACCGCTATGAACAATTTACATAACAAGCCTATATTGTATTTATTTAAAACCAATTTTTCCGACCCTCAATACAAAGGAAAGCGCTTTTTCTGCCCTTTTTGCACCCAGGTCGAAGGCATGATGAGTGTCTTTCCTGTAATTCGCCAAGAAATTGATGTTCGATATGTTGGCTTTGAGAAACCCAGAGGTGATTTAGACACGCTTTGTGGCGAAACCAACCAGTCTTGCCCCCAATTGATATTTCCTGACGGTGACGACGCCATTTCTTATGATTACAGTATTCCAGGCGTTGGCAATGTAAAGCGCATCGAAAAAACACTGTCTATTTTGGATTACTTTGGCAGAAAATTTGATCTTGCCGAACGGCACTAACTCATCTCCGATTGAGTATTAGTTCTAACTCTGCCTTTTCAGTGATGAATGATGATTTTATTTAGTTTCGTGTCGATACTATGTTGACATTGAGATGGATGTTGCTAGAATAATTATAGTATCTACTCGATACTATAATTAATGCACCTTTCCTTCTTGGAGAAAAAAATGTCACAAATCCCTCAAATCAATATCGAAAACACAACTGGAAGCCATCGAAATCTATTTGATCAAATAAAAAGTACCTTCGGTATGGTTCCAAATATGTTTAAAACAATTGGTAATTCAGAAGCCGCATTAGAAAGTATGTGGACGTCTTTTGGTGCCTTAGGCAAGGGTTCTCTCGATGCCAAGCTCGGTGAACAAATTGCTGTGCTAGTGGCTGATCTTAACCGCTGCGAGTACTGTTTGGCGGCGCATACCGCATTAGGTCAAAAGGCCGGCGCCACTTCCGAAGAAATGGCAAACGCACAATCGGGAAAGGCAAGCGATGCGAAAACTCAAGCCGCATTGGACTTCACTGTCGCGGTCGTAGAAAAACGTGCCGGGGTAAGCAAAAAGGAAATAGCAACGCTCAAAGAGGCAGGTTTCACTAACAACGGTGTAACAGAAGTGTTAGCTCACATAGCGCTCAACATATTTACTAACTACACCAACGTCGCATTCGACGTGCCGGTAGACTTTCCTAAGGTCGCTTTACGCACAGCAGCGTAACTATTGAAAACCAAGCTATTATTGGTGTTCTACCGGCATCAATAATAGCTATTAACTCGGAAGAAGAATATGAAAATTGATGTGTATGATTCCTATGCTAGATCGAATAATAGGCTAATGCATTTTGATGTGTTTGTTAGATCTGGCACATCCCCTGAAGAGGCTCTTGAATACGGTAAGCAGTGGTTAACAAGTATTAGAGAATCACCCGATGGCTTAGATCAGTCTCGCTGTAACTTTTGTCACTCAGAGATCGCCAACCCTGAAGTTGAGCAAACCATTGGTCGGCAAGGTTATTTTATTCTGCAAATGGAAGGATGCCCAGGTAGCGTCGTGTAAATCGACGGGTATCAATATTTCTCAAAGAGATAACACTCTATGCCAAATAAGTTGACACATGCACCCGAATTGATCGTCGAAAAATGGCTTAATACCAAGGACGACATTTCCTTAGAATCGCTAAGAGGAAATGTCGTGGTGGTATATGCATTTCAAATGTTATGCCCGGGGTGCGTAGAAAATTCGATTCCTCAAGCACACAAAGTCGATGCCGTTTTTAAGGATTTAGGTATCAAGGTATTGGGGTTGCACACGGCCTTTGAGCACCACGCGGCTATGACTGAGGTTTCACTAATAGCGTTCTTACATGAATACAACATAAGCTTTCCAGTGGGTATAGACATGCCCTCCAACAAGGTCGACATACCCAAAACGATGTCTTTATATGGTATGAATGGCACGCCGACTCTGTTAATAATTGACAAACAGGGCTATCTTCGTAAGCATAAAATGGGGCATGAGGATGATCTAATTGTTGGCGCGGAACTGATGAGTTTGCTGAAGGAACACTGATTTTCGTTTAGATAAAACCGATTAAAAAGCGCTTACACGTAATACCGTGATTAGTGTATGCAAACTTCCCAAAACAACTTAAGTTTTTGATTTTACTTACCACGATTTTAAGGATAACTGCCTTTATGAGTTACTTAATCAGCATTTCCCCGCTTGATAATCCATTACTCCCTATTGTGTTCTAGCGCCTAAATCATTGTGCTTTAGCATCCACAATCGTCTAAATAGTCGACCCTGAAATATTCTCAAGCCATTGATACTTATGAATTAAAGCCTCGTC
>CAYQVT010000002.1:0-79953 GCA_964420885.1 uncultured Gammaproteobacteria bacterium
CTTAATTGTTATCGAGACCGAACGTGAAGGCTGTTTCGTGGACGGTTTTCGGCGCCTGGCAAAACGCAGCACAAAAGCCTACTTTCAATGGACAGTTACTCAAGGATTGATCCGTTTAGCGCCAAATTTTTCTGCGCAAAGTCTTAATAAGGATGTTAATCAGTTATTTGGTCAGATTCAGGCAAGTGATAAGGGCGGTGTTTATGTGCTGGTTGATTTTCATCACTACCTGCACGAGCCTGTGGCAATTCGACATATTAAGGATGTGCTTCATCAATGCCCTCAGCACACATTGATTTTGCTGTCGCAGGCCATCAAGTTACCTGAAGAACTAAACAGCTTTGCGACACGTTATGAGCTGCCGCTGCCAACCGTGTCAGAGCTTAATAGAATGGTCAATGATTTGGCGGTTGACTATCTTAGCGAGCACGGTGTAAAGCTTCAGGTAAAAGAAAAAAGAATGGTTAAACAGCTGGTTAAGAGTTTGTGTGGTCTTTCTTTTGGCGATGCAAGGCGGATGGTCCGTCACGCCATTTGGAACGATGGCATCATTGATTTGCAAGATATCGCCGACGTAACTGAGCAAAAATTTGCACTGTTGAATAAAGACAATGTTCTGAATTTAGAGTTGGACTATACCGAGCTAAATGAAATAGCTGGATTTTCTAAGCTGAAACAATGGCTAAGCTTGAGGAGGCAGTTTTTTCTGGGTGAAGTTGATTTACCTGGTGATGACACGCCCAAAGGCATGCTGCTGTTGGGAGTTCAAGGCTGTGGTAAAAGCATGGCAGCCAAGGCCGTTGCAGGTTCGTGGCAATTGCCGTTACTGCATTTGGATTTTGGCACTCTGTATAATCGCTTTTACGGCCAGACCGAGGAAAATTTACGATCAGCGCTACGGTCGGCTGAACAAATGCAACCGTGTGTTTTGTGGTTAGATGAAATTGAAAAGGGAATGTCAGCAGTGTCCAGCAGTGACGATGTCTCGAAACGCATGTTGGGTACATTTTTAACCTGGCTTGCAGAAAAAAAAGCGTCGGTATTTGTTGTCGCTACGGCAAACGACGTTACCGCTTTGCCACCAGAGCTGTTACGAAAAGGCCGGTTCGACGAGGTGTTTTTTGTTGATTTACCCCAGCAAACTGAACGTGAGGCGATATTAAGAATTCACCTTCAACGCCGTAAGCTTAGTGCTCAAAATCTTGATATTAATTTGTTAGCCGAGCTCACCGACGGATTTTCTGGGGCTGAGTTAGAGCAGCTCGTGGTGTCGGCCGTGTATCATAGCTACGCCGACAAAAAGGCTGATCAAAGTCGAGCGGTAGCCGACACCGAATTAATGCAGCGACTGATAAGCGAGACGCAGCCACTGTCTGTGCTAATGTCAGAAAAGATTAGTCTCCTGCGTGGTTGGGCGCAAGGACGAACTAGAAGTGTTAACTAAGTGAACGGTCATTGGTATTTGAATGGATGCGATCAGCCCTGTCGGTTTATTTGAACTAAGCTGCAAGGTGCCTCGGTGTTGCTTGGCAACGGCGTTTACGATAGATAAGCCTAAGCCAAAACCACTACTGAATTTTTCCCTGTGTTTGGAAAGTCGCTCAAATGGTTGAATTAATCGGTCTTTGTCCTTTTGTTCAATCCCTGGGCCGGTATCAATTACCGAAATCGTTAAAAAGTCGAGATCTGTTTGAATTAGAACGTGCGCACCAAAGGCATGTTTTACGGCGTTTTCTATTAGGTTACCTACTGCTCTACCTAATGCATTTGGGTAGCAAATGAGCTCAATATCTTCCTCGCAATGAAATGTGATAGATGCCCCAAGATCTTCCTGATCAGCGCACTCACTTTCAACCAAGCTTGCTATGGAAACTTTTCGCCTAGGTTCCGAGATGGCGCCACTGCGCAGGAATTCGAGGGCCGAGCTTACTAACGATTCAATTTTATTCAATCCGTCAATGATATCGCTGCGGACATTCGCTTCGCTTATTAACTCCGACTTAACACGTAATGAGGTGAGAGGAGTTCTAAGATCGTGACTAATAGCGCCTAACATAGACAGCCGGTTTTGCATTTCTGCTACTATTCGTGACTGCATCTGATTAAAAGCAGTGATGGCCCTTTTTACATCAGGAGGCCCTTTCTCATCGATAACCGGCACACTGTTTTCGCCATCAAAATTTGACGTTGAGTGGGTTAATACCCGTAGAGGGGCAGTGACCTGATGAAGGAATATTAAGGCGATAATACCAATAACCATAAAGGCCACACTGGACCTCACCAACCAAGTGTGAAACGACGGGCCAAAATGCCATTCATGAGGATGTATTTCTGTGTTCAACCAACGCTCAGACGACAGTTTAACGCTGATGACGATGCCGTCTATTGGAAAGTTGATTTCCTCTTCTTCACACTCTGAGTAGGAGAATTGTCGTTTGGTGAGTAATGCGTCGGTGATGGTGACATCACTCGGTGCCAGCGATACAAATTTACTGATCTGGTGTATAAGTGGCCCGAAATCACGGGTGGTGTGAGTAGCAGGATACGGGTGGTTAGAAAGAGTGTAACCATCGTGGCAGGACGAGACTGAGGCCAAAAATCTTTCTGCTTCAGAGGGTTTGATGCTGTTCATCACGGGTACGATACGCTTCAATCGTTTTAAGGTAGAAGGATCATTGGCCGAGTGTAATGCCGTGTGACTGTCGCGTACCTCGAGCAAAGACAGTACGCCCAATAATACGGTGAACGACGATATTAAGATGAGCGCCATCTGCCCAACCATGGTGCCAGTCAAGGTGCTGTATGTAAGCTTCATTCTATTGGCGTGGCCTTCGCTGCGAAAACGTAGCCTCCTCCCCATTCAGTGAGAATTATTTTAGGAGATTTTGGGTCTTTCTCAAGCTTACGTCTGAGTCGACTTATTTGATTGTCGATGCTGCGATCGTATAACTGAGCATCTCTGCCTTTGGTCAGATCGAGTAATTGATCTCGGCTCAGCGTTAGACCGGCGTGCTCGATCAATGAAATGAGTAAAATATGTTCGCCTGAACTCAGTCGAGTGGCCACGTTTTCGGTATTTACTATTTCCTTTTGCGTGAAGTCGAATCGCCAATTGTTAAATTTGACGACTCGTCGCGAACTGGCCTGTCTAGGAGGCAACATATGGCAGCGTCGTAGCACCGACTTAATTCGAGCGAGAAGCTCTCTGGGGTTAAATGGTTTAGTTACGTAGTCATCCGCGCCAAGCTCAAGACCGACAATGCGGTCTGTGTCTTCTCCCAAAGCGGTTAATAAAATAATTGGAACACGCGACACTTGCTGGAGCCGAGCACAGATCGCGAATCCGTCTTCATCGGCCAACATGATGTCTAAAATTATTAAATTTACCTTCGCGGACGATAGTACTGAATCCATAACTTTACCGTTCGGCGCCGTCGAGCACCGAAAGTTATTGTTTTGCAAATACTGCGACAGCGAGTCTCGAATATCCCGGTCGTCGTCAACGATCAATATGTGTGCGTTTGACACGGTCATGGCTTGTATTCCGTCTCTCTAGTAAAGCATCAATATACTGTAACTTAGAAGATTTGGTCACAAGACTTAGAGAATGTTTGTAACCGAATGTATCGAGCGCGCAAGATTGACATACATTGATACACAATTCCGCAAGCACGGTATTCATTAACATTGAGCCAACGCTAGATTGCTCACTAGTGATAACTTTCTCAGAACAATAACGATGATCAAATTCGTTCTCTTTGTGTTTACTCTTGTGGCCAATAGTTTTCTAATCACTTCGAGCTCGCTTGCTCGAGGTGGTGAGCCTGAGGTTGTGCGTTATCAAAGTTTCTCTCGCGCTTACTTTCGCTCGTTCAACCCTCAGTCCGCTCGCGACATGGTAGATCGGCTTCCGGGTTTCAGTCTTGATCTGGGTTCCGAGGCACGAGGTTTAAGCATCAATGGTGGCAACGTCTTAATAGATGGGCTAAGGCCGGCGTCGAAAAAAGGAGGTTTGGAGGAAGTGTTAAACCGAATTCCCGCCGATGCGGTTGAGCGCATTGATTTAATACGAGGGCACGCCGACTCGAGCGAAACAGGGGGCCAGCTATTAGTGGCCAATATTATTCGACGAAGCGATTCAAATTTGGGAAATTGGTCTATCACCTTAGAGCGCGCGGCCGGCGGAAAATTGAACTCAACTGGCGAGCTATCCATTGTTAAAACCATCGGCCATTGGGAAACCAATAGTCGACTAAGAGCGGTGTTAGACCGTCGACCATTAGATGGTATACGACAATCACGTGACGTAGATGGAGTCACCACACTTTTTCAAACTGAGTCACGCCCCAGTGATTCACGAACGTTTTCATTGTCGTCAGAAGCTTCACGTAAATTGAAGAGTGGGCACATTGTATTGAACACCAATATCACGAGTAGACCGGCCTCCGCCGATACTGTGCGGTTCGGTTTTAGTGGAGGTGAGAATGGTGGAATGCCAAACTCCCAGCAAGAGATTAATTTTGACCGTAAGATACTCGACGGCGAGTTCGGAGTGAATTGGTCGCGTGTGCTAGAAAATGATTGGCGAATCAAAATCGTCTCATTGTCTTCTTTAAGCGACACGGAAGAGAATCAGCTGTCTTTTTTGGAGCAGCCAGATGACAATCGCTTATCCAGTGCCATGTTTTTTAGAGATGCTGAAGAGTTTGAAACAATATTACGCGCGACGGCCTCGCGTGAGCAAGAGCCTTATCATTTGAGCTCAGATTTCGGCGTTGAACTTGCCTATAATAGATTGGCTAGCAATTTGACCTTAAGCGCAACCACGGACACGGGCACCGAACTGATTTCATTACCCGCTGACGATATTGTCGTGGATGAGAACAGAGTGGAATTGTTTGCCAACCTTCTTTGGAAAAAGACCGACAATACGGCCTTGCAAACTGGTCTCAGCGCCGAACTGTCAGAGATTAAAGTATCAGGCGACGTGCGAAATACGCAATCGTTTTTCTTCCTGAAACCCTATGCGTTCATTATTTACGACTATCAACCAAACGTTCAGTTGCGCTTGGGAGGGCGGCATAGTGTCGGTCAATTGGATTTTGGCGATTTCGCCGCCTCTGCATCAGCGTCAGATGATCGCTTAACCGCTGGGAATCCTGAGCTAGGCCCTGATCAGACAACGCGAATGTTATTTTCAATCGATATCAGTGAAAAGTTTTGGGGCGCGCTAAACATAGAGTTGTTCCATGAATGGCGGCGTGATGTGTTAGAAGAATCGGTACTACCTTCCGGTACTCGAGTTATAACAAACTTAGGGTCAGCACGCGTTTGGGGTTTAAAAACAATCGCTTCGTTGCCGCTGTCTCAATACCTTTACGGTGCCATGTTCGAGCTTGAGGCTGAATTACTTGATTCAAATTTCAATGACCCTGTTACCGGTCGTCGCAGAGGCCTATCAAATATTGATTCACCGTCGATTCAGGCCGAGTTTAGACAAGATTTAGACCGTTACAGGATTTCCTGGGGAGTATCATATCAAGCCGAACTAGAGGGCACATTCTTCTTCGTTGATGAAGAAAGTAATAATTTAGATTCGAGCAAATGGGACGCATTTGTGGAAACAACACGATATTTTGGCTTGAAGACCAGGCTCTCCTGGAGCTCGATTGGGGGGCAAAACTTTATCAGGCAACGCCAATTTTTCACACCAGATCGTGGCGGGCAATTGTCCGATTCACAATTGATAAACCGAGAAAGAGGCGCGTTCGCTTCTATCACAGTGTCTGGCCAGTTTTAGCGAGTATGGTGAGGTAGCGCTGTCTATCAGACCAATCCCAGCGACCTAGCTTAAAGGGTCTATACATGAAAGCAAACCTCTAAAGCGTATGAAAATGATCTTAAGCTGGTGGCCAGTTGGAGCTAGACATTTGTCCTATTTTCACGTTTCTGATTAAATGCGAAGGCTTGTACGGATAAATAACCGTTTTATCGCCTAGCGATCAACCTTGGAGAATGACCATATGACTGCCTTCCCAGAAATTGTAAGCGACGATCAGTGGCAAGACGCATTAGATCAATTGCTCGTTAAAGAAAAAGAACTGACTCGAGCACGAGACGCGCTTAACGCTGAGCGTCGTAAATTACCGATTCGCAAGTTGCAAAAGGCGTATACATTGCAGGGCCCAAATGGGGCGACTTCATTGTTTGACATGTTTGAGGGTCGCAGACAGCTGATTGTTTATCACTTTATGTATGGCCCAAACGCTAAGGCTGGTTGCGAAGGTTGTTCGTGGGTCCGAGATGCCATGACCCATCCAGCGCATTTGCATGCACGCGACACCACCTTAGTTATGGTATCGAGAGCGCCGTTCACAGAGTTGGCGAAGTACCAAGCCCGTATGCGGTGGAATTCACCAATACCGTGGTATTCAAGCTTGGACAGTGATTTTAATCATGACTTTCGGGCAACATCAGAGCATGGAGAAGAGCACGGCGTCAGTGTCTTTATCCGCGATCAAGAAACTATTTACCAGAGCTACTATTCGGGCGATCGAGGTGTTGAGTATTTAGGCACTCAATGGTCATATCTCGATTTGACCCCCCTAGGTCGGCAAGAAACTTGGGAAGACTCTCCCCAAGGCTGGCCTCAAGACGCCACCTATTCCTGGTCTCGCCGACATGATGAATATGGCGATTAGCAGTACTACGATCTAGGGTGACCCCTCGACAACGCGTTGTGAGTGAACTACGGCAAGATCAGTCTCCATTTGTTGCAGTGTGTCTTTATCAATTTTATAGAAGACAAGCGCGATGGCGCCTATGAACGCAAGAACAGCAGGGACAACACTGAACATAAAGCGTATGCCAAACATTGCTTCTTCGCTTTGAATTTCATTGGCGACGAAGCCGAACGCTCCTAAAATAATGCCGGCTAAGCCAGCTCCTACGGCCAGCCCCGTTTTCTGGGCAAACAATACGGTGGAAAAGACCAAGCCAGTGGTGCGTCGACCAGACTTCCATTCACCGTAATCGGCGCAATCAGCGTACATCGACCACACTAGCGCTGGCGTCGGACCGTTAATGATACTGCCAATGCAATTCACCGCTACCATTAACCAGTATTGCTCAGGTGGGATAAAGAAGAACAAGGCCATGGTTACGCCATTCAATATTGTTAGCGTTATCATTAATTTCCGCTTGTCGAAGCGCTGACTCAAGCTCTTCGTGAACATCACGCCAATAATCATTGCGAGTAGGCCAAGCGACAGGAAAACGGCCGTCTTATCGAAAATCAAAAATAGTGCGGTGCCGTCGTCCCCAACGTAATATTTAAAGTAATACAAAAGCGCGCCATTACGTATCGCCAGATTCATGAGTACCGCAATGGCGGAAATAAAAAGCGCGATCCAAGGGCCATTATTGAGTAAGGCTCGGAGGTCCTTTTTAATATCGGTTGAGCGATCTATGGGGGGAGGAACCCTTTCTTTGGTGGTAGCGAAGGTAATCCAAAATAGCACCACTGAGATAATCGCGAAAATAATCATTGTTAATCGAAAGCCAAGTATTTCATCGCCTCCGCCTAACAACGTTTTTAACGGGCCGACGAATGTTCCGACAATCCAGGCTGCTAAAAAGGCGCAAACAAAACGATAGCTCGCGACCTTAGTTCGTTCGTGAGACGATGGGGAGATTACACCCATCAGCGAAGAATAAGGCACGTTGATGGCGGTGTACGCCAACATCATTAGTGTGTAGGTGATATAGGCGTAGACTAGCTTTCCCGAATCAGACAGTTCTGGGCTGGCAAACATCAGATAGCCAAAAAGGCCATACGGTATTGCGGCCCAGAGAATATATGGGCGAAACGAGCCCCAGCGCGATTTGGTGCGGTCGGCAATAAGCCCCATCACCGGGTCACTGACCGCATCGATCAGTTTTGTTACTAAGAACATGGTGCCGACAGCCGCGGGAGCAATACCAAATACGTCGGTGTAATAATAAAGAAGAAAGATGTTAAAAACTTGAAAGAAGAAATTCGACGCTGAATCCCCAAGGCCATAGCCTAACTTTTCTTTGAAACTTAATTTTTCATTCAGAGTGTTTGGCACGGATGCTGTCATTGACTTTATTACCTTATTTTTGTTGTTCGAATTCGGTAGTTTGACCTGACTAAATGGTCGGAAAAGATGGCAAATTTGTTTCACAGTACGTCGAATGAGTATAGAAACAACCGCTATGAGACAAAGCGGTCAAAAATTGAGATAGGGCGGGAGTCTGCGCTCATAATTGCTAACTGAACTGTTTTTGTTACATATTGTTTTTAAAACGCGATCAGTCCGGTTTGTCTCACCGTTGACCCAGTTAATCTCGTTGATATTGTGTCGCCACACAAATGGCGTATCTTGACTAAAAATTGAGGGCTGATCTATGGCCCATCACGTCAGGATTCATTGATGAACAAAGTAATTAACATAGAGCCAAATCAGAAAAGCAGCATCAAATCAAAGGTGGAGGCTATGTTATCCAACATGGGGTTGGATGAGAAAATTGGTCAAATGAGCCAGTTGCAAGGCGGTGGTGATTCGCTTCCTGATCACCTTATTGATGCATTAAGGAGTGGCCGCGCCGGGTCAATCCTAAATGAAGTTAATGTTGATGTTATCAATGAAATGCAGCGCATCTGTGTTGAAGAAAGCCGTCTAGGAATACCCTTGCTAATTGGCCGCGATGTGATCCACGGGTTCAAAACTATTTTCCCGATACCGCTGGGACAGGCCGCAAGTTGGGACCCTGAAATCATTGAAGAGGCGGCGAGAATCAGTGCCAATGAGGCGGCAAGCTCAGGTATTAATTGGACCTTTGCTCCAATGATTGATATTACCCGCGACCCTCGTTGGGGCCGTATTGCTGAATCACTGGGTGAAGACCCCTACTTGTGCGGAGTCTTAGGCACGGCGATGGTAAAAGGTTTTCAGTCGGATAGTCTGGCGGAACCAGGAGCAATAGTTGCCTGCGCCAAACACTTCGCCGGTTACGGGGCAGCTGAGGGTGGTCGTGATTACAATACGGCGAACATCCCTGAAAACGAAATGCGGAATGTGTATCTGCGCCCGTTTAGAGCGGCAGCCGATGCTGGTGTATCGTCGTTCATGTCGGCGTTTTGTGATCTTAATGGCGTACCTGCGAGCGGTAACCGTTGGTTAATGGACACTGTTTTGCGCGAGGAATGGGCCTACGATGGTGTAGTCGTCAGCGATTGGGAATCGATTGTCGAAATGAGCGTGCACGGGTTCACGCACGACGACAAGGAAGCGGCCTACGAAGCGGTAATGGCAGGTATTGATATGGAAATGGCCAGTTCATCCTATTTAGACCATCTAGAAAAGCTAGTCGAAGAGAGCAAAATCTCACTTGACCAAATTGATCGAATGGTTGGTCGGATACTTGCTTTAAAGTTTGAACTCGGCTTATTTGAAAACCCGTATACCAAGCCTGAAGACCATGCTCAACTACTAAACAAAGCGAACCTAAAAGCGGCAAAGCAAAGCGCCACGAAAAGTTGTGTCTTACTGAAGAATGACCAGAATACCCTTCCACTAGCGCAAGCCGAGCTCAATTCAGTCGCGGTTATCGGCCCATTGGCTGATGACGGGTATGAGCAAATGGGAACTTGGGTTTTCGATGGTGAAGCGCGCCATTCAGTGAGCGTGAAACAGGCGATCGAGGAGCTAGTTGGTCGAACCCTGAATGTCAATTATGTAAAAGGGCTCGAAACAACACGGTGCGAAGATCATCGAGAGTTTGACAAGGTAGTCGAGACGGTTCAACAATCTGATGTGGCAATTTTAGTGGTCGGGGAAGAATCGTTCATGTCTGGGGAAGCTCATTCCAGAGCTAATATTGATTTACCTGGACATCAACGCGAGCTAATCGAAGCCGTGGCCAATACCGATACACCGCTGATACTTGTGATCATGTCCGGTCGTCCCCTGACAATAGGCAACATACTCGACAAAGCCGATGCAATTTTGTTTGCGTGGCATCCGGGTACGATGGGAGGCCCGGCGATAGCCGATCTACTGTTTGGCCTTGAATCACCCTCTGGTAAGTTGCCCGTCACGTTCCCTCGGGCGGTCGGTCAAGTGCCAATTTTTTATTCCCATAAAAACACTGGCCGCCCTGCTACCGACCATACATGCGTTAATATGAAAGACGTGCCCGCGCGCGCACCGCAGACCTCCCTGGGTATGACATCGTTTCACCTTGATGCAGGTTATAAACCCTTGTTCCCTTTCGGTTTTGGACTCTCGTACGGAAATTTTAAATACGTCAAGATTACCACTTCTGAGCGAAGTATAGGCTTGGGCGAGACCATTGATATTGCCGCCGACGTGGTCAACACTGGCTCGCGAGAAGCCGTCGAGGTAGTGCAATTATACGTCCGAGATTTAGTCGGTGATGTCACTCGCCCCGTCAAAGAACTCAAAGGATTCAAGCGCATAAGCTTGAAACCTGGGGAGCGAGAACGAGTCAGCTTTTCACTGCATACAGACGAATTAGCGTTTTTCAATCGGCAAATGCAGTTGGTAACCGAACCTGGACGATTTCATGTATGGATCGGTGGAAACTCAGACGCCGAGCTTTGGGCTGATTTTGAAATTCACGAATAGAGCAGTTAACAGGACAAACCAATGAACACCCGACTACAAGACCCTTTGGTCAAACAACGTGTTGAAAATTTGCTTGAGCGAATGACGCTTGATCAAAAACTGGGTCAAATGACGCAACCGGAGCGCATGGCATGTACTCCAGCCGATGTCACGAACTATCATTTGGGCTCGGTACTGAGCGGTGGTGGATCGTGCCCAGGTAATAATCGACCCTGCGATTGGGTCGACATGAACGACGCCTATTGGTTAGCGTCTATGGTTGACAGTGATGAGCATATGCCTATTCCGCTTTTGTACGGTGTTGATGCGATACATGGTAATAGCAATGTTAAGGGTGCCACGGTGTTCCCTCACAACATTGGTTTAGGCGCAGCAAATGACCCGGCCTTACTCAAGCGAATAGCGCAAGCTACAGCGAAAGAGATTCTCGCAACCGGTGTAGATTGGACGTTTGCTCCGACCTTAGCGGTGGCGCGTAATGACCACTGGGGACGAACTTATGAGAGTTATTCAGAAGATCCTCATATTGTATGTTCTTACGCAGCGCCATTTGTAGAAGGTTTGCAAGCGAGCATGGATGATGACGGGGTCGTCGCGTGTGTTAAACATTGGGTCGGTGACGGTGGAACCACCAACGGCATCGATCAGGGCGAAACCACGCTTTCAGTGGATGAGCTGCGAGACATACATATGCAACCGTACTTTCATGCTATAGACGCCGGGGTTTTTACCGTAATGGCGTCGTTTAATAGTTGGAATGGTGATAAGTGCCACGGTCATAAGTACTTGTTAAGTGACGTCTTAAAAGGAGAGATGGGCTTTGAGGGATTCATAATTTCGGACTGGGATGGCATCGATTACCTCTCGGAAGATTACTACGAAGCGGTGGGTAAAGGCGTAAATGCGGGTATCGATATGTTTATGGTGTCTGAACAGTGGCGTGAGTTTATTAGTCATGTCCGCGATCACGTGCTCAGTGGCAGTATTCGAATGTCTCGTATCGACGATGCGGTGCGACGAATACTTACCGTAAAGTACGCTGCAGGTTTGTTCGACAAGCCTCAACCAATGGAGAGACCTTGGTCCAACGACACGTCATTTGGTGGGTCAGAACATAGAGACCTGGCGCGTGAGGCAGTTCGAAAATCGATGGTCTTACTAAAGAATCAAGATCAAATACTGCCGCTTAGAAAAAGTGCAAACATTCTGGTGGCGGGAAAAAGTGCCAATAACCGTGGTCACCAGTGTGGTGGTTTTACCATTGCTTGGCAGGGTGTAGAAGACAATCAATCAATCGAAGGTGGTACATCAATTTGGGAAGGTATTCAAACTGAGGCTGAAAACGCCGTGTTAAGCAAAGACGGTTTAGGGCTTGACGCTGACCCAGAACAACACGATGTTGCTATCGTCGTGATCGGAGAGCGTCCCTATGCAGAAGGGATGGGTGACGTGCGGACTGGTAATAATGTGTTAGTTGAAGCCGGCTCCCAGATTAATGGTTTGATGAAAATACTCGAACCTTATGGTTCGAGTCTAAACCTCGCTGATTCTCACCCAGAAGATTTAGCGGTGATAAAAAATATACGAAGTAGAGGAATTCCCGTTATCGCAATATTGCTTTCAGGAAGGCCCTTGTTGATTAACCAAGAGCTGGCTGAGGCGGCCGCGTTTGTCGCAGCGTGGCTGCCGGGTTCAGAAGGGCGAGGCGTTGCCGACGTGCTATTTGGAGATCACGATTTTCAAGGCAAGTTGTCCTTTTCTTGGCCGAAGAAACCACAAGCTGAAATAAATCTTGGTGATCAGGCGTATGACCCTCTATTCGCCTTTGGCTACGGAATGACTTATAAATGAGCTTATCGATATAGTCGCAGAGTGGACTAAGAGTTTGATTTATTGGCTTTGGGCTGTTAAGAGATCAGCTCCTTTATGGCTGACTTAAAGTTTCGACTCACTTTAATACGTTGATCATTGCCCAGTTCTAAAAAGTATTCCCCTTTTGTGCAGGGGATCACTTTTTTAATTCGGCTAAGGTTAACAATTGTGGAACGATGTACTCTCTGAAAGAGTAAGGGATTCAACTTTTCGAGCAGTGCTTTGAGGGTAGTACGCATAATGTGAGTTTGACCTTGAGAGTGGATGCACATGTAGTCTCCAGCTGCGTCTATCCAATCAATTGAACTTTGATCGATCAAATTGATCACGTCCCGATCCTTTATAATAATTTTTGGATATTGCTCAGCCTCTGTCAATTCGCGATTTGTGGAATTTGGCACTTCTTCTGAATTGATGATCGAGGAGGCAAGGTCCTTGGCGCCAATCTTTCGTAAGGCCTTAATGATGTCAGATTTGTTGCCTGATGACTGTTGTTGAGCAAGTCGCTCGCGGCAACGGTTTATGGCTCGATCCAGCTGATCTACGTCTAAAGGTTTGAGCAAATAATCAACTGCACAAACATCAAATGCTTCAAGCGCATATTGATCGTATGCGGTAATAAATACAATCAAGGGCGTAACATCTGATTGCAAAGCGTGAATGACGTCGAAGCCGGTTAAGTTTGGCATTTGAATATCTAAGAACATTAGATCAGGTTGGTGTTCATTAACGGCGGCGATCGCTTGGCGGCCATTTGGACATTCGGCAATAATGTTGATGTCTGCGTTCTTTGACAAATAGCTTCGTAGAAGATTCAATGCAAGAGGTTCATCGTCGACGATGACGGTTTGGATAGCTTTCAATTCAGCCTCCTATTGGTATCGGCCTGTGTCTCGAGAGGAATTTGGATTACGGTCTTCAGCCCGCCTCTTGAGCTAGGGGTTAAATCAAAATGGAACTCCTTACCGTAGAAAGCTTTGAGTCTATCGACGGTGTTGCGTAAACCTATTCCACGGCCCGCACTACTTTGTATCTTACTGCTCTGAATTCTCGAGCCAGTGCCGGTATCGCTAAGCGTCAGTACCAATAAATCGCCAGAGGTATGAGCGCGTAAACGGATTTCGCCGCCCTCCTCGCTTTTCGCGATAGCGTATTTCATAGAATTTTCTATCAACGGTTGCAATAATAGGCTGGGAATCAACGCGGCTTTCGTATCATCGTCAATGCTAAAGTTTAGTTGTAAACGTTCTGCAAAGCGCGTTTTTTCTATTTCGAGATATAACAATAGGGCCTCGACTTCGCGTTCGAGCGGTATTTTCATCTCGGGGTTATTGTCCAGTGAGTACCTTAAAAATTGACTTAGCTGTACCACCATTTTCTGCGCTCGTTTGGGGTTTTCAGTGCCCACCAGAGAATTGATGGCATTCAATGTATTAAACAGAAAATGAGGGTTTAGCTGATAACGCAACATCTTTAACTGCGCGTCTTTCGCCTCGGTTTCAGCAATCTGGCGTTTAAGCTTTTCGTTATTCGCTGAATTCTCTGCTTCTTGCTTCATAAGACTTTCAGCTTGAAGTAACTGAAAATAACCAATTCCGTGATAGAGTGCTGTCCAACATAAAAAGACAAATAGAGCCCCAAAGAACCACCCACCAAAGTCAGCCCAGATTTCGGTTTCATTGGTCAGCCATATAAACAGAATCATTCGGCAAATATTCCATACACAGGAAACAATGGCCACGGCGATCAAGCTGAAGGGGATACGAAATTTAAGTGGTGTATTCCAAATTTGTCTAAAACCTAAATGCAACGGCAAAGATAATAGTAAGCCTAAGGCGCCTTGCAGTGCAGTATGACTAATGTGTCGCCAACTTATTTGGCCATACCAAACGGTTAAGGTTAAAAATGTGATAACGCATAGACCAAACCAAAACACTGATTGCAATTGCCAGAATTGTTTGAAACTTCGAGCGTTGAAATTGATGTTTGTAAGCTTGACCATGCAAATCATTGAGTGAGTCCTTTAACTCGACTGCGCAGTCTGTTTGGACTTTTTATATTGAGTCGGTGTCATGCCAACCACTTTCTTAAAAATTGCATTAAAGGTAGCCTTGCTATTGAAGCCAGCCTCGCCATGAACTTCTATCATAGTACGATAGGGATTTTCTCGGTCTTCTAGTAAGCGCATGGCTTCTTTGATTCGATACGAGTTAATGAACTCGTAAAAGTTGGTATTGAAGTTATTCTTAATCGCCACCGAAAGTGATCGCGGGTGCATAGTGAGTTGCTTGGCTAATTCGTCGAGGTTCAGGTAGTGAGATAGGTAAGGCTTTTTATTCGCCATGTGCTCTTGAATGCGCTGGGCTAGGCTTGGGTCGGCATCGACTTCAGGGTTGTTTGTGTGAATGTGCTTCTTTGAAATTTTGCCAGTGATAACGGCTGGCCGGGTCATACTGAAAAAAATAAGCACGTTGATCAGGCCGAACATCAAGTAGTTACCGGCTAGGCCTAGAGCATTAAAAATATCGAAACCCAGGTTGGGCTTTAAAAATGCGAGGCCAACCACTAGCAGAGACCAAGCGCGCAATAAAATAAAGGTGGCTACCAAAGAAGCAAGCCATACAAAGTCAATCTTATCTATGTAGGAGTATCGATGATGAACTTGCTGTTTCGCATGGCTTATTTCCATTAAACACATGCAACCAAACGTGACAAAAATAATTTCTCGCGCCGCCTCTAATGGACGCGGAACCGACGGTGAAAGTAAGTCTCCATATTGCTGGACATAAAGTACCTTGTCGGCCGAGTCCCAGCTGAAAAAGGTAGTGAGTGTATAAGTAATATAAGCCGCCGCGGGGGCCAAAAAGAGCAGATCCAGCTTGCCTAATTGAAACTCTTTATAGAGCAAGGATCGCGTATACCAAAGCAACAATGGTCCCTCGACCCAATAGGCGATGTCAAATATGCGAAACCAATTCGGTGAATGCGATAGGGCAATATGTTTGAATTCTTCGCCATAACTGACCAGGAGGTGCATGGGTACGGCGGCTTGGGCTAAAAAGAAACCAATCAAGAAAAAGTCGCTCAGGTGCAGGTCTCGCTTTAGCCAAACTATCAACAATACAAATAACAGGCTCTGAAAAGAGGTAGCTAATAACAATGTATCGTGGATGTTGAAGATGGTTTCAGACACTTTTTACCCTATATAGAACTAAGCGCACTTCACATACTAACACTTTACGTTAACATGGCTCGACGCTTCGTCTTGCCCTACGCCCGCTTCGTCGCAATAAAAATCCGACTGAGAGAATTTTTGAAATTAATACGACCAAATAACGGAATATTCGGTTATTCGGTCGAGCTGGAACGTTAGCATTTAATATATTGGACTCTCGAAATCTCTAGTTAATTTCGGATTGGGTAACAAGTGTGCAGGCCCAAATAATAAAAGCAATGACACACCATAGATGAGGATGAACTAACATGAGTCGTATGAGAGAAGTAAAGAAAACCCGAATAGGAAAGGCTGTTTCGACGGCAATCGCGCCGCGTGGGGCGCGATCATTAGCGCTAGGCTTAGCTTTGAGTGGTGTTTTAATGGCGCCGATTAATGCGTACGCGCAAGAAGATATATTAGAAGAAGTTGTGGTCACCGGTATTCGTGGTTCTTTGACACGAGCGTCAGACATCAAACGTAATGAAAATGGCGTGGTGGATGCCATTTCGTCAGAGGACATCGGTAAATTTGCCGACGCTAATCTGGCGGAATCGCTGCAACGAATCACCGGCGTATCAATTGATCGCGTTTCCGGAGAAGGCAGTCAGATTACAGTTCGTGGCCTAGGACCTAACTTCAACCTTGTGACGCTCAATGGGCGCCAACTACCCACCGCTAATTCACCTGAACAGGAAAGCATTGCATCTGCAACCCAGAGTCGAGCGTTTAACTTTAATCAGATCGCATCTGAAGGCGTGTCTGGTGTGAAAGTGCATAAAACCACCAGAGCCAATTTACCGAGTGGTGGGCTTGGCGCTACAGTGAACGTGACGACCGCGCGACCATTTGATTATGAAGGCACAAAAATTGTCGGTAATGTCAAAGCTATACATGATTCTACCGTGGAAGATGGCTCAGAAATCACTCCAGACTTCGGTGGCTTATTTTCGACCATATTAGCCGATGGTAAAGTCGGCTTATTGGCTAACTTTTCGGTGTCAGAACGAGATTTTTCTGAATCATCTTCACACACCGATGGTTGGTTGCGTGATGACATTGGCGGTGCAGAATATGCCGAATATTGTCGTCTCCGTGATTGTACCGGCATACCATTCATTTATCGACCTGTGTCAAACATTGGTGAAATTCAACACAACGAGCGGGAACGGACCAATGCTGGTTTTGTGGCACAGTTTCGACCAAACGAAAGTTTAGATATCACCTTAGATTACGTTCTTTCTCGTTTTGAAAACAAGCAAGAGCGTTTCCAGACGGGTTTGTTTGGTGTGGTGGGAACCAATACCGTAAGCAATGTTGAGTTGTCGCCCAATAATAGTCTATTGCGTGTTACTCGCTCAGATTCTGCAGCGGATGCAATCTTCTATCAAAACCAACTTAACATCGAAAACGATTCATTTGGCTTGAATGTGAAGTGGGATGTCAATGACAGTCTTCGTTTAACCTTAGATGCGCATTCATCTCAAGCAGAAAGCCAGCCCGGCGACGAATTAGCTGATGTTACCCAGATTGCACAAGGGCCTCTAGGCAATACATTCGATATCAGTTACCGCCCAACCGGCGTCGATATTTCCGTTGATGATTCGGGCGCGTTCCGCGGAGATCAACAATTTGGTGGTGGGGCCCCTGTTCCTGGAGTTACTGGTTTTCAGAGTCCTGCTGGGTTCTCACCCTTAGGAACGGTTTTGAGAAATATCGCAATAGACAATACCGTCGACCAAATTCAGCTACAAGCAGACTGGGATTTTGATGGTGTTAAGCTTAGTGCAGGGTTGTCACAAATAGACTATGAAGTCGAAACCAATGCACTATTAGTCGGCTTTCAATTTCAGGGTTTGGTTCCTTGCCCAACGTGCCCAGATTTCATCAACGCACCGAGTTCGAGTGGCGCACCAAGTGCATTTCTAACCACTAACGAAGTTGATATTACTGGCATCGTTTCAAACACCTTTCCAACGCAAAACGACGTTTTTCTGGCCAACACACCGCCGACCTTTTTTGGCGCAGCGGAAGAGTCTTTGGCATTGTACTTTGACCTAAGTGCTGATTTCGAGTTGGCAGGTCGCCCAGGTAGAATTAATGCAGGTATCCGTTATGAAGATACGGATGTCCAAGGGTCTGCTTTTCAAACCTTTCCACAAGCGTTACAAATCACCTCCAATACTGAAGGGTCGGTGGTCTTTGACCCGAACTCAGCACCTGAATTCTTCGTTGTTGATGAGAATTATTCTGTATTTCTTCCGTCATTTGATGTGGAGCTTGAGGTAGCCGAGAATCACGTTGCTCGTTTTTCATATGGTCGATCAATTGCTCGCCCAGATTTAAATGGTCTACGCCCAATCACCACGGTCAGCGATTTCCGACCAGGTGTGTCTACCGCCAGTAGCGGTAACCCAGGTCTGGACCCTTATATTTCTGACAATATCGACCTGTCGTATGAGTGGTATTACAACGATAGCTCGTTTTTCTCAGTTGCCTTATTTTATAAGCAGATCGACGACTACATCATTACCGATGTTGAATCTGACGTGATCTTAGATGTAGTAGGAAATCCATTGAGAACTCCCGAAGGTCGCTTCGTACCAGTACCATTGAACACGCCTGCGACGACGGTTATAAGCCAAGCCAGTGATCCAATTGCGAACTTTGATATTACACGTCTATTGAACTCGGAAGAACGTGAGGTCACAGGTATAGAGTTGAATATTCAGCATCTATTTGGTGAAACGGGTTTTGGTATGCAAGCGAATCTAACGGTGGTTGATTCGGATGCTGAGTTTGATCCTAGTAATCTAGACGAGCAAGCGATATTAATTGGCTTGAGTGACTCAGCTAACCTCGTTGGCTTCTACGAAAACGAAAAGTATTCAATTCGTTTAGCCGCGAATTATCGTGAAGAGTTCTTGTTTGCATTGGGTCAACTTCGAGCCACCAACGAGCCTGTATTCACCGAAGAGTACCTACAGTGGGACCTAAGTACGTCGTATAACATCAATGAGAATCTGAGCGTAAGCTTCGAAATTCTTAATATGTTTGGAGAAGATGTGCGTCAGCGAGGTCGTTTTGAGGAACAGTTCTTGTTCGAAAACACCCAAGACCCACGTTATACATTAGGTCTTCGAGCTAACTTCTAAGGCTAAAACGTGGTCGGTCCGTTCGTCGTAAATAAAATTAACGAAGGGGTATACCACGGTCAAAAGCCTCGATGGATTTCATCGAGGCTTTTTATATGAGTTAGATCGACAATATTAAAAGGTTGAGGATGAACTATTTAACGACTACTTTTTTGATCGCCGTAATTGCAGGTGTGCCCATGAGTGCGTCTAGTGAGCAACAAGTCGAATCGGCGTTTGAGCCACGAAATACTGATAAAACGATGGAGGTTGAATCCGATTCCAATGTCGTTTGGGCGTCTAACCTAGGTGGGATTGAATATCTTGGCAATGATGGAATTATCTATACTGAAGACCGATTTTCCTTGGCGGCAGAGAAGGGAAAGATAAAGACAATAAAAGGCGCGCAAGACGTCACGGTTTATCAAACTTACCGCACTGGAGATATGCATATTCAACAAACAATACCGAATGGTATTTATGACATTATATTTCGCTTTGCTGAGCCAGATGATCTCGCGATAGGGGATCGTGTTTTTAACGTACTAGCTGAAAGTAACACGGTTATCTCTAAGTTAGATGTGAAATTGGCGCGCGACGGAAATGGTAAATCGTCGCTTGACCGAACCATTAAGAATGTTGAGATTAATGATGGCGTATTGGACATAGAATTTAAGGCGATCGTTGGCGAGCCGCTCATAAATGCGATTGTTGTTCGTGCCAAGCAGGCAAGCAATCTTGATCAATGGAGCAAAATCTGGGGAGATGAATTTAACTATGAAGGTCAGCCTAGTCAAGAAAAGTGGAGCTACGATATTTGGCCGTCTGGCAAAGTTAACGATGAAGACCAAGCGTACACAGATGAGTTAGATAACGTTCGAGTAGCCGATGGACGTTTGATTATTGAAGCACATTCGGAGGGCGGTAATATTAGCTCAGGGCGAATTCATTCGGCCGGTAAGGGTGATTTGCATTATGGGCGGGTTGACGTTCGTGCTCGTTTACCTAAGGGTCAGGGAACTTGGCCGGCTATCTGGATGTTACCTACAGACCCTTTTCGTTATGCGAGTAACTGCAAAAAGAAAACCGATTGGCAAGGCAGTGCAGACTGTGATGCTTGGCCGAATTCAGGCGAGATCGATATCATGGAACACGTGGGCTATGACCACGGATTAGTCCACGGAACGGTGCACACCAAGGCTTATTATTGGGTCAATGGAGAGCAACGTAAGGCCAGCATTGACGCGCCTGATGTATCCGAGAAATTCCACGTCTATACGATGGAATGGAGCCCAAATAGAATCGATGTTTTTTTGGACAATATTCTTTACTTTACTTATCTGAAATCGTCCGACGCGTGGCAGGATTGGCCGTTTGACCATCCGTTTCACCTGATACTGAATTTAGCCATCGGCGGCGGATGGGGTGGTGCCGGAGGCCCAACTGATCTCTCGGCCTTTCCAACTCGAATGGAAGTTGACTATGTCAGAATGTATCAACGAAAGAAGGCGCCTAATTAGTAGGCAGATTATCGAAAGATTAAATTAACTATTTTTGATTCCAGCCGCGGTCAGTCATCAAGTAGGTCGCGAAGCTGGCTAGCCAATGTGAGCCCGAATAGTGTTCGTCTGACACCGCCGCGACACCGGTATCGGCGTGAATCTTAGCGGCACTAACCAAAGCGGCTTTACGTGGGTCCCCTTCAGGTAGTGCCCGCGCGATGTTATACAAATTCCACGCACGGGAAGAATTCACGCCATCTAAGTGCACTAATTTTCCATCTGAGGCATCTTTTACAATGCCTGGCGCTAACCAGTTTCCTGAACCGTCTTTGGGTATCGATGGTAAGAACTCAGCTAACCAATCGGCGAACTCCTGTTGAGGCAAGATACGTCTCATTAAGTCGGCTTCCATTAAACACGGTGATAAAAAGTCTTCACCACTGGGTTCGTAGCTTAATGGGCAATTGATGTCATTTTGGTGGAACGCCAGCGATCGCTGAATAATGAGCTGTTGCATTTCACCATCGCCCGCTACTCTGGACCAATCGAGCATCAAGCCGAATGCAAACGCACTTTGATTATGTGTGCCGAGACGAATGGGGTACGCCAGCTTAGGCAGCCATTGTTTCAAACTCGCGACGATGTCGGATTCCAAGGGCTCTAGCAATCGTAACCACTGCTTTGATTGGTCGGAATCCCATTGTCTGAGCTCGGTTGTCAACTGTAGATACCAAGCTAATCCGTACGGCCGTTCCCAAGACCCTCGCGCAGGTCGAGAAAAGTTTGCGACTTCACCATCCAGATTTTCTTTAGTGAAATTCTCGTTCAGCTTTTTTATGGCGTCTTCGCGCCAAACAGCTTGGTCTGAACTCTGGCGTAATAATCGAACTAATAACCAGTGGCCGTGAACCGAACTATGCCAATCGAAACAGCCGTAAAAGGTTGGAAAAATCTTGCGTGGCCGACCGATTGCATCAGCCGAATCAGTCGTGCGAGAAATTTTGTTGGGAAATTCTTGTTGAACACACGCCAAGGCAAGCTTAGCGAAGCGATCAGCTAGCTCAAGCGAAATAGAACTGGGGTAGGAAAGCTTGTTTTCAGGTGTACTCGAATAAGCGGTATCGATAAAAAAAGCGCTGATCAGTGCAAGCAGTGTTATAGAGGTTTTGAGGAGTACCATAAGTCTCTCATTGTCGAGCAATTATTAAGCGAATACCTTCCAATTTTGTGATTACAGCGACCTCTCCTTGCGCGATTTCTCCATCCTCGCCGTCGGCTAACTGAGCTGGCCAGTCGGTACCCGACCACTGAACTTTACCGTTTGAGCTAGGGCCAACAGCCTCAAGAACATCAACTTGTTGGCCTATTGCGTCGTTGCCGGCGATGGGAGCCGGCTTATTTTGCCACTTTTGCAATAAGGGATACAACGCTATAGCGACGAGCACCGACGAAACCAAGAAAATGCTGGTACTTGCGAGCCAACTTAACGGTGTCAACAAGCTTACCGATGCGGCGATCAAAGCACCGATGCCAAAGAATAGAAACCAGAAGACAGAAAGTTGCATGATCAGAAGCTCGGCTCCGATCAAAGCAACGGCCAGGCCTAAATAAAACGCGGTGGGTGAGATTTCGCCCATGGGTATCTCCTATTCGTTTTAGTTTGATTGTTGTGATTTATCGACTTGCTTTTTCAGAGCTTCAAACGCCGTAAACGCCTTACTCACCACTGAGGTTACGTCTGAACCATCAGTGGGTAATAGCGCTACCGTGCCGTCTCTCGCTAATTTTTCGAAGGCGGCAATATATTGCTCTGAGAGCTGTTGAGCGACTGCTGTGGTTCCGCCGTCTTGATTAATTGCTGCAGAAATGGTTTGAATTGCAACAGCACGCGCTTTGGCTTCAATTTCCACCGCATCGGCATTGCCTTGTGCACGCAATACAAGTGCCTGTTGATCACCTTCTGCTTCGTTTATTTGCGCTTGGCGATAGCCCTCTGAGGTGGTCACGTCTACTCGTCGTTGGCGCTCGGCCGCCATTTGTTTTTCCATTTCGTCGAGAATCGTTGCCGGTGGAGAAATGTCTTTAATTTCGTAACGCAGTACTTTGGTTCCCCATGCTTCTGACGCTTCGTCGATCGCCTGAGTAACGGTGGCGTTAATATGCTCGCGTGATTCGAAGGTTTCGTCCAAACTTATCTTACCAATTTCGGCTCTCATAGTTGTCTGCGCAAGTTGGGTGATTGCGAAACGTAAATTCTCAACGCCATACGACGCCGACTTAGGGTCCATGATTCGCAGGTACAATACCCCATCGATGCCTAAGGGAACGTTGTCTTTGGTGATTGCTTGCTGGGCAGGCACATCTAAGGCAAATTCTTTCAAAGAGTGCCTATACGCAACTCGATCTAAAAACGGCACTAGTAGATGAAAGCCCGCTTCAAGGGTCGACGAAAATTTACCTAAACGTTCAACAACGAACGCGGAATTCTGAGGCACAATTCGAACAATGCTCCGAAATATAAGCACCAAAATTATAATGGCAGCAACTACAAAACCTAAATTATCCATTTTATCTCCTAATATCTGACTCTTCAGTTTAATACAGATTCAAGCCAATGTGGCTATCTTGTATAGAATTTAAGAAGCTATGCGGCTAGGGTCTTAACTCAACGATCGAGTGAGACTGCGCTTGTAAATAGGTGAGTAAAACAATCCAGTTACTTAGCACCAAACCTTCAACACTGGGTGGCGGCTCTAACGCAAACAGTCTTGGCCCAATGCCCATCCTTTTAGAAAAGCGCGCCGAGATTTGCCACGAAATATGGCATCAAGTCGTTTTAGTTCATGTTTTTTAGCACCTGATAGAGATCGTACTATGCTGCTAAAAGGTATGCCAGGCATAAGATTGCTGCTGATTGTTTCACTCAAATTAATCGTTAAGGTATCGCTGCCCTTGACCTTCACATCAATCAGATCATCTCCCAAGGCTTGATTTAGTTCCGCTAGCTCTTGTCTATAATATAAACAATTGGGTGGCGCCTGATAAACTTTCTCGATGTCTTTTAGTGCTTGCGGAATTTCTCTTTTAATCAGGTTGGTGTCGTAAATTGGCTCTCTTACTGCGGCTAAGGCGTCTTGCGAAGTGCCTTTTACAAACTCGACTTTTTTCAGAGAACGTGTGCCGCTAGCGCAGGCTGAAAGAGCCAAAGAAGTGGTTACTATTAGTATTATGGAAGATATTTTCATGATCTAGCCGCGTAAGTGTGAGCGTTATTAAGGTGTTAGTCGCTTGAATAAACGACTATACCGGATCATTACAAGAAGTTAAAATCGTCAACTATCACCCAGTGAGTCGTAAGGAGAAAGCGCAGGCCATGATTAAACAGGTTGGTAAAACCAAAATACAACAAACACATACTGCAAGTTGTCACTGTGGAGTGGTCGAATTACTGATCAGTTTGCCAAGGGGTTTAGAAAAACTAGGTCGGTGCAATTGCTCGATCTGTCGTCGCAAAGGGGCGATTGTCGCCGCCGTCCCGGTTGCGGACCTAAAGGTTGTTAAAGGTAGCGATCGCTTGACGTTGTACCAATTTAATACCAAAACCGCGAAGCATTATTTCTGTTCAAACTGTGGGATTCACACGCACCATCAGAGGCGTTCAAACCCGGCTTTGTTTTCGTTTAATGTTGCTTGTCTTGTAGGAGTCAACCCGTACGAGCTGGATGAAGTGCCAATTGGTGATGGCATAAATCATACCAGTGACCGTTAACCAAGCAATATCAAGATGATCGGCGAAACAACACTACACAGATTACCAACTATTCTTGAATAGTCTTTTCAGCAGGATGAACAGTTTCATTGACTTTGACATGCTTGCTTGAATCGTCGGTGAACGATGTTTCGAGCAAGCGATAAAATAAGAATGAAGAAATAGCCAGGGTTAACAGGGTGGCGCTAAGGTAAAGCCCAAAGACGTGGTCGCCACCGAAACCTAAGACGATGGTGATCAGCAAGGCTAATATGGCTATTTCTAAAAACCCTAATAAAATCATGGCTGAACTGCTGTAACCACTGGGGTTGGCTCTAAGGATTTTATATTGGATATGCAGGCCTCTAAGCGGCGCATACATACAGAAAACGCTGGCAATTATCCATGGGTTTTCATGCCCCAAATGGTAGATAGCAAACGGACAAAAACAGGCAAAGATCGCGCCTAGAGCAAATAAAATTACCGCCACTAATCGTCGTCGATCTGGCTCAGACCAAGACCCACCCCGAGCGCGATAGCCTAAGCCAGCAGCAATTCCCGCAAAGCCAGCAAGCCCAATGGCGACTTCGGCGATTCCGATTAATACGTCTGCGGATTCCATTGTCTATTTTTTTTCTTCAATTTTCGTGGAATAACGATCTAGTTTGAGCAAAGCTAAAACCGAGCTTCATCATAATATATTTCTGATTGTGGCACCAAATAGATATGCTACCTGTCCGTTTGTAAATGTTATCGTGTCTTTTAACCAGGATGCTTTGGCTCTATTTCACAGTATGTCGGGGGTTTGTCGGGTTGTTGCCGTCGTATTGCCGTGTTTTTGCATATACTGATGAACAATAATATTGGCTCACAACCAAGAAGGTAAGTTAACGATGATTGTACGAAAACTAAGATTGCAGCGCGGTTGGTCTCAAGAACAGCTAGCGCTTATTTCAGGTTTGAATGTGAGAACTATTCAGAGAATCGAACGTGGTCAAGCGCCAAGTTTGGAATCGAAGAAATCATTAGCGGCCGCCTTTGAGGTTCAACTTGCCACATTTGACAGTTCTGAAAATGTGGCGTCAAAAGACCATAATGAGGCTAATATGACAAATCAAGATGTATTAAACACCGAAGAGATAAAAGCGGACGAAGAATACGCAATTAACTACGCAAAAGGGATAAAGGAATTTTACAATCACTTACTCATGTACTTTATATTCGCGATATTTCTCATTGTGGTAAAAGGATTTGATGATAATTTCGTTGTGTGGGGCCTACTTGGCTGGACGCTTGGCGTTGTGATCCACGGACTCAATGCGTATGAAGTTATCAACTTGTTCAACGCCAATTGGGAGCGTAAGATTGCTGAGAAAAAATTGGGGCGAAAACTATAGCTGCCGTAAAGAACTTCTTAGAGCATTTAAAGGCTGCCGTGGCAGGCAGCCTTTTCTTCAGAGGCAGCGCTGATCTGAGTAGTAATTGTCGGTAACGTTACATATTCCGACAGTATCTTGCTCGCTACCAGAAGTTAAAATGAGTTGCAGGGAAGTGAGTAGTGATTTCATAATGATTGGCCTAAGCTAAAGCTCTAGTGAGCGAATTAATTTGTATCTCTATGATTGAGTATTGATCGTCTCAATGCCAATTCAAAGAACTGAAGTTCAGCTTCGAGAAGTTTTAAAATGCGCTTTTAGGGAAGTTCTAAACTGTGCTATTAACAATTCAATATTATTTACCCCCGAGTAATTTGGCCTAACAATAAAGGCGATTCGCCGATGCGGCCCTGGTTCGCTCAAACGAGCTTGACTCAGCATTGGGTTGCGATCAATCAATTGTTCCAACGCCATTTCGGGTACCAGTGTGGTACCCAGTTTGCCTGCAACTAATTGTATTAGGGTGTTTAGGCTGGTTGCACCGACGCTGTGTTGGGTTTCCTTCGGAAGGCTACACGCGGATAAGGCTTGATCTTTAAGGCAGTGGCCATCCTGTAATAACATTAACTTTGAATGTTCAAGTTCATCAGCGGTGATCTCTTTACAACCTGATTGCATTTCATCCCGATGACTGATCCAGTAAAAATTTTCCTCCCAAAATTCAAAAGTGAGTAAGCCGTCACAGGTGAAAGGCAAGGCTAAGATAGCCGTATCAATCTCTCCTCGACGAACCTTATCAATCAGCACGTGCGATTGTTCCTCAACGACTTTTAATTCCAATTGGGGGTACTGCCTTGTTAGTTCAGGTAGAACAATCGGCAGCAGATAAGGCGCGATGGTCGGAATAATTCCAATCGAAAGCGGGTAGCTTAGCTCGCTACGTTGCGCATCGGCTAATTTATAAATATCGTCTAATTGCAGCTTCATTCTTTGTGCTTTCTCAAGCACTTGAGCGCCGATAGGAGTAACCAACACTTTTTTATTATCGCGCTCGAATAGTTGGAAACCCAATTGTTTTTCCAATTCATTCAATGCCGTGCTTAGGGCGGACTGCGAAACCGAACATGCTTCAGCGGCACGCTTAAAATGTAGGTGCTTTTCAACCGCTAGTGCGTAGCTTAATTGTTTGAGAGAAATCATCGCCTTTTGGCCTCATAGTTCCTGCTCTTAAGTGATAAAGAGCCAATTTTCAGCGATATTCTGACACACTTTATATTCTAAATATTAGAACATAAAGATCTAATCAATCTATTTTACTAATTTATAGCTCTGCCATATTCTCGTCTTCATTGTTGACACAACCGAAGCTGTTCAGTGAGCCATTTTACTAATTACGTTGTTTCTTGGAGACCATCATGGTCCTAATTAACATTCAAAAGCTACACCGCCAATATGCAAAAATCCGCAACGCTGGTTTTACAAACGGGTAAGCATTCTAAGCGGAATGAGCGGCTAAGATTTTTAACCAGCGTGGCATCTACTAGCACCAATATTAACCTCCAAGAACGTGAAACTGTTGACTATTTACGCAGTCCTATAAGCTTTTACCTTTGTCCCCTATAAGAAGATCGTTATTTCTATGGGTGAAGGCGCTAAGGCATCTCTGTCGGCGTTCGAATACTTGTTGAAAATGCCGTCATTGCAAGAAGTACAGGAACCGGTGTAACACCGGCTGTACTATAATTCGGCTGTTTAAAATCACTCTTTTGGTCAATTTTCTTGGATCAAAAGAGTGTATAAAAAGGTAAAGAGCCAAAAAATGTCTCGACTTTTTCAAAGTCTAAATCTGGCGTGATTATCTTCAAATAGACGTTGTATACTGATTTAAAGCTATCAATGACGTGGTTCGGAGAAATTAGATGACAACAGAGCTTAGCTATTTAGTAGCCGTTACCACTCTTACTGCTGTAATGTGGATCCCAGGTCTAGTGAAATCGGTGTTATGACAAACTCTTATTTAGGATTCAAAGATGATTAAAAAATTCGCACTTGCCGCAATTTTAATTATTGCGCTTGCTTTGCTTGTGTTATTCAGTGTCGCTCCGAAGATGGTAGATAAGTCTTTGAATGGAGTTACCCCACATGACCCTTTTGTGGTGAGCAAGAAAGCAAAGCAGTTGCATGCCGAGCTAACCATCGGAGATTGGCATTCCGACAGTCTTTTGTGGAGCCGCAACCTGGGTAAGCGCTATGACTATGGCCACGTTGACATTCCCCGTTTACAAGCTGGAAACGTTAGCTTGCAGATGTTTACTACGGTGACCAAGTCTCCGAGTGGCCTAAATTATGATTCAAACTCAGCCGATGCACCAGATGACATTACCAAGCTTGCGCTGATTCAACGTTGGCCGTCTGCTACATGGAGTAGTTTAACCGCACGTGCTTTGCACCAAGCCAGGCGCCTTCAAGGATTTGAAAAAGAAAACCCGAATGACTTGATGATCATCAAATCGAAATCGGATTTGGCCACGTTTAGTCAGCGACGCTTAAGCAATACTACATTGGTTGGTGGCTTGATTGGTACCGAAGGTTCGCATGCCTTAGATGGGAAATTAGAAAATGTACAAACTCTGTTTGACGCCGGTTTTCGTATGATGAGTTTGCAACATTTTTTCGATAACAAATTGGGTGCGTCCCTGCATGGGATTAGTCAAACTGGGCTCACTGGTTTTGGGCGAGACGTTGTTGAAAAAATTGATTCGCTGGATATTATATTGGATGTCTCGCACTCTTCCGAGGCGGTTGTGTCTGAGGTGTTGTCGATATACCCCAAACCTGTGGTTGTCAGCCATACCGGTTTTAAAGGCCATTGTGATACCGCTCGCAATATCGCGGATACATTGATGCAGCAAATTGCGGCTGGCGGCGGTTTGATAGCCGTTGGTTATTGGGAGGGCGCGGTCTGTGGCGATAGCCCACAAGACGTTGTGTCGGCGATGAAATACGGCCTTGGACTAGTGGGCGAAAACCATCTTTCCTTAGGGTCCGATTATGACGGCACAGCTATCACAGGTTTCGATACCAGTGAGCTGGTTGCATTGACCGATGAAATGCTTAATGAGGGTTTTAGTGAAACCCAAATTCGTAAGATAATGGGCGGTAATATGATTAAGTTTCTGGCTGAGAATCTCCCAAATTAATGCTGAAAATAGTTACGAGTATCTTATTTTTCAGTGTTCTTGCGGCATGCACGCAGAATAAGCAGCTGCGTACTGAGTTTGTAGAAAGTAACTGTCTGTGGGGAGGCACCGATTGCCGTCATTCCGCTATTGAACGCTATCTAGAATATGATTTGGGCTTTATCGAGTTTACCGAGCGAGGCAATTTATACGATCGCTCAAGTAACGAGCGTGTGTTGGATCATATACAAAAGCAAGCGGAAACAGAAGTAGGAGCCGCTGTTTTTGTTTTCGTCCATGGTTGGAAACATAATGCAAAGCACAATGATTCTAATGTGGTTCAGTTTCGAGAGTTTTTGTCGCGCGCAGCTGAAAACGAAGTCGTGGGAAAACGTAAAGTTATTGGTCTTTACCTTGGTTGGCGTGGTTCGGTAACGGGTGCGCCGTTTTTGAAAGAGACAACCTATTGGAGTCGAAAGTCAGTTGCTGAAGAAGTGGGCGCTGGTGGCGCCACTGAAATTTTTGCAAAGCTCAATCAAATATTGGTCGCACAGGCCGACAATCAAGGTCAGGCACTGTATAAAAACAGTTATGTCATTATCGGCCATAGTTTTGGTGGTGCGATTGTTTTGTCGGCCCTACACGACGTGCTTCTCAAAGATTTAGTTGCGGCTAACTCCTCTCATTCTGAGACGTCGTTAAGCTGTAAAAAAATCAATCGTTTCGCCGATGCTTTGATTTTGTTGAATCCAGCGATTGAAGCTAACAAGGTTGTGTTACTAAAAGAAGCCGCCGCTCGATGTGTGTTTGATAGTACGCAAGCACCTTTGATGCATATTTTAAGTAGTGATGGGGACACTGCTACCCGCATTTTTTTCCCATTAGGTGAGTACGCGAATATTTCTTCACCATTGAGCCCAAAAAAATTGCGACGTAAGATTAATGGAAAAGAAATTGTGCTTGATGAGCGTCAATTGTCATTGACCACCGCAGGAAATATCGAACAGTTCCGTACGGCCTATTTATCGTTTGACAGACGTGCCCAAAATTGGGAAATGGATATGTGTGTTGACGGTCTAGATGAATGTCGAATAACCGAGAAGCATCAACAGAAAAACCATTTTGATGTGGGTAAGTATGACCCGCTTCGGTTCATTAAAACCGATAGAACGTTTATCAAAGATCATAACGATGCCTTCGGATGTTACGTGCAGGGATTTATTTCGTCCGTTGTTTTTGAAACGCAGTTTGTCGAAAAAGGTTTCCACTCATCGGAGCCACGCCAGTTAGCGGCTGGTTGTGCGGATTCATCGAGGGGAGGGTTCGACTTTATGCGGTGTTTTAATAGCCAAATAGAAGATTACGATTGCGAACAACCTCGTTAGCTATCCGTCCAACCAATTTCGTATGCGGTAAGTTCGGATATTCTGGTCTGTCTCAAGCGTACAGCGACTTCAAATTTTTCCTTACTTAAGGCGCGCGCACGCCCCATGATTTCGGCGTACCTTTGTGGCCAACGCGGGCGAGCATCCGGCGAAATATACCCTTGCGGAAAGATTGGCTGGCCGGTGGTGAGGTCATACTTATCCGTAGCCCCGAAAATATGCAATAACTCGTGAACGAGAATCACATTATGAAAGCGTTTATTCTCTTTAAACGCACGGGCATTAATTAGACCGATTAGACCATTTCTTAGTCCCGTAGAGTGGGCTAATCGAACGCCTTTTTGTGGGCTTTGATAAAGCATAAACAATCGAACATGGTAGTCTTGGTGCTCACTCGTTTGATTTTTCCACGCCCACCAGCGCAGCTGTAGAGACCAGACTAATTTTGCTAACCGGCTCGCGTCTTGCGAAGGTACGAGCGGAGGGGTGGATTCAATAGGTGGCTCTAGTCTTACATCAAGGACATTGCTCAGATCTAATCCATAGGCCTTTGCGTTCTCCGTTAAGTAGCGACTTACCTCACTAAAATCATCGGGTTTAAGAGATTTTACAAATCGTCGAGTTGATAAACTGCGGTCTGCAAACACCGGGATGACCTTAATTGTAATAAGACCGCTCCAATCTTTAGCGACGGATTTTTGCATTAAGTAGGTGCCCCAAACAGAAAATAGCACCAACACTAAAATAAGAACCCTTATGATTTTAAACACGTATTTAAGTCTCTAGTGTTAACAAGGTCTCAGTTTTCGCTCGCTTTATTTCGGCGAGGCGTGCGTTATGAATGGCTGTTTGAATTTGACTGCCATCATTGTAAGACTTAGCAATCTCGCCTGCGTTGACGCTTTTCGCCGCTTGTTGGAATTCTAAAAATAAAGCGGCTTGCGTGTAGTTACGATCCTCAAAGCCAGTGCGGCCTCGAGCATCAGCGATGCAGCAATCTGCTATTTGCTTTGCTCGCTCGTCGTTCATTAGACAACGAGTCTTTTCGAGCATTTTCAGTACTGTCTGGGGGCGTAACTCGAACATTTTGTGCATGTGTAAATGGTATTCTGCGACGGCTAATGCTAATGACTGATACTTATTCGGTATGCGTAAGCGTTGGCACATTTGCTTGATTATTGGCAAGCCTCCAAGTTCGTGACCTTTATGCGAAGGCAAAGTTTCAGTGGGAGTCTTGGCCTTGCCTAAGTCATGAACCAGTGCTGCAAATCGGACTAGCGGGTTATTGCTCAGCTTTGCAGCTTGCTCAACCACCATCAATGTGTGGACGCCAGTGTCAATTTCCGGGTGATACTTTGCCGTTTGTGGAATGCCGAACAATTGGTCAATTTCGGGCAGCACCCTGTTCAGAGCACCGCAGTCGCGTAAGACTTGAAAAAATATCTGCGGCGTCTCAGTGATCAACGCCTTGTTCATCTCAGCCCATACTCGTTCTGGAACCAAGGCATCTACTTCGCCATTGCTGACCATTTTCTTCATTAGTGCCAGTGTTTCTGGAGCAATTGAAAATTTAAACCGAGCGGCAAATCTCGCCGCTCTTAGAATACGAACAGGGTCTTCCAAAAACGCCGATGAGACATGGCGGATAATTCCATTGGCCAGGTCTTTTTGACCTCCGTGCAGGTCAATCAGATTACCCGAATCGTCTTGAGCCATGGCGTTGATGGTTAAATCTCTGCGTTCTAAGTCTTGCTCTAGTGTGACTTCTGGAGATGCGTTGAATTCAAAGCCCTGATAACCCTTTGCCGTTTTACGTTCGGTTCTTGCCAAGGCGTACTCTTCGCCAGTGGTTCTATTGATAAACACAGGAAAGTCTTTGCCAACCGGCTCATAGCCTCTATCTTTCATTTCTTGAGGGGTCGAACCAACCACCACCCAATCTCGATCAGGTGCGTCTACTCCAAGCAGGCGATCACGTACGGCTCCTCCAACGAGGTATACTTGTACTGCTGAAGCCATGGATTATTGAATACCGTATTGCGCTCGATACGCTTGCATGCGTACAAGATTTTCTTCTTGGTTATCTTGTCGTTTTAAAAATTCGATTAGGTCTGCCATGGTCGCGATGGCCACCACTGGAATCCCAAATTCCGCTTCAACTTGCTGGATGGCGGACATCTCAGTGGGCTTCCCATCTTTCTGGCCTAGCTCTTGTCGGTCCAGAGCTAGAAACACTGCCGAGGGTCTTGCTCCTGCGGCAGTAATCAAATCAAACGACTCTCGTATAGCGGTGCCAGCGGTTATCACGTCGTCAATAATGGCAATGTCACCAGTCAATTGGGCGCCAACCATGTTGCCACCTTCTCCGTGGTCTTTCTTTTCTTTTCGATTAAACGCGAACGGAACTTCCTTACCACTTGCGTCTGACAAGGCCATGGCTGTAGCACACGCTAGAGTGATGCCTTTGTAGGCTGGCCCAAAAAGGACGTCGAAGTCCAAATCCGAATTTTCTATGCTGCACGCGAAGAAACGACTGAATTGACACATCGTCGCGCCGCTGTCAAACAAGCCGGTATTGAAAAAATAGGGGCTAATCCGGCCAGACTTTAGAGTGAATTCTCCGAATCGCAGAACGCCTGTTTTCAGTGCAAATTCGATAAACTGTTCTTGATATGGAAGCATGAAATTTTAATCTAGTAGTTTAGAGATAATGCTTGATATGATACTCGCAAACCAGGCGGGGGCAAGATGCAGAGCGTAATAACAATTTTGAAAAAGAGATTCTCGATTAGCAGACTATGGCTAATTATTTTGTCTTTCTTCATGGTTTCTATTTCCAGCGGCGAAACCGACTTAGGAGGCACGACGTTCGGCGATTGGCTGGTTCAGTGTATTCCGGTGCCAGTAAGTGAAGAGGGAATCAGTCAAAACCTAGATTTGGAGTGCGTACTGTCGCAGAGAATCGACTTTGAAGGCAGTAATGAGCCCTTATTGAAGATCGATTTGTATCTAAACCCGAGAATCAGCAAACCTGAGGCGGTGTTCGTATTACCATTGGGCATCCCGTTAGCCAGCGCACCAGTATTGTCATTCGATGGTGCCAATAAGTTAAGCTTAGCAGTAAGCCATTGTCACAATGACGGATGTTATTTTAAAGCCCCGTTGGACAGTCGCTTGCTTGAAGCTTTTCTAAGCGTGCAAACGGCTCAAGTTCGCTTGCGGGGCAATGACAACGAAACCGTAGAGATTCCCATATCGGGAAGAGGCTCGCGCGCCGCGTACAATTATTTCGAGGCGATACCCAAAGAATGACCAAACGACACGGCAATCTAGTCAAAATGAACAACTTGTGATTTTGAGTGCCTTGACCATTAAAGCGCGCATAATTACCCAAGTTCTATCCACGCAAACAATATTGATACATGAAACGTTATGAAAGTAATCTCAGCTAATCTAAATGGTATTCGCGCAGCAGCTCGTAAAGGTTTTTATGATTGGCTGCCAAAAGTTGATGCCGACATTATTTGCCTGCAAGAGCTTAAGGCACAGCCAGATCAAATAGAAGGACTACCCTATCATCCAGAGGCCTATCACAGCTATTTCCATGCCGCCGAGAAAAAGGGTTATTCCGGCGTTGGAATTTACTCTAAACAAAAGCCCGATCAATTACACGTTGGCTTAGGTAAAGGGTTTGAAGACGTTGACTCAGAGGGCCGGTATATACAAGCCGATTTTGGTAATTTGAGTGTTGCATCTTTATACATGCCTTCCGGGTCCAGTAAGGAGGAGCGGCAAGAGTTCAAAATCGATATGATGGGGCGGTTTGAAGCGAAGCTGATCGAACTTGCCAAGTCTGGCCGGCAAGTCATCATTTGCGGCGACTGGAATATTGTTCATAAAAAGCGTGATATAAAGAATTGGCGAGGAAATCAAAAACGGTCTGGCTTTTTACCTGAGGAACGTCAATGGATGGACTGGTTATTTGGTGAACAAGAGCCAGAGTTAGAGGGCGGTCGAAGTGGTCACGCCGGCCTGCACGACGCTTTTCGTTTGATTAACGATGAAGATGAGCAATACACGTGGTGGTCAAACCGGGGTCAGGCTTGGGCCAATAACACGGGGTGGAGAATAGATTATCAAGTGATCAGCGAGAATCTGAAAGATAAAGTGATTGCTGGGTCGGATCTAATCTATAAAGATGAGCGATTCTCAGATCACGCGCCGCTTGTGATTGAATACGATGTTTAACGGAGCGACGCGGTGGACTAATCGCTTGGAACTTTATGGATGATAAATCAGTGAATACTGAACTCAAAAAAGGACCTTGGTTCACTGAACGCTCGGTTTGGGTTATGTTGTTTCTTGGCTTTTCAGCCGGCATTCCGATTCTGTTAATTTTCGGCACCTTGTCTCTGTGGCTACGCGAAGCGGGCGTAAGCCGCTCCACGGCCACTTTTTTTTCATGGGCCATTATTGGTTATTCATTCAAATTTATTTGGGCGCCTTTAGTCGATCGACTGCCAATACCATTATTAAACAAAGCATTGGGTCGGCGGCGTTCTTGGATATTGGTTTCTCAACTTGCAGTGATGGCGTCCATCGTTCTAATGGCGAGTACTGATCCGGAATCCAGCCTAACGGCGATGGCTCTGGCGGCGGTGTGTCTAGGGTTTGCGTCGGCGACACAAGACATTGTAATTGACGCTTACCGAATCGAAACTGCACCAGCACGATTACAAGCGATGCTAGCCACCACTTATATCTCCGGTTATCGAATCGGTATGATTGTCGCTGGCGCAGTTGCCTTGTCACTTGCCGAGAGTTTTGGAAGCACACTTGAAAACTACAGCTATGCAGCCTGGCAAAAAACCTACTTTGTGATGGCTGCCGCCATGGTTGTCGGCGTAGTGACTACCTTATTGATCAGCGAGCCACCGTGTAAAACGAACGATTCTTCCTACCCACATCAGGATTATGTAAATTTCGTTGGTGTTTTCGCAATAGCTCTCTGTAGTTTTATTCTGGTGCTTTGGTATAGTCCTACGACGCCTGAATTATTTGGAGGCGGTACTCAATCACTGTTTAAATTTCTTTACTCGAGTGTTGTTCTTGTGATTGGTGCTGGTGTCGCATACGGTGTGGCGGTTGCATGTTCACGTGCCGGATGGGTTAATCAGAAAATGGTAGACGAGGGCTATCGAAAACCCATTATGGATTTCTTTGAGCGCTACGGTAAGTTGGCAATTTGGATCTTGTTGCTGATATTACTTTATCGTATTTCTGACATAGTGCTCGGAGTAATCGCGCTGGTTTTTTATCAAGACATGGGCTACAGCAAAATTGAAATAGGTACTATGTCAAAAGCGTTCGGCTTGATTGTTTCCATTGCTGGAAGCTTTTTGAGCGGCATCATCGCGTTAAGAATCGGGGTAATACGCACGCTCTATTTGGCGGCGATTCTAGTCGTGATTACCAATCTATTATTTTGTTGGCTCACGTTTGTTGGCCAAAATCACACTGATGTTGCACTTAATTTGCCGCTTATCGGAAATGTGAGCTTTCCCATGGAACTGGCGATTGTGATTACGCTAGACAACTCGGTGCAAGGTTTTTCGACCGTTGCCTTTATTGCCTGGATGTCGAGTCTAACTAATATTTCATTTACCGCAACCCAGTACGCGATCTTTAGTTCGATAATGACCCTATTTCCAAAAGTTATTGGTGGATACTCGGGAAGCTACGTCGATGCTTATGGTTACACGAACTTTTTTCTCTTTGCCAGTGCTTTGGGTATTCCAGTGATATTTTTGATTCATTACTTACAGAAACATCTCGAGTTTGAGAAATCTACCTAATGTTGAAAACTCTTCGTTTTGATAATCGTTTTATAAATGATCTGCCGGCTGATCCGGATCAGAGCAATAGTAGACGACAAGTTCACAAGGCTTGTTATTCCTTTGTAGAGCCCAGCAAAGTTCGCGCACCATCGTTGTTAGCCTACTCGGTAGACGCGGCGGCATTATTGGATTTGACACCCGAAGATTGCGAGAGCGAAACATTTCTGAATGCGTTTTCAGGTAATGTCCTACTCAATGGGATGACGCCCTACGCGATGTGCTATGGCGGCCATCAATTCGGCAATTGGGCGGGCCAGCTTGGCGACGGAAGAGCCATTAATCTTGGAGAAATCGTCAATCGTCAAGGCGAGTACTGGACATTACAGCTAAAAGGCGCTGGACCAACACCTTATTCACGCACCGCCGATGGCTTAGCGGTTTTACGGTCGTCGGTTCGCGAGTTTATTTGCAGCGAGGCAATGCATAACCTAGGAGTACCCACGACTCGCGCCCTTAGTTTGATAAACACCGGCGAGCAGGTGATGCGCGACATCTTGTATAACGGCAACGCTGCGCTGGAGCCCGGAACCGTGGTTTGCCGATTGAGCCCAAGTTTTGTCCGTTTTGGGAACTTTCAGATATTCGCATCAAGAAATGAGCATGATGAGCTTAGGCAGCTGGCCGATACGACAATAGAACATCATTTTTCATCCCTACTTGATTTGCACCAAACCGGCTCGAAGGAACTTTACTTGGCTTGGTTTGATGAAATTTGCCAACGTACCGTGAACATGATCGTTGATTGGATGCGAGTTGGTTTTGTTCACGGGGTAATGAACACCGATAACATGTCGATACTTGGTTTGACAATCGATTACGGTCCCTATGGATGGCTTGATGACTTTAATCCTGAATGGACACCCAATACCACTGACTCGCAAAACCGACGTTATCGATATGGCCAACAGGCTAACATCGCATTGTGGAACTGTTACCAACTGGCCAATAGTCTATATCCACTGATTGGAGAGACCGACGGTTTGGAAAAGAGCTTAGGTGATTTTCAAGCGAGGTATCAACGCCAATGGTTGGAAATGATGGCCAATAAATTAGGCCTACTTGAGGTGAGACAAGAAGATCAAGCATTGTTTGAGCGTCTTGAGGCTTTACTCGCTCGAGTCGAAACTGACATGACGTTATTCTATCGCTGTGTCGCCAATGACAACTTGAGTTTAGAGAGCCTTAATAGTGCATATTACAGTGATGATCATGATGAGCAATATCAGTCTGCGATGGCTCGATGGTTGTCCGATTATTCAGAGCGACGTAGTCTTGACGGCATTGATAGTGAAGCGCGAATCAAAGCAATGAATTCAGTGAACCCTGTGTACGTTTTTAGAAATTATCTTGCTCAACAAGCCATTGATAAAGCTGAGTCGGGTGACTATTCAATGATCAATGAATTGTTAGAGGTGCTGCGCAACCCATATGAGTTGCAGCCTGGCAAAGAAAGCTTTGCTGAAAAACGCCCCGACTGGGCAAGGACAAAAGTCGGATGCTCGATGTTGTCGTGTTCATCTTAATAGATGAATTAAAATTGCTCTATTGCTTGGATCGATAGCGCAATATAAGCGTATACTTTGTCGCTTACCCTCTAGTATCAGCGACCACCTTATGAGCACCGAAAAAATCATCATCACCTTATTCGCGAAAGACCGCCCGGGAATTGTTCGCGCTTTGTCTGACACAGTATTAGCCAATAACGGTAATTGGCTGGAAAGCAGTATGTCACGTTTGTGCGGCCAATTTACTGGCATTATTCATATTGCTGTGAACAGTGGTGATAAGGCACAATTAGTCGGCGCTCTCTCGGCCCTGAGTAACGATGGTATTATTGTGACGGTACAGAATACTGATGGGCTTAAGACGGACGACCTAGAGGTAAATGGTCTACAAATCTTGGTTGAGGCAAATGATCGACCTGGCATTATTAAGGAAATCACCGAGGCCTTGGCCACTGAAAACGTGAATATTGATAATATCGATACCGAAGTCGAGAGTGCCTCTATGGCAGGCTATCAAATTTTTCGAGCCCACTTATTTTTGGCCATGCCCGACGATTTGACTGAGAACGATCTAGAAGAGGTTCTCGAAGATATATCGAGCGATGTCATGGTGTCTATTTTAGAAGAACAGTTATTACAGTGAGCTGATACTCGAATGGTTGAGTTATGGCATCAATTTCCCAGGCGCGGTTTTTAGACCAAGCTTTGCAAGACTCTGATCTTACTTTCAAAGACAGCTCTGCTGTGATAACAGCCGTAAAAATATCGGCTGCCACTAAAGGACATTCGACCGTGCATATTTCGCCAGTTGTCAAAGATCAGCGTTGTGCCTGGTGTCATCTTAATTTTTAGCCAGTTTTGCTGATCGACAACATGACTGTGAAATAGACCGTAGGCGTGATAGAAACGTGCCTGTGTGTCACTGTCTAGCAGCATAGGTGCGCGATCGTAATTATTAAATGAGACTTGAAGCAAATTACCTTGGCTATCGACACGTATTACCGGCCGTTGGGCGCGCAGGTGCACCCCATTATCGATATAGTGGCCTGGAACAACGATCTCGCATAGAGTTTGAAAGGCAGCTGGGTCTTGATGTCTAATTTTTTCTGCGATCGCGAAGCCATCCACTTGAATGCTCTCACCACCTTTGCAATCGATGTCTAAGCAATTAAACATCTGTAGCCCAGCGGCATCATGGTAGTAGGTCCCGTCGGTGTGAGGCTCAAGATAACTGTCACTGTAGGCACTGTCTTCGTATTCTGTTAGTTCCGACGACAGTGGCCAGAACCCCCCGAACACTGTCTCTTGAATCATGCCTAAGCGAAGGGCTAATTCACGGGTGCCTTCTAAGCTTGCGGGTACGTCGTTGACTAAACAAAAACCAAAAACATGGACGTGTTTAAGCCAAGACAATAACCCTGAATCGCTTGCCATAACATCCTTGAAGTTAACCGCAGGTAAATCCTCTAAAGGTGATTCGTTATTCCATAGAATTCGAGGGCTATCCGGTGTTAATTCGTGTCGTTCAGGTGTCAGGTGAATGACGCTAGCGAGCACATAGGCTGAGATACTGCTGTTGGCACCGTCGCTCCAATCAAGATGCAGCGTTTGTGAGGAAGTGTCTAAGCTGAGGTTTGTGCAGATTAGATCAGAAGAGAGACTAAATGTATCGACGACCCTTTGTGTCGTGCTTTGGTCCAAACTTAGTGGGTCAATACAATGATCGCGCACCCATATCCAAGGGTACGACTGCTTGGCCAAATTACCCGAACTCGCATCGATAAATTCTACTAATAAGCCGTTGCCTGAGATCGACGCGTCGATCATTCTGGCAGCGCTGTCGTGTGAAAAAAAATTATTTAAAATAGCTTGGTCTATCATGGGTAGCGTGTCTTGGAGGCGGCTCAGTTATGAATTATAACTTCCCCTTCCTAATCGAATTATTACGGCATTCGTCACAGTAAAACAGTCGATCAAATTTAGCAATTAGATGTCCTGGCGGGCAGTGGCAAATTACCTGGTTGTAGATCTATGTGGGTCAGAAATGGCCGAATAGTGTGATTCCAAAGTGCATTGTTACGCCAAGATAAACGCTGGATAACACTAAGCCATAGTCCCAAATCCACATCCAAAGTTGTTTCCCCTTTTTACCCAGTATTACCAGAAAGAGCCCAATAAGCGTGCCCAGAACGGCAGTCAACAAAAGCATCTCATCGCTAGAACTTGAGGCCAGTTGCTCAGGGGGCACTTCAATCGTTTTGTATCGCATCGCTTGCGCTGTGTTCAACTGTCGTTTAAACGTTGTTGTTGCTCGGCACGAAACTTGGCAGGATGAACGGAAGAACTGGGCGTGATCCAACCAAATTTGATGGAGATCATTACGAAACTAAACAAGATTATCCATAAGCCAATTCTCCACGTTAAGGCGCGAGCTAAGTTCGAGCCATTATCGTTCTCATCAGGTGTCTTAAGTAGAAAGAATAGACCAGTACCTAAGGCAATAATCATGAATATCATTAACATTATAATTACAAATTTGGCCATCGTGACTTCTACCTCGTAATACGTTCTAAGCTCTAAAAAGCAGGGATGACGAAGTCTAACAAGAGAAATAATGTTAATAAATTCACGATTTGTTACTTAATTGGTGAAATAATGTCACTAATTAATATGAGTATAAACTATGGATTCGATTAGCGACCTTTCCACATTCGTCGAGGTGGTTCGAGCGGGAAGTTTTGTTGGTGCCGCACGAAAACTACGGATGACTCCTTCAGGGGTTAGCAAAAAAGTTGCGCGCTTCGAGCAGCGTCTTGATACACGTTTGTTTAACCGGACTACGCGATCATTGTCACTCACTGAGGCCGGAGATTTACTTTTCTCACGCGGGACAGAAATCTTAGACGATGTAGACGACGCTGAGAACTTACTTAAAGATCTAGGTGATAATCCTCGAGGCACCTTGCGTATCGCGGCTTCGGATGCATTTGCAAAAGAAATTTTGATCCCATTTACACAACTGTTTTCTGAAAGGTACCGCCAGTTGCACATCGATATTGTTCCCGGTGATGGTGAGATAGATATACTTGATAATCGCATCGATATTGCGATGAGGTTTAGTCGACCATCGATCTCGTCGTTCATAGCTCGTAGGTTATTGGATGACCCATGGGTAATTTGCGCGTCACCAGCCTACATTGAGACGTTTGGTGAGCCGCGAACTCCCTACGAACTGCATCAGCATCGTACATTGCTTATTCGTTCAAACCGGTCTGACGCAACACGTTGGCAATTCCGAAACCAGGCCGATGCGCAAAGTCAGAGCTCGCGATTTGAAATACCTCTGGAACCCTCCTTAACCGGAATTGGTTTGGTGGTTAAAGAAGCGGCCTTAAGTGGTATGGGGGTTGCGCGTTTAGCGAGATTTTTAGTGCACGCTGAACTCAAAAAAGGCGCTCTCGTTTCACTTCTTAACGATTTTACCGATGATGATGAGCGAGCTATTTACTTTGTATATCCAAATCGACAATATTTACCATTGAAGGTTCGACTGTTTATTGATGAGCTGCATGATTATGTTCGAACAGTACTGGATCGTGAGCCTGCAAAAACCGCGGATGATTGATAACCTCGCTTAGCTGAGTTTCCATACCATGTTCTCCAAATCAACATTTCTCCAAATAGCTTTTTCTCGCCAGGTAGTTTTGAATGCACTCAGGGTTTCACTCGTGGTGGGTAGCATTTTAGTTTTGATTAATTATGGCGCTGCACTTATCAATCTAACATTGTCATTCGAAATTGTTACTAAAATACTTCTAAATTATGTGGTCCCTTATTGTGTGTCCAGCTACTCAGCCGTCAAAGCCATTCAAAATGACAAGGACTAATAGTGGTCAAGTGGGTCAATATCTACGCTCCAGCGTACCGAACTTGCCTGCTTCTTAGCTTCCTTGTTTGTCGCCAGTAGATGCAGCCATATCGATAATGTTTGATTAAGCGCTGAACGTTGAGAACTGGACATAAGTAGTTGCGCGCGAAATTTACCCGCGCGACGCTCCATAGGAGCCGGAATGGCATCCATAATTTGAACACCCGGTTCTGGTGTGATTTGATGTTTCGTTTTACGTAAAAATTGTAAAGCTTGCGCCTGATGAGGTGACTCCGCTCTAATTAGTGCGAAAAAACCAAACGGTGGAAATTGTGCGGCCTTGCGCTCTTGCATGAGCGATTTAGCAAAGCCCAAAAAGTCGTGATTAATTACTTTAGTGAAAAACCGGTGCTCTGGGAAACGAGTTTGTATAAAGACACGTCCTACATTTTCTCGGCGGCCTGCTCGTCCGGACACTTGAATAATCTGTTGAAATAAGGCTTCGCTGGCACGAAAGTCAGTGCTATAGAGGCCCTGGTCAGCGTCTAGAATTCCCACCATGCCGACCTTTGGAAAATCATGCCCCTTGGTAATTAGTTGCGTGCCAACTAAAATATCGGCTTTGCCGGATCGTGCTTGTTCAAGCAACTCAGCCAACACTCCCTTACGGCTGGTACTGTCTCGGTCTATACGAAGTAAGCGTGCATGGGGAAAGCGTAAATTAATGGCATCTTCGACTCGCTGCGTGCCTTCACCCACTTCAACCATTTGCTCAGATCGACAGTCTCCACACTGTCGTTGAACTTGACCTTCGTAACCACAATGATGACAGCGCATGCGATTTGCTCGCTGATGGAGCGTAAGGTGAGAATCGCAACGATGGCACTTGGCGGTTTGTTTGCAGTCCTTGCAATAGAGCACTGGCGCATAGCCTCGACGATTTAAGAACAGCATTACTTGTTCATTGTTATCGAGCGTGTCCTTTATCGCTTCTAGCATACTTGGGCTTAATCCGTCATTAGTTGCCTGCAGATTGAGATCGATGAGTTCGATCTTTGGCAGATCCACTTGGGTTGCACGTTCGCTAAGTTCTACTAAATGAAAACGCCCGGACTCTGCGTTTGCCAAGGTTTCAAGCGAGGGTGTCGCCGACCCCAAAAGTATCGGAATGTCTTGTTGCTTGGCACGGTAAATGGCGACGTCACGGGCCTGATAACGAACCCCATCTTGCTGTTTGAAAGAGCCATCATGTTCTTCGTCGATGACAATCAAGCCTAAATTCGAAAATGAGGTAAACAGCGATGACCGCGTACCAACAACTATTTTTGCATTCCCTTGTTTCGCGTGCCACCAGGCATGATGCCGCTCGGTATCATTTAACCCCGAATGCATCACCACCATTGGATCAGCGAAGCGCTGTTTGATTCGAGTGATTAGTTGTGGTGTCAGCCCAATTTCAGGAACCATTAATAATATTTGTTGGCCTTTGGCCAGTGTTGACTCTATGGCTGAAAAATAGACTTCGGTTTTGCCGCTACCCGTAACGCCATGCAACAATGTGGCTGAGAAGTTGCTTTGCTTAATGATGTTGCCAATGGCATTTTTTGCAGCCAATTGTTGCTCAGTCAAAACGATTGAATTGGAGGTAACAGTTTCGTGGCTCGCGATTCTAGGTTCAGCGTCAATCTCTTCAACCCATCCTTTTTTTGTCAAAGCACTTATCGCTTGTCTCCAGCTTGATGCGCTTTGTTTGAAGTCATCCACGTTGAGCATGCTGTTCTTCATGAAAAGCTTGATAATGGCTAACTGCAAAGGTGCTCTGTCTAATTCGTCAAGAGAAGCACTACGGCCTCGATCACTGAGGCGCCAAGTCTTTTTTCCGACTGGTTCTGAAGCGCAGGACTGGCGTAAGGCAACCGGTAACGCAGCCTCCATCACTTCTCCAATTGGTGCAAGATAGTAGCGCGACATCCATATTAGTGAGCGCCATAACGCGTCATCAAAAAGGCTGCATTGGTCAAGTATTTCAATTGCCGGTTTGAGCTTCGATTCTGGGAAGTCGCTCTCACTTTTAACGGCCTCAATAACACCTACTAATTTGCGCGATCCGAAGGGTACTTTTACGCGCGCGCCGACACGTGGTTTAACCACATTGTCTGGTGATGATAAAGGCACCAAAAAATCAAAACTTTGACGCAATGGCACAGGTACACAAACACTTATTATGTGCTCGGAGCTTGGCTCAAATATCGATAAAGTCATTGTTTATGCGGCTTGCGTCAATTTGTGATGTTTCTATGAAAAGTTACTCACACAGCCTGTGGATAACTTTGTTGATAAAATAATATGACAAGCTGTAACAATTGATGGTTATTGGCCTGCATTGAATTGCCTATTTTTTATACAAATATTTTTAGCTAACAAAATCAACAGCTTAAGAAAGCATGAATGTTTCAAAAATAAGACAATAAAAATTAATTTCTCAAAGCTATTGACTTAAAAAATTTGTGTATAACTAATTTTGAGTACTCATTATTAAAAAACTAGAGATTCCAATTTTATCAATAAGTTAGCGATTATTATTGCAATGTTGACTCAAGATTTCGTTCAGTGTTTTTACGTAGTTTACTGCGATTAGTCTCTGGTTCAGCTAAGAGTATAAGGCAAATATGTTTTCTTGGAAGCGCGACGAACCATTGCTTCGTCTGAGTCTTTTCTGGTCTATCTATAAAGTGGTAATTCGAGCATAGCTCTCTGCGTATGAGCCTGCTATTTCGATGCGTGTTTTTGCGTTACACTTTAGCCCAAAGTATTAGCCTCTATTTAGGCATAATAAACTCCCTTTACACGAGTACAAAATGGGCAAACCAAGCACAGCACAGAGTGCCGATAAATACGATCTATATCAACGAGCAGTCCAATCTGCTGATCAAGATGTCAGCTTCCTGTTTGATACTTATAAATCGATACGCGGAAAAGAACCAAGGCATTTACGTGAAGATTTTTGCGGTACTTGTTTGCTCTCGGCTCAATGGGCGTCAATGGGCCAAGAGTTTACGACAGAATCTTATGATATTGATGCCGAGCCATTACTGTGGGGTTTGAATAATAACCTCAAGCCATTAGGTAATGCTGGGAAACAGGTTTCTCAGTATGAAGAAGATGCTCGATCTCCAAGTCGAAGAGCCCCGGATGTCCGCTGCGCTCAAAATTTTTCGTATTGGATTTTTAAAACACGTTCCGAGATGTTGGATTATTTTAAAGGGGCGTACAAAGACCTAGCCTCGGGCGGAATATTTGTATGTGATTTACACGGCGGGCCTGAGAGTATTCAAGAGCTTGAAGAGGAAACTGAAATGGACGATGAAAGTTTCACCTACGTGTGGGATCAAGACTCGATCAACCCTATTACCGGAGAAGCGCGCTTGCATATCCACTTTCGTTTTCCCGATGGCAGTGAAATGACCGATGCGTTCACCTATGAATGGAGACTATGGGGTCTCGCAGAGCTACGGGATATTATGTCTGACGCCGGTTTTAAGAAAGTCGATTGCTATTGGGAAGGCACCGATGATGACGGCGAAAGTGGCGACGGTATATTCACTCAAACTGAAGATGGTGAAGCGTGTTTGAGTTATGTCGCTTATTTAGTTGGTATCAAGTAAACAGTTTACCGGTGGGTAAATAAGGACGCTTAAATGGGATTTTTAATATTGTTAGCCTCTGTTGTCGTGATTTTCGTTGCAAGACGACCTAGACCCGCGTCGGCAAAAACAGGTACGTCTTTATTCGCAGGTGAAAACCTTAGGTCAAAACAGGAGACGCTCACAGTCGCGAGCTATAACATCCAAACAGGTAAGAGTCTGGAAGGTAAACGAGATTTGCGTGCGAGTGCTCAAGTCATGTCAAAGGCTGATCTTGTGGGAGTCCAAGAGGTTTACGCCGCTGGTTTTGATGGGTCAGCCAATTTTACCTTAGGCCAGACCGAACGCCTTGCGAGTTACGGTAAATTTGCTTGGTTATTCAGCGCCACTCGACGACGTTGGTTTCGCGAACATCGCGGAAACGCAATCTTAAGTAAAATAGAGATAAGCGACTGGCGAATCGAAATGCTGCCCGACCGGTCGGGTAAGAGCTTTCGCAATATGACTATTGCTAAGGTGAATTGGCAAGACAATAGTTTTCATTTTATCAATACTCATTTGCACACTCGCGAAGGACGTGAGCAACAGCTAGCGCGAGTATTGCAAGAGTTTTCTAAATATCCTCGGGCTATTCTAGTTGGGGATTTTAATAGTCAAGCCGATGAACCTGCATTGGCTAATGCATTAAAAGATATTGAGATCACCGACGCGATTAAAGAAGCGGGCTTGGACCTAGAGAATTCCGCTCGTATCGATTGGATTCTCACCAAAGGATTCACCGTTTCGAATGGGCACATGGTTGACAAAGGAATTTCCGACCACCCCTATTATCAGGTTAGTCTTAGCTATAGCTAGCGTCGTTGGAAATAGCCGATTCATGGCCAAAACTGGATCATAGTCCAATAATCATAAATTGTTACATGGCTTGCAAAACTTATCGCTCAGTGCAAAATGTCTGAGTCAGTGATCGGTGTCGTTTAGTAAATCACTTTCAACCATGAGTGATCATTAGTTTTGGTAACCTTGCGGGTCCTTACAGGCTGACGGATCACAGTTATGCAATGAAAGAAATTACAGGAGAAAATAATGTTTAAAGAATTTAAAGAGTTTGCCATGAAAGGCAATTTCGTCGATATGGCAGTTGGTATCGTAATCGGTGCTGCGTTTAGTACCATCGTGAAGTCTTTCGTCGACGACATAATTATGCCGGTAGTTGGCGTGTTAACAGGTGGAGTTGATTTCGGTAATATGTTCGCGGTCATTAAAGGCGGTGATGGAGTAACATTTGCCACCCTAGACGCGGCGAGAGAAGCTGGTGCTGTCACGATTAACTATGGTTTGTTTATCAATGCAATGGTGACGTTTGTTATTGTTGCGTTTGCACTATTCACGGTTATTAAGGGAATGAACGCGGCTAAGAAAGCTGAAGAAGAAGCCCCCGCCGCTCCTGCAGAACCTTCTGCAGAAGTGAAATTACTAACAGAAATCCGCGACTCCCTAGCAAAATGACGTGCAGGGATGCACTAATATCGTGAAGGGCAGGAGCCCGAGAACGATAGACGGTGGGATGCACTAATATCGTTCTTATCGCTGCCCTCAGGTAAATCTTATCTGAGGGCAGTTTCATTTGGATTAGTGATAACTGCAAGCTATTAGGCGGTTGATCAATAGGTCAAGTTTTTCCCTAAGGCAAACAGCCAATTCAGTTCGAGAGCGATAAAACCTTTGATATAGTTTTTCCCTTAACTGTATTCTTAATCGCTTAGCGCGCCTATTAACCACATCAAATAGGAGGTAATACTCGCTTGATACACGACTTAAGAAAAGACCTTCAAGGCTCATGTCGATTGCGGTTCTTTTCGTGTGGCGCTCATTAGTTTCTATTGGCTAAATCGTCATTGCTCATTAGAGTGCCTATTTGATTGGTCTCCAAAAACGGCATGCCACGATTCGCCATATCAATTGCTGAGTTTACATCATCAAGGTTATAGATGGCCCATTGCCAACTGCCTTGCCAGAGTTGATCATCGTTTCTCGGTAAGCTCTCAACGTCGCAAAATAGAAAATCCGGTTTAAGCTCTCTGGAGATTTCCTTACACTCATCATTCCACGCTGGCAATACCCAGCCAGTACGCATTGATGAAATTTTGCGAGCGTAGTCAATCACCTCATGGTTAAATGAGATAATCACGCATTGCCCCTCCACGCCGGTCTTTAGAATCCGTTTATACACCTCGTCCATCACTACCGGAATGCCAAAACGATCAATTGATTCTTGTTTGATTTCCACAAACGTAGTTACGTCACCGTGTTTGGCCATCCATTTGCAATAGCGTTTGAATGTGGTGAAGCGATTGTCGGAAAACTCGTCTTCAAAGCGCAATGGATAGGATGCGTGCATTGTTTTCAGGTGTTTTGCTTTGGTATCCCTAATATCAACATCGATTCCGGTCATGCGTTTCAAACTACGATCGTGATGTAGTATTGGTACGCAGTCCGACGTCAATTGAAGATCTAATTCCATATAACGCGCGCCATGTTGATGGGCAGCTTGGAAGGCCAGCAATGTATTTTCAGGGTAACGCCCAGAATACCCGCGATGTGCGACCAATATCGGCGGTGCTGCTTTTAAAACGCTTTGCTTTGTCATTTGAATCACTCCCTAGGCCTCTTTTTGTTCTCTCTATAGCATAGTGACGCTGATGCTAATTGCACGTGTTATCCTAACTTTATCATCAACTTAACAATCGCTACTAGCTGAACGACTACATTGGATCAAATAGCAAAACCGGCAGACCAAGCTTATGCGCAGCTTTCTCCCGACGAAGTATTGAACAGTATTGAGCGATTCGGCTATTACTGTGACGGGCGATTACTTGCGTTAAACAGCTATGAAAATAGAGTCTACCGAGTTGGGCTTGAAGACGGTTCTAGCATCGTCGCCAAGTTTTATCGCCCAGAGCGCTGGAGCAATGAGGCAATCCTTGAAGAACATACGTTCACTCAAGATCTTGCTGATCTTGAGATACCCGTGGTTGCGCCGATAATACTTGATGGCGAAACACTTTTGTTCACCGACCATTTCAGAATTGCTTTATTTGAAAATAGAGGCGGTCGAGCCCCCGATTTAGAAGATTTCGATCAGCTAGAACAAATGGGTCGCTTTATGGGTCGCATACACCGTGTTGGTCAGGCTCACGGTTTTGAACATCGACCGGAATTAAGCATACAAACATTTGGCTATGACGCGCGTGACTATATACTGGATCATGGTTTTATTCCGCCAGAGCTGGTAGAGGCATATCAGTCGTTAACAGAGCAATTGCTGGTAGAATCCGCGCAGTGCTATCAGCGAGCGGGTGATATCTCAATGATTCGTTGCCACGGAGACTGTCACCCGAGCAATATTTTGTGGACCGAGTCCGGACCACATATTGTCGATTTTGATGATGCTCGCATGGCTCCTGCGGTACAAGACCTTTGGATGTTCTTGGCGGGCGACAGGCCTGATCGTACCGCAGGTCTAGACGCAGTACTTAGTGGCTACACAGAATTTTGCCACTTTGATGCGCGAGAATTACACTTAATCGAAGCGCTTCGTACCCTACGTTTGATCCATTACTATGGTTGGCTGGCGAAACGCTGGCGCGACCCTGCATTCAAAATTGCCTTCCCTTGGTTTAATACTCAACGATGTTGGGAAGATCATATTTTAAGCCTGCGAGAGCAAGCTGCGCTGCTTCACGAAGAGCCTCTAAGTTGGTTCGGTTAATAATTCAGTATTGATCAATCAGATCCAGTGCTACACGTTTATCATTCGATTTAACGCTATTGTAAGCACGGCCTAGAACATCAAATATACCGCCACTAACGGGATCGACATACCCGCCGTACCAAGGAATGTTGCTTGCTAACTTGTCCGGTATAGTGTGGCTGTAGACTATTTCAATTCCGGGTCGAGATGATTGTGCGGCAATAACGCACAACGAGGTCGACGGTGCACAGCCGGATTGAGGGTCTATAACAAACGAACTTAGTTCATCAGCTTGACGTACTTGCGAGGCGCTTAAACGTGTTACCCAGACACGTTGACGGCCCAATCGGCGTAAGGCAGTTTGGCCGATAACCACGTTATCAAACGCCGTGTTGGAGCTCGAAGCCAGAGGCGGACCGCCTAAGCTTCGAAACAATATAAACAGAAAGGCGATTGCTAAAACGCTAAGCATGGCACGAATGATTCGACTTAAAACCACACGCTTATTCATTGATTTACCGATGTGCTGTGGTCTCGAGCACATCGATTGACCACTGTACGTTGTTGGCCGAAGGATTTACCTTATCAAAACTTAAATTTTGCTCTAGCTCTACTTCGGTGTTTGGTGGAATGTTAACCAAAATGTTGCGTTCGACAGCCTGTAATTCATTACACTGCTGATCTACACATTGAGTCGCTATAACCCTCAGGTTTAAGCGAGTAATGGTGCCTTTAGCTGCGCTATTTTTAACGCACGCAATAAGATCAAAATTAGAACGATAACTGTGTTCGGCACTAAGCCCGCAAATACTCACTTCATTGAGATCGATCAGATTACTAATATTGCGTTTATCGTATCCGTCCAACCATATTCCGATCGCACACAAGATTACAGCGATCACGCAAATGCGTATCTTTCGAGGCTTTTCAAACCCAGAGCCATACAATACCCAGACCAAAAACAAAAAAACCAGCAGTATGATCACTCGGACCATCGATAACCTCCATAGGCTTTAACATAAGGTTCTAACATCAAATTCACTAGCATGATATCACTTCCTGTCATACCATCGTCACAGCCCTATCTACAAACAACTACGCATCTTATCTAATCAGATGGTCGAAACAGTATGAGCATTCAGAAACTAAATCATAAATCGATTTTAAAAGCGATGTTTAAAGATGGCATGATTTCAGTGAGGGAAGCCAAGCGCATCGATGCCAATTTGTTTGATAACCAATCAACACCCAGTCATCCATTGGTTGGTATCGCTCGTTGTTTGCCCGCGCATCAAGAAACTGGCAAGAACATTGCATTGGAAACCTTGTGCGAGTGGTTCGCCAAGGAGCTTGATCTAGAGTATTTTTATATTGACCCACTGAACATCGATATTGCCGCGGTGACCAAAGTTATTGCGTCAGAATACGCCAAACGGCATGGCTTTCTGGCCGTTCGAGCTACTCGGGACAGAGTGACGCTCGCGGTAAAAAACCCGTTAGATCTTTCCTGGAAAGACGATTTAGAAAGCTTGCTTCGTAAAGAAATAGACATTGTTTTTGCCAACCCCTCAGAAGTAGATCGTTACGTCAGTGAATTTTATACGCTGGCAAAATCAATCAGTAAATCGAGCATCAATGAAAACCGGGACAGCGGCAGCCTCCAGCAAAACCTGGAGCAGTTGGTCGATTTGGGGCGAACTGGACAACTTGATGCTGAAGATCATCACATTGTTCAATTGGTAGATTGGCTGCTTCAATACGCGTTTGAACAACGAGCCAGCGACATTCATTTGGAGCCGCGAAAAGATCGTGGAGAAGTACGCTTTCGCATCGACGGTATGTTGCATCATGCCTATCAGGTTCCGCCAAATGTATTGCTCGCGATTGTTGGGCGACTGAAAACCTTGTCCCGTATGGACATCTCAGAAAAGAGGCGACCCTTGGACGGTCGTTTAAAGACCCGTACCCCAAATAACAAGGAAATTGAATTACGTCTTTCCACTGTCCCAACCGCGATGGGAGAGAAAATGGTGATGAGGATCTTCGACCCAGAAGTACTGCAACGATCATTTAACGATCTAGGCCTTACTGATCGCGAACTCGATATATGGAACCGCCAAACTAAGCACACTAACGGCATCATATTGGTCACCGGGCCAACCGGCTCAGGCAAAACCACAACCTTGTATTCAACTCTAAAAAACCTCGCTACCAGTGAGGTCAACGTATGTACCATCGAAGACCCAATCGAAATGGTTGAGCCAGCCTTTAATCAAATTCAAGTTCATAGTGCGATTGATCTTACCTTCTCGGCGGGCGTTAAATCTTTGCTGAGGCAAGACCCCGATATCATCATGATTGGCGAGATTCGGGATCTGGAAACGGCCGAGATGGCTATTCAAGCCGCGCTAACAGGCCATTTAGTGTTGTCAACTTTGCACACCAATGACTCGCCGTCAGCGATAACGCGTATGCAAGAGTTGGGCGTTCCAGCCTACTTAATTAACGCCACCGTGTTAGGAGTAATGGCGCAAAGACTGGTTAGAACACTCTGTCGTTACTGCAAAGAACCGGACACCATCGAACCTGAAAAATGGACTGAGTTTGCCCAAAATTCTGATATTGATGTTGGCACTCCATTCAAGCCCGTGGGTTGTTTGGAGTGTCGCCAATCCGGATTCTTAGGTCGGTTAGGCTTGTATGAAATGTTAGAGATGACCAATGAAATTAAACCTTTAGTGAAACCTGGCGGCGACTTGCAAGAACTGCGAGAGCAAGCGAAAATTGACGGATTACTCACTCTTAGACACAGTGGCGCGAAAAAGGTCTCGCAAGGATTGACCACCGTCGACGAAGTCTTACGAGTTACGCCGTTTGTGATGTAAGTTATGCGCGACCTTATGCGGCCATCGAGGCGTCGATTGCGCCACCGTGCGACACCCGAACATATTTCACGCGGGCGTCAACGATCATGGTCGCGAAGTATCATAAAATGGAGTGTCAGGTTGTTGGTATTGGTGTGTTTTTTGTCGGCACTGCCTATGGCTCTTCTTCGCATTTATGACCCGCCAACCAGCAATTTTATCGAGCTTAATAAGCGTAGCCACAATACAAACATCAAACACCAATGGGTCGATATAGAGGACGTATCCTTGTATTTTCCGAATGCTGTTATTGCCTCTGAAGACCAACAGTTTCCAAACCATTTTGGTTTTGATATTAAGCAAATTAAGTTAGTACTCGAAGAGCGTAAGAAAGGCCAATCGCGCGGCGCCAGTACCATTTCTCAACAAACGATTAAGAATCTATTTCTTTGGCCTGGCCGAAGCTTTGTCCGTAAGGGAATAGAAGCATGGCTCGTTATCTGGATGGAACTGATTGTACCTAAGAAGCGAATACTGGAAATTTACATAAACTTTGCACAGTTTGGTAAATCGGTTTTTGGTGTTGGCGCGGCGAGCCAATACTATTTTGGTATTGATGCAAAATATCTGACACCCCAACAATCGGCTCTAATCGCGGCGAGCTTGCCAACCCCTTCCAGATCAAACCCAGCAAAGCCCACTAAGTATTTGAAAGAACGTGCGGCTTATATCATGGATCAAATGCCCCGAGTAGGAGGGCGACGCATGGTGCGCGAACTCTGATAATACTTGCTCTAGGGCGTTTTCAATCTTTATTTTTACGTCATAATCTGCGGATACAGATACTCGAATTCATCGCAAATAAATGCGACACTAGAACAATGATTAGACAATTCCCAAGTAGTCGACTACGGCGTACTCGCGCCAACGATTTTTCACGCCGTTTGGTACGCGAAAATAGCCTCACGGTCAGCGACCTAATACTGCCAGTGTTTGTGATTGAAGGAGATAATAAAACCGAGGCGATAGCGTCAATGCCCGGTGTTGAGCGTATGAGCATTGATTTGCTGGTCGCCAAAGCTAAACGTTTAGACCAACTCGGTATACCTGCAATTGCCCTGTTTCCAGTTGTTAGTGATGACCAGAAATCTCTACTTGCCGAGCAGGCCTATAACCCAGACGGCCTTGCTCAACGAGCGATGCGCGCAGTTAAGGCAGAGGTTCCGAATATTGGTATTATTTCCGACGTTGCCTTAGATCCATTTACCAGTCACGGCCAAGATGGCTTACTCGATGAGGATGGGTACGTTATGAATGACGAAACCATTGAAGTTCTTGTTCAACAGGCGGTTTCGCATGCCCAAGCCGGTGCCGATATCGTCGCTCCGTCTGACATGATGGACGGCCGGGTCGGTGAAATTCGAATGGCACTCGAGATGAATGACCTTCGTAATACACAAATATTGGCGTATTCGGCTAAGTACGCGTCGGCGTTTTACGGCCCGTTTCGTGATGCAGTGGGGTCGGCTGGAAATTTAGCGGGGGGTAATAAGTACACGTACCAAATGGACCCTGCAAACTCTGACGAGGCTTTGCATGAGGTGCGTTTAGATATCGACGAGGGGGCTGATTACGTGATGGTGAAGCCAGGTATGCCGTATCTCGATATTGTTAGGCAAGTAAAAGATGAATTTAAGATGCCAACCTTTGTGTATCAGGTTAGTGGTGAATACGCGATGCTCAAGGCCGCCACATTAAACGGGTGGCTAGATGAGAAAGAGGTTGTGTTAGAAGCCCTGACTAGTTTTAAACGGGCTGGGGCCAACGCAATTTTAACTTATTATGCGCAAGACGTCGCAAACTGGTTAACTGAGGTTTAAAACAAAATGGGTTTACGATTTTTACATACCATGGTCCGCGTTGGTAATTTAGACGCAGCTTTAGAATTTTTTTGCGAAAAACTGGGTCTGGTTCAAACTCGGCGTTACGATAGTGAGGAAGGCCGGTTTTCGTTAATCTACTTAGCGGCTCCGCACGACCTTGATCGGGCAAAGCAAGAACACGCTCCAGAATTAGAACTGACGTATAACTGGGATGAGCATGAATATACCGGGGGTCGTAATTTCGGGCATTTAGCCTATGAAGTCGACGATATATACCAAGTTTGTCAACGTCTTTTGGATCGAGGCGTGACCATCAATCGGCCTCCCGCCGACGGGCACATGGCGTTCGTAATTTCGCCAGATGGTATTTCAGTTGAATTGCTTCAGAAAGGGGAAAGCCTTAGTCCCCAAGAGCCTTGGGTTTCGATGCCGAAAGTAGGCAGCTGGTGAATGCGTGTATCCGATCGTATTAAAGGCAAGTTTTTGAGTACGAGTTTTTTGTAATCACGACCTTATTAATGCGATGATATGAGGTATGAAAACAAAAAAGGAAATTGTTGATAATTGGCTGCCGCGTTACACCGGCATGGAGCTGGATGGTTTTGGCAAATATATACTGCTGACTAATTTCTCTAATTATTTAACTATTTTTGCCGATCAAGCGGGCGTAGAGATAGTAGGCCTGGACCGGCCTATGCCTAGTGCTACGGCGAATGGCATCACGATGATTAATTTCGGCATGGGTTCCCCAAATACCGCGACTATCTGTGATTTACTCAGCGCAATTCGACCTAAAGCGGTGATGTTTTTGGGAAAATGTGGTGGTTTGAAGAAGAAAAATTCGGTTGGGGATCTAATTCTACCGATCGCCGCGATTCGCGGTGAAGGTACGAGTAACGATTATATGCCCGCTGAAGTACCGGCGCTGCCAGCATTTGAACTTCAAAAAGCCATCAGCACGACAATACGTGACCACGGGAGAGACTATTGGACCGGCACGGTCTACACCACTAACCGTCGGGTCTGGGAGCATCACGATAAGTTTAAAAAGTACTTAAAACGAACCCGTGCAATGGCCATCGATATGGAAACCGCAACCTTATTTTCAGCCGCCTTTAAGAATAAATTCTCCGCAGGGGCCTTACTGCTAGTTAGCGACGTACCAATGACGCCTGATGGGGTCAAGACTGATGTTAGTGATGCCATAGCAACGGTAAACCATGCCGAAATGCACGTTGATTTAGGGATAAAAAGCCTTCAACAATTAATTAATCGATCGCAAACGGTCAAACATCTGCGGTTTTAATTTTCGAGGTTGTAATGGCGAGGAATATTGAAATAAAAGCTAAGGCGAGCGACTTCGCGCGGCAGAGGCAGCTCGCGGCTAAATTGAGTGATCATGAGCGAGTAACCTTGGTCCAGGAAGACACATTTTTTCAAGTTCCAGAAGGGCGACTCAAGTTGCGAGAGTTTCCAGATTCGCGGGCTATGCTGATTTTTTATCGCCGAAGCAATACCCAAGGGCCAAAGATGTCCGACTATCATATTAGTGAAACCGATGACGCAGCGGGTTTAAAACTTGTCTTGCAAAAAGCCTATGGGGTTCGCCAGGTGGTTAAAAAGGTGCGATCTTTATACATGGTTGGGCGTACTCGTGTACATTTTGACGAGGTAGAAAGACTGGGTGAATATATAGAGTTAGAGGTGGTGTTGAGTGAAGGCGAATCGCTGGAACACGGCGAGGCTGAGGCAAGATCATTGATGCAAAAACTCCAGATTCAGCAAAACGAGCTAGTAGACGTTGCTTATGTTGATCTATTGGAACAAAACCCTGGCTAGGGAATGGCGCACGCTAAATATCGCCAGTGCTGCTGTTGTCGGAGAAAAACGGCCTTGACGTTTCACCATTTGATACCACGTAAGATGCACAGGCGCACCCATTTTAGAAAGCACTTTAGTAAAACTGAATTACAAGCCGGTCTTATGATTTGTCGAACTTGTCATAGTGGTATTCATCGGCGCTTTGATGAAATGACCCTGGCAAAAGAATTAAGCAGCTTCGATAAGCTAATGCAGAACAATCAGCTCAGTCGCTTTTTCGATTGGGTATCGAAGCAAAAAATACAATCTTAACTGTTTAAGTGAACACCAATATGATTACGTTTATTCACCAATGGGTGGTTAAAGTCCCAGGCATTGCAGGTTATGAAATGCTTGTCGCTACTGGCGTCGCCTTAGCGCTAATTTTCATTCTCGCTATCGCTTCGTTTTACTTAGTAAAAAAGGTATTAATTCGCTCGATTAATAAACTCATTTCAAAGACTAAATCCGATCTTGATGATGTCTTGATTAAGCACAAGGTGTTCAGCCGCGTGGCTTATTTAGTGCCTGCTTATTTGGTTTATAAGCTAACGCCTCAAACCTTAGCGGATTATCAATGGTTAAGCAATATCATTACCACGGTCGCGGCAATTTACATTGTCGTGATCGTAGCCCTAATTATTGATTCCTTTATTAATTCTCTATTAGAGATCTATCACTCGTTCTCTATATCACGAAGAGTGCCGATTAAAAGTTTCGCTCAGATAGCCAAATTGCTTACTTATCTGTTTGCCATTATCGTCATAGCCAGCTTGATTATTGGGGAGTCACCACTCAATCTTTTCGCAGGCTTAGGTGCGATGACCGCGGTATTGATGTTGGTGTTCAAAGACCCAATTCTTGGTTTTGTTGCGGGCTTACAATTGAGTTCTAATCGCATGGTCGCGATAGGTGACTGGGTCGATATTCCTCAGCATGAGGCCAGCGGCGATGTTCTAGAGATAGCATTAACTACGGTGAAGGTGAGAAATTTCGATAACACCATCACCACGGTGCCGACGCAAAGTTTAATTAACGATTCGTTTAAGAATTGGCGCGGTATGGCGGAATCACAAGGTCGGAGAATTAAGCGGTCGATATACGTTGATGTTAATTCGATACAGTTTTGTGACGATGAAGCCCTCAGTCGTTATCGCAAAATTGATTACATCAAAGAGTACTTAGAAGGTAAACAAGCGGAGGTCCAAGCGCACAATGAGCAAACTGGATCTCACACTGAGTCGAGTGTAAACGGTCGACGCCTGACCAATATTGGCACTTTCAGGGCATATGTTCTTGCTTATCTAAAGCATCACCCGAGCATTAATCAAGATTTAACCATTCTCGCTCGCCAACTAGCACCGACCGATGCTGGTTTACCGATAGAGGTATATGCCTTTAGTTCGGACAAGAACTGGGCAAATTACGAAGCCATTCAGGCGGACATTTTTGATCATTTGTTTGCCGTGATATCGGAGTTTGATTTGCGAGTTTTTCAAAAGCCCAGTGGCGTGGATTTACGACTACTGGGCAACAACTAAATACTGGTGCCGCAGTTCATATCGACCCAGTCCATCATGGCCGTTTGGCTTGGAATGGTTATTTTTCCGTAGCCTATTTCGATCAGTCCGAGATGGCTCAATTGTTTCAAGGCCTTTCCCAGAGAGACTCGGGTAACGCCAAGGGTAAAAGCGAGCTCGTCTTGGCGGCCTTGCAAAACATTCGAGCCTCCCAGCGTGAATGACATCGATAACAGAATTTTCGCGGTGCGTTCTAACAGAGGTAAGCGACGAATTGCGTCGAGCATTTCCAATAGCAGATGAGTACGCATTAGTGTGGTTTTGAGCAGGGCACGAGAAATACTCGGCTCTCGGTCATACAATAGATTGAATTTCGTTTTAGAGAGCTGATAAATTTCAGATTCGCCGATCGATGAGATATCGTGGGTTCTCGGCAATTCAGTAAACAGTGTAAATTCGCCAAAACACTCACCTGGACCCAGTGCAGCAACCATAACAAAGGTGCCATCTATGCCGTTGACTCCAACGTGTGCTGCTCCGTTGCGTACAATGGATAAACCAGGTTTTATTGCCCCGCGAGTTTGAATTAATTGGCCATCTGAATACTTCATTAATACCGAAGCATCGATGAGTTCTTCGAGTACGCGTTCGGGTAGAAGTTCTTGAAACGCAGGCGAGCTGATTTTTAGTAGATTGAGCAAAACAGTTAAAATGTAAAATATTTATCATTCTAATTCAATCTCAATTGCTAAGATTTACTCATCATCATCAGAAACCTAAAGGGTAGATTCGCATGAAACCTGAAATTATTGCTATTTTGCTGGTCTTTTTTGGATTTGTGGTTCTAGAAATTATCTTTACAAAGTTTTTTTCTAAACCAAAATCAACGCGCGGTGATGCGGTGGTCGAGATTGTAGGCACATTGATGCTGACGGTGGTCACTCAGCCTCTTGTTCTTCTTGGGGGGTTTACCATTGCCTCCTTGATGGCACCCGAATCGCAAGACGTACTGAAAAGCTGGCACTTTCTGAGTGTATTCGCGTTGTTTCTAGTGTTTGATGATATGACTCAATATTGGTGGCATCGAATTTCACACATGGTGCCGTGGTTATATAAATTACATCGCCCACATCACAATGCCAATTATCTATCGATTAGAATCGTTTACCGTAATAATATCTTTTACTACTTTTTAATGCCTGGACTATGGTTTTCGGGTGCGCTGATTTATCTAGGCGGTGCTTGGGTTTACGCGGTCTATATCGTAATCAAAATGACGGTAATATATGGCGCTCACAGCGATGTTCGATGGGACGCGCCGCTTTATAAAATAAAATGGCTGTCGCCAATTATGTGGGTAGTTGAACGTACGATTTCCACCCCTGCTACGCACAGCGCACATCATGGGAAACATGTTAGTGACGGCGTGACTAATTACAAGGGTAACTTTGGAAACCTACTGTTCTTTTGGGACGTTTTGTTTGGTACCGCTAAGATAACTCGGCGTTACCCTGACGAAATCGGCGTCGAAAACCTGCCTGAAACGACGGTAGCAGAACAACTAATATGGCCGTTGGTCAACGTAACACCGATGCCGGTTGCAACTCCTGAAGTAAGGCCTCAGAAGTAACAGCTGCATTTACGATTAAGCGCGGGGGTCAGTCTTCTCAGAATGTAATGACTGACCGGGTGTTAGAAAGATAAACTTTGCTCCGTTAGGGGCGCTAAATTTATGCCAGTGGCCACTGGGTATCACCATAGCCTGATGTGCAATGGCGGAGTAGAACTCACTTCCAGAAGCGCTTAGTAACTCCAACCTGAGCTCACCCTCGAGTATATAAAATAGTTCATCAGTATCCGGATGCATTTCCCAGACCGGAGAGTCACCCTGAATGTCCACCGCACCCAGTGAGGACTCGTTAAAAGCGAGGACCTGTTGAAACTCTCCTTGGGATGAGTTGTTCAATAAGTCTAATACATCGACAACTTTCATATAAACGCCAATAGATGACTAGCTACGTGATTGCTATAAAGATTAAGCAGTGGCCAGCTTCTCGGCTTCGCTTTGGTAATACCGGCCAAAGCGATTATTGATGAAATCGTCGAATAGAACGTCTTCTTGTTTGACAAAACCTTGTTGTGGAAGCTTACCTTCAGCCATCAAGTCTAGCACAGCACAGATTCCAGACGCTGTTGTGAGCTGTATTGCGCTCCATATCTTGCCATTGATGTTCGCGTTGTAGACTTTATTGGCATAGCTTTCTTGGACTAACTGGCCATTCTTAATACCGCTGACGCTAATAAAAACCAGCACCACGTCTTGATAAGTTAAAGGAAGTGATTTTTCAAAAATCTCTTTAAGAAGCGGGCGGTTATCCACCAAGCGCAAGTCTTGCAGGAGCATCTTCATAATGTCACGATGTCCGGGGTATCTAACCGTACGGTAATTCAAATTTCTGACCTTGCCATCAAGGGTGTCGCATAAAGTCCCAAGACCGCCTGAGGTGTTAAACGCTTCGTATGAAATACCATCAAGTGAAAAGCTTTCTAATTCCTCTAGCGGAGGAACTTTTGTGAGTTTACCCTCGACAATCGCCTCGCATGGATTGCAATACTCATTGATGAGGCCATCGGTAGACCAAGTCAAATTATACTTTAATCCGTTCGATGGATACTTCGGCAATGCTCCAACGCGCATATGCACGTTATGTAATTCATCAAATTGTTTGGCTAAATCGTAAGCGGCGATGGTGATGAAACCTGGGGCTAAACCGCATTGGGGCATCAAGGCTGCTTTAGAATCTTTGGCTAATTCTTTAACTAAATTGGTACAAGCCACATCTTCTGTCAGGTCGAAATAATGCACTCCAACGGCGGCCGATGCTTGCGCTACGTATTTCGTTATATCGAATGGGCATGCACTTAGCGCCGCAAATTTGCCCTCAAGAGCCTTGTCTAGTTCGCTTTTATTGGTGACGTCTAACACTAAGGTCGCGAGGTTTTTGTGACTACCTAGTCGAGCTAAATTGTCACTATTCATATCGGCAACAGTGACATGATAGTCACCACAGGTAGTGAGTAATTCAGTAATAGTGGCGCCTATTTTACCCGAGCCTAAAAGCAGTATGTTTTTCATAGAGGTTCCTTAAGTAGTCACGCTGAAATTAAGTGAGTGTTCAGAGGTATCGCGGTCAAATGCTGCTTTGAACGGTGCAAAGCAGCAAAATTAGGGCAGTTAAAGTTGCTCTAAGCTTATTGGTCTTATAGGTTAATTTGTAGTGTCAAAAAAGTTATTATTTACGATATAATTGAACAAATTGACGATATTTAAGACATTATGACATTTTATATCTTACCTTATTTACTCATTTAGCTTGGCGATGCCCCGCTCTAAAACTCAGATACGCTTTACCTTTGCGATATTAGTTTGTGGCACCATACTCGGACTCGCCGGTATTGATTTAGTACTTCCTGTAATTCCTAGCCTACCGAGCGCCATCGACGGAAGCTTGGAGCAGGCTCAACTGGTGCTCGCCACCTTCGCTGTCGGCACAGCTATTGGCTTACTTGTATTCGGAGAATTAGGCGCTCGTTTTGATCAGCGTAGCCTGCTTGTGGGCGCATTAGTGTTATATGCGGTACTTTCTTACCTTGCCGCTCAGTCGCAAACAATCAACCAGCTAATTGTGGTGCGGTTTTTTCAAGGCTTAGCATCATCGGCCCCAGCGGTGTTCGCACCAGGTATGATTCGTACGCTGTTCGACCAACGAGGAGCGCTTAAAGCCATCGGCTTGATGGGCAGTATTGAATCGCTCACTCCTGCATTCGCGCCCGTAGTGGGTGCATGGCTACTGACTTTTGCCGATTGGAAAGCGTCATTTTTGATCACTGCCGCTCTGGCTCTAATATTGTCCGTCGCTATTTCACTTCTGAGCGTCAATTTCGTAAGCCCCGGTAAACGCTCACTGAAATCTCGCGCCAGTTATTTATCGCTATTCTTAAATCGAGAATTCATGCGTCAAAGCCTCAGTCATGCCTGCACTCTTGGTGGTTTATTAATCTTTGTATTTGGTGCGCCGACCGTAATAACCACCAGTTTAGGGGGCGATTTAACAACCTTTGTAACAATGCAACTAATCGGCATTAGCCTGTTTATTATCAGCGCTAATATCAGCGATCGCTTAGTAGCTCGATATGGAGGTGAGTTTATGATTCTACTCGGTTCGAGTTTAACCGCCCTTGGCTGCACAACGATTTTTCTGTTTGCCGTATTTGGTGGTGGTGACCCAAGATGGTTGTGGTTGTTGTTTGCGCCGGTGAATTTAGGCCTTGGTTTGCGCGGCCCTCCCGGGTTTTATCAAGCGGTTGTGGCGGCGGGCGACAACGATTCTCGCGGTGCGGCCTTACTCATACTCTTCATTCTCGGTGCTGCCGCCGCAGGAACGGCGATGGTAGCGCCGTTTATTACCCAAGGTTTAATACCTTTGAGCGGGATGGCTGCTGGAGTTACCATAAGCGCTGTCGTATTTTTAATCTTACTTAAGGCTCCAACAACCTCACACCAAGGCAAAAACCGGACTCACAAAAATGATCATTGACGGCAAAGATAAACAATTGATTGCGCTTTTGAGCGCTAATTCTCGAGAAAGCACTGCCAATTTAGCGCGCCTACTAGGGATGTCACGAACAACGGTCACCAGTCGAATTGAACGTCTTGAGAAACGTGGAGTGATCACGGGCTACACCGTGCAATTCAGCGAAGACTACGAACGAGGGCGAATTCAAGCTCAAGTAATGATTAGCGCAAACCCGAAATTGTCGGCTCACATCGTTCGCACCTTAAAAAAAATATCCGCGGTTCAAGCATTGCATGCCGTCAATGGAGTATACGAAATGTTAGCGATCATCAGTGCTGAATCAACTCAGCACCTTGATGAAGTGCTCGATTTGATCGGAAATACCGATGGAATTACTAAGACCACTTCTTCGATTATTTTGTCGACCAAGTTTTCTAGATAACTCTGCGAATTGAATCGGTCTAAATTTTTCAGGTAAAGGCGGTTAATACTGCATAAAAATATAGGTGCATAAGGTAAAATAGAAACATGAATTTTATCGAAAAACTTGAACAGTGTTGGTCATCTAACGATTCATTATTATGCGTTGGTTTAGACCCTAATTGGCAGAGAATACCGGAACATTTAAAAACCTTACCAGAACCTATATTCGAGTTTTGCAAGGCAATTGTTGATGCGACACACGATTTGGTGTGCGCATATAAACCGCAGATAGCTTATTTTGCTGGGCTGCAAGCAGAAGATCAGCTTGAGAAAACACTCAATTACATACGCGAAACTTACCCACATATTCCAATAATTTTGGATTCAAAGCGAGGCGATATTGGCAGTACCGCACAAATGTACGCGATTGAAGCTTTTGATCGCTACAAGGCCGATGCGGTCACCGTTAACCCCTATATGGGGCAAGATTCTGCGCAGCCCTTTTTGGACCGAGCAGACCGAGGTACTATTTTACTGTGCCGAACCTCAAATCCTGGTGCCGGTGATATTCAAGATTTGGAAGTAGATGGCCAAGCGATCTATGAACGGGTTGCTAGCATGATCAGCCAAACCTGGAATAGCAACAATAACTGTTGCATTGTGGTCGGCGCAACGTGGCCTGAGCAAATGTCTCGCTTACGTGAGATCACTGGCGACATGCCGTTTTTAGTGCCGGGTGTTGGCGCGCAAGGGGGTGATGTCGAAGCTCTGGTAAAAGCCGGTAAAACTAAGTGTGGTAAAGGACTGATGATCAATAGTTCACGCGGTATCATCTACGCTGGCAGCGATGAACATTTCGCTATTGCCTCACGTAAGGCTGCTTTAGAAACGCGAGACCTAATCAATCAATTTAGAAATTGCTAAATAATGAAGAGTCTCTCTGAATCAGTCATCAAAACATTGGCTGGAGAGGCGGCCTATCAACGTGGTTTAGATTATTACAATGAAGGTCGAGTTCAACAGCTCACGATTGATTCGAGCCAGATAAGCGCTTACGTCGATGGGCAGCGGCGATACCAGGTTATCTTAAATCACACTGCAAAGGTGTTTGACGGTTCTTGCGACTGCCCCGCTTCTGATAATTTCGACTTTTGTAAGCACTGTGCCGCCGTCAGCCTAGCCTACTACTATCAAACCCAGACCAACATAGAAGTATCTGAAGCAGGTGATGTCGACCCAGTTTTACTTTATCTAAACACCTTCACCAAGCCGCAATTGGTCGAGGAGCTTCATTCGTTAATTAAGCGTGATCGGCCTCGGTACGATCATTGGCTATTGCGTGCTGAAATAGCCGGAGGTAATCTCTCTGGCAAAGATTTGCGCAAACGGATTACCCAAGCGATTCCCTATAAACCCTCGGGCTTATGGCGACCTCAAGAGGTTGCACAGTACTTTACCGACGCCCTTCTGGCGCTCAAAATTTTAGAGCAAGCAATTTTGTCTCTGAGTGCTCAAAGCGCGATTAAATTAGTGATTTACGCAATTGAGCGATTGGAAAAAACCTTAGAGTCCATCGAAGATCGAGCGGGCCATCGAAGCGATTTACAAGTGCAACTTGTGAAATGGTTTCAGGAAATACTGGCGTCACATGAGTGGCAAGGGAAAGAGCGGGTTATTTTATTAAGCGACCTTCTGCTAGACGAAAAATACAATTACGAAATTTTGGATCTTCCAAATGGTGTGATCGACATAATCAGCAACGATGAAAGCGATAAGATACTGATCGCAATATCGAATGCGTGGACTAAGATGTCGCCGCCTGACAAGACCTTGCATGGTCATACTGAGCTTTACGCGAGATTGGAAGGTTTGTTGCTTGAAGATGCACGACTTCTGAATAATCGAAGTCGTGAATTAGAGATTATGGCGAAAGCGGCGGTGGACACAGATCGCTGCTTAAAACTGGTTCGAAAATGCGTAGACTACCAACGCATCGATGAAGCGGCTAAATGGTTAGAATACGCGGCTCAGGTGCAAACCTTGAGCAGTCATGATGTGTTGAATATCGAAACCCATCAAATAGAGCTGTGGTTGGCAACTGGTGAATTTGACAAAGCCTTGGGGGTCCAATGGGCGAGGTTTGAAGAAAGTGAAGAACCCAATGATCTATGGAGCGTATATCAAACGGCTGAAAAAATTCATCAAGAGCGTGCCTACTTGCAACAAGGTATACGGTATCTGCATGCAAAGATTGAACCTCGACAAAACACGCCCCGTAGTCGCCAACGAGTTGAGAATCTGATCGCCGTCTATTTGCGCCACAATATTTTGGACGACGCCATCAGCTTAGCAGGGCAACATCAGGTTCATCCAAGTACATTGATGGCCATTTGTAATGCCGTGCCTAAGCACACGCTTAAAACAACCGCCTTGGTTGAACGGGCGGTTAATAGTTTGATTAAGTTAAATAGTAAAGAAACCAATGACCGTGCTAATTGGTTTTTACATAAGTTGTATAACAACGCTAAGCCGCAAGATAAGGGGTTATTAAGAGAGACCGTTCTTAGTATTTACGCGACGCCTGAAAATAAGCGCAAGACTAGCTTCGTCAAGCAATTAAAGTTGCACTTCGATTTTATATAGCGAGAACTCATGCCCAGTTCATTACCCCAGAGGTAGTTGACCAGCTCAGTTTTCTTAGAGTAGTCTGACACATCTTGTTTTATACCAAGAAGGTGCAAATGTTAGAGCGTATAATGACAGCGTCGCTATTATTGGTAGCGATCATTCACTTGTTGCCCATTGGCGGTTTTGTTGGGGCAAGCAAACTCTCGTCACTCTATGGCATCAATATCGATGACCCCAACTTAGAAATATTAATGCGTCACCGCGCCGTCCTGTTTGGCCTTTTAGGTGCCTTTATTGCCTACGCAGCGTTTCAGCCACAGTTGCAGTTATTAGCCTTGATCGCTGGTTTTGTTAGCGTGTTGTCGTTCTTTTATCTCACCTTTACCGTTGGCGGGGCAAATGCCGCGCTGCAAAAGGTAGTTGTTGCCGATGTGGTGGCCTTGTTGGCGTTGGTAGTTGCATCGTGCCTCTATTTTTATCGAATACCTAATTAAACCAATGACCATAGCGATATGGCTGAATTTCTGCACTGAGTCAAAATTGAGGCCGAGTAGATTCGATGCTCGGCCGAACTCGGATTTCGTGATACCAGTTGACAAGCTTGTCAAATTCGCTGAGCAGGCTACTGCCTTCGTCAAACATCTGAAAATAATCAATCACTGGGGCCAATTGAAGATCGGCAAGCGACAAATCTTTGCCGCATAAAAACTCAGCGCTACCGCAAAGGTGGTTAATTGCAGTAAGAACCGCTTTTGACTCGACCATGGCCGCGGCGAAAATATCCTCATCGGGGGCTAAATCAAACTTTTCACACACGACACGATTAGTAAACGCTTGGCGCATCATCGGTTGGAATGCGTAGGCGTCAATGATTGATACGATTTGCGTCATCCGCCCAAGTTCACGAGCGTTATTAGGTTGCAGTGGTGGACCAGCAAAAGCCCTATCTATATAGCGTGTGATGGCTGAGGTTTCGTATAAGGTAAAGTCGTCGTGTTTAAGAACCGGTACTCTCTTGAAAGGGTGAAGTTGCAAGTAAGCATCGTCGAAGGTGGGTGCAAACGGATTAATCTCGGAATACTCGTACGGCACCCCTTTTTCGGCTAAGGTTGCGCGGGCAATCCACGTATAAACGCTGAACTTATACCCATAGAGAATGACATTCATAGAGCCTTTGCCTCTCGAGCTATTGATTAAGCTTAGCGTACTCCAAATAATACGGCGATGCTCTCGTAATTTGAGGTCAAATTTGAGAACAACGCCTTTAACGATTTAAAACCGAAGACTACTTATCGGAGAGGTGCTTTTTGCGCTGCTGTTCTTCTTTCATTATTTGAGCTTCTATTTTTTTGAGAATTTGTTTTTCCTCGGTGGTTAGAATCGCTTTTTCGGCTTCGCTCATTTGAGAAAGTAATTTGGGTGCAACTTTTAATTCGCCAGAGATCGGGTCAGTGTAGGTTTTCAGTTTTGAATCGTCAGGCTGAGCAAAGCTAAGGCTAGAAAACGCCATGGTTGCCGCAATACAGCTTGATATCAGAGTGTTAGGTAAATGTTTAGTAGGGTTCATTTCTATTTCCTCGTTGAATAAGTTTCGGGGCGTTAAGCTATTCGTGGCGTCTACAAAAAAGCAAAATCTCTTTTGTGTATTTCCAGGACTAATAACTCAACTAAGGAGGATTGTAGAAACAAATAAAATCGCTGCATTAAACCTAAAACCAAGGTAATTCGGTTTTCACAAACCTTAAGCAGCATTTACCCATTAAAAGATCGCAATGAACGGACAACTGGGCTATTTAATTGTCTTTTGTCATAATTTAAAGGCGACGCCGAAAATGGTAATGTTTAAATTTCTTGCTTTTTAGTAATACAAAAGTGGTGAAAAAATGGTTTTCTCTCGATATAGGCGTTGGCATATCCTAAATCGGCTGGGCAAATGTGGCAATAATCCCAGGTTTTTAAACGTCTAGACACGTGCATCGCGCTAAGCTCCAAAAAGAGTGAATTAGGTTTCGAACGCTTCGATCACATCCGGTTTGTAGTTCTCTCCGATCGGAATCTCTATTTCGCCGAGCTCAACATCATGTTTTGTCAGAGCCGTTACTTTGGCTCGATTCACGATAAATGATCGATGTGTTCGCAAGAAACCATTCCCCAAACGCTGTTCGAAGGCTCCAATACCTTGCTTAATTATGTGTGACCCATTATCGAGAAAGACCTTTACGTAATCTTTTAGGCCTTGGACATACACAATATGATCCAGTTCTATCTTTACCTGTTTACGGTCTTTGCGGACGAAAATGTGAGGTTTGATTAGAGTTTCTGATTTTAAGTTTGTCTGGCCTTTGTCTCGCTCCCCCGACGGTTTGATCGCTGCTTGTCGAGTCAACATATAACGCTCCACCGCTTGAAAGAAGCGTGCAAACACGATGGGTTTTAGCAGGTAATCGACAGCATCAAGTTCGAAGCCATCGATTGCATAGTCTCGATAGGCAGTGGTAAAAATAACCTTGGGCTTATCCAGTAGGTTTTTATAAAAGTCCGTACCCTTAAGCACCGGCATTTCAATATCCAAAAACATTAAGTCTATTTGGTGAATTTTAAGTACCGTACTCGCTTCAATTGCACTGGCGCATGAAGCAATCACCTTAAATCCATCGAGTTGAGCGATGTGAGCTTCGATGAGCTCGCGGGCAAGCTCTTCGTCATCGACAATTAGACAATTAACTTCATTCATATCGATTCCAGAAAGAGTTTGGCGACATAGTTGTCTGTGTTATCGATTACTTCAAAGCGATGTGAATCGGGGTACAACAAGGCTAATTGTTTGCGTAAATTCTTGAGCCCTACTTTGTCTTCGGCTTTCTTAATTGGCGCCGATTTCGGTTTAGAGTTATGAACTCGAATATCGATCCCGCCGTTGATAGTTTTCAGCTCTATGGCGACGGTTGCCTGATTAAGTTCTTCTTGGGTTCCGTGCTTGAACGCGTTTTCTAATAATGTGAGAAGAATCAACGGCGCTATTTTTTCAGGTGTAGATACTTGATTATCAAACGATACGTGTAGCCGTTTCCCATAACGTATTTTTTCCAGGGCGATGTAATCTTCGATCAATTTTGTTTCAGCCTCTAAGGGCACATATTTGTCAGTACAACGGTAAACCACGTAATCCAATATTCCAGACAGTTTTTCGATAGCATCCGCCGTTCGATCTGATTTTTTCAGTGCTAGGGCGTAAATATTATTGAGAGTATTAAAAATGAAGTGAGGATTTAACTGGTTCTTAAGTGCATCTAACTCAGCCGTCCGTTTTTGTTCCTTTAAGCGCAAAAGAGATTGTTGTTTTTGATAAAAACTATACGCCAAAATCAAGACAGTTGGGAATCCAAGGTTCGGAACCTTGGAGAAAATGATGTATCGCATGGTCCAACGCGGATCAATTCGTTCAAGAAACGTCATCTCGCCAAACATACTTAGGAAGCCCTTATAGCTAAGAGGGTATAAGGGTTCTAGATAATAAAAACGAATCACAATATTGATGTTCGACGCGATAATGATCAATACAAAGACCCATCCACAAAATTGTAGAGTCCTGCCGGTGTCGAGAAATTTTGGCGCGAGCACGGTGATGGCAAATAAGGCGACAAACATCTGCAGCGCGGTGAGCATGCCCGCGGTTTCAATCAGTTCTCTATTTGATACATACACTTCCCAGTGCGGCCCAGCATTAATAATAAAGACCGCAACCCAAAACGCCATTAAACCAAGTTTTGAATTGCCGAATTTCGGAAAGCTAATAGTGGCCAATCTAGTATACGCCAAAAAAGGAATAGAGAGAGAGAGGAACTTCTGTTTCATAGGGTGTTTAATACTAAAGAGGGCAAGCCAACAATTGACTATACCTATAAGTTACAACTGAACAACAATTTATCGACCAAATAAGCAACCGCTATGTCGAGTAAGCTCGCGAGGTAGACGAACGGCTGAAACTAGGAAGGTGGAGATCACGGCGATCTTCATCGCCAGTTGGTCTACTAATTGTCAAACACAAGGACGTTGCGACTAAATTCCGCTGATTCATCAATCAACCCTGTAAACAATTTATGAAGTATCTAATTCTTTTTTCATTTCTTATTGTCAGTCTTACGACTGCCAAGGCAAACGATGTAGACCTAGAAGGAAAGGCAATACTGGTGACCGGTGCGAGTAGCGGCATTGGTCGAAGCATCGCTGAAACACTTGCGAATCGCGGTGCTTTTGTCTACGCAGGCGCTCGAAAGGCCCAGGACATCAAGGAACTCAGCGCGATCAAAAATATGCTGGGAGTGCGCTTGGACGTTACCAAACCTGACGAAATCGACGCGGCGGTTACTCTCATTACTGAGCAAGGGCGTGGCTTATACGGGTTGGTCAACAATGCGGGTGTGTTTTTTCACGCTCCTATGATTGAAGTCAGTGAAGGCGAGCTTGAGTTTATGCTGGACGTTAACCTATTTGGTCCTTATCGAGTCACTAAAGCATTCGCGCCGTTGATCATTCAAAGCAAAGGTCGAATCACCTCAACTGGGTCGGTCTCGGGCATCGTGTCTGGCTCAATGTTTGGCCCATACAGTATCAGCAAGCATGCCATGGAGGCTTTTACCGATGCCCTGGCCGCCGAGTTGCATAAGTTCGATGTTCGGGTCAGTATTGTTGAGCCCGGCAATTTCAATTCCAACATAATGGAAAATATGCAGAAACGTTTGGCTCGTGTGGAGAAAGAGGACAAGCCTACTCTTTACGAACAAGAGTACCAAGCAATGGCCAATTTCACCTTGGCCGACCGATCTCGTCACAAAGACCCTATTGTGGTTGCCGAGGCGGTGGTACACGCTCTGACTGCACAAAACCCAAAGCCGCGATATCTCGTAACCCCGGTTCAAAGAGAAACAGATTTTACTCTCAGAGCCGCGTTACGGAAGGTGGTAGAACTTAATCAAGGGCATGAGCACAGCTTAGATAAAGACGCTCTACTCTCATTGCTTGAAAGCTTAATCAAATAAAACCATGCTCGCTAAAAACAGAACCTTTATCAGTCGATTGCTCGAGATGACATCGAACATTAAGACCCAAGAGTTCAGAGCAACACTGACTGCTTTTGCGATGATATTCATTCTGATGTCATCGTACTTCATATTGCGACCTGTGCGAGACGCCATGGCGAGTGACTGGAGTGACAGTGAGGTAAGTTTCCTTTGGAATCTTCAATTCTTCATAAGCGCTGGGATTGTTTCTCTTTATGGTGTACTCGTGTCGCGCGTACGTTTTAAAACCGTGGTTCCTTTGGTTTACCTCATATTTGCCAGCAGTTTTGTCGCATTCTATTTTCTTACTCCTTTATTTGCAGAACCAGTAGTTATTGAGAAGGCATTCTACCTCTGGGTGAGCGCGTTTAGCTTGTTTCACGTATCGGTGTTTTGGAGTTTGATGTCTGACACGTTTGATAAAGAACAAGGTAAACGATTGTTTGCGATCATCTCAGCGGGAGGCAGTGCTGGAGCAATCGTCGGGCCTCTTATTCCAGCATTATTCTCAGAAAGTCTGGGTTTGGATTTGCTCATGTTGGTCGCAGCATGCGGTTTGTGTTTGGTCGTGCCGCTCACGTTTTATTTGGATTATCTTAAACATCGAGATCTCGCTAATACCAGTAATGCGCAGGAACTTCGAGAATCGATCGTTGGTGGAAATTGGTATGCCGGATTTAAGGACGTACTGAGTAATCGTTACTTAGTCTTTATAAGTGTCTTCATTTTGTTGTATGTGTTTATCGGGTCATTCGTTTATTTTGAGCAGAAAAATCTACTTGCCGAATTCACTCGACCCGAGCGCGCAAGAATACTGGCGATAATCGATTGGCTGGTGAATAGTTTGACCTTTGCAATGGCGTTCTTTTTAACCGGTCGATTGGTTACCAAGCTCGGCATGCCGGTAGCCTTAGCAATCATGCCAGTGCTATTGGTAATAGGGATGCTTGCTTTGGCGTTCACCCCTTTAGTGGTGATTGTTATGGCGATTCAAGTTGTTCGAAGAGCGGGTAACTACGCCGTTACTCGGCCAGCTCGGGAGATGCTGTTCAGTCAGGTCAGCCAAGAACAACGCTACAAAAGCAAACCTGTTATCGACATCGTTGTTTATCGGGGGGGAGACGCCGTCAGCGGCTCCTTGTTCGCTTTATTGTCAGAAGGCCTTGGTTTGGGATTAGCGTTGATCGCGATTATTGGCGCTGGGATAAGTGCAATTTGGTCACTTATAGGCCTTGCCTTGGGCAGTCACTACGAACGCGGTAAGCCCGTAGATTTGTTCGATAGATATCGCCAGTCAGAGGTAAAGCCTTTAAACCAAGGTCATGATATGCATTGAGAGTTTGGGGTAGCCATCTCGAGTTTAGAGCGCTCTTAAGCTTGCCCTGACTCGGAACTCGCGCCGTCTACGTCGCTCTCCAAGTGTTTATCGCAATTAAGTGTAATCACGTTCCAAGGGGGGGTGGGTTGTATTTCGGTAAGTGAAGTATTAGCCCATCGCCTTGGCAACTTAATGCTGGGTTCGAGCGCTGTATGGTTCGCCACTATCGAGCGACAAACGAAGCCGTGTGTAATCACCAGCACGTCTCCTAAAGCGCGTTCGGACACGGAATTAATTAGCGACCATGCCCGCGCTACTCGCGCGTCGAAGTGCTCCCAACTTTCACCGTTTTTAGGGTGATAATTTAGCGCGAATGGGTCAAAGCTTAAGTCCGCATAGGCTTGACCACGAATTTCTCCGAAATTTCGTTCTCGTAAAAGCTCAGTCAGGATTGGTTCAAGGCCTAATTTTTCTGCGGTATGGTTCGCGGTTTGACGAGTACGCAGATAGTCGCTGCAAATTATATCGCTGATATCGCGGTCAACTAAACGTTCAGATAGACGAACCGCTTGTGAATGACCATTGTTCGAAAGCTCAGAACTCGGCGTTTGAAACGTCCCACTGGCGTTGTCGACGGTTTCCCCATGACGCACTAATAAAATTGTCACGGCAGCGTGTCTAGCCTAATGGTATGCCATTTGGAACTGTCGCTCTTTTGCAATCTTACAGACTTGACCCAACCATCTTTTTCGACATTGATGTGATTGGTTTGAGATGGCCACAGTTCATGTAACGCCGAGTGCTTTAAATTTAGCGCTTTAGTGGTGGGAATCGGCATTTCCTGATACACCCAAAAATATTTGCCTTCAACTTCATAGCCTACGGGTGATAAGGTCATTCGCTGCTCATCCGAATTGGCCATCAAAAAATGATTTTGAACGTAGGTGAAGAACCTCTTTTGGGTGGTTTCGTCTATGCTTAAATCGCCTGCACCGTCAAGAATTTGCCCGAGTCCGTGCTCAGCGTCGTGCAATAAAAACCGATGGCTCACCTCTATGTTACCGGTACGTTCATTGAATAACAGGCTGATGTACGCTTCTTTTTGCTGATGCGCAAGACTGGTGTTTAGCAAGCTGCCAAACACCAGTGTGCCCACTAGTATCAGTTTGCTAATCACTTTTTATGAGGTTTCTTTTTAGGCTCTTTAACCTTGGTTTTGATGTCATGCATGATGTCACGACTGACCGGCCTTTTACTTTTCTCCTTCTTATACGCTTCGATTCGAGATGGCACTATACGGCGCGGATAATGATTATTTTCGACGTCGACATCGGCGGTTTCCCAATTTGCGTCAACCACCACGGATTCAAGCTTTTTACCTTTATCGGTAATTAGTAACTTACTGACCATTTTCGGAGTGCGCCGCCATATTTCAGCCGGCAATACCAATTGCTCGGTTTTGCCGTTGGTATAGGTCAGATCCAGTAATATCGGCATGACCAAGCCGCCCTTATTCGAGAAATTCATCACGTAGTAATTTTTGTCTTCTTTTACCGCGCGCTCAAGAGCTTCCCGTTCTCGAGGGTTTAAGTCCTCTAGCATTTGACGGTATTTGTTGCGCTCTTTGTTGGTTGGTGTAAATCGATCATGCTTATCGTAAAAGTCGGAGACATCCTTATTTAGATCGATCCATAACTTAGCGCCCTCGGCTTCGTTTCGTTGTTCGAATAAGGGTTTGGGTTCGCGCGCTTCTTCTGCGCGACGACGCGCCATGTCGACATCGGGGTCTAGGGTATCGAGCTGCAATTTGTAGACTTTGTCGATGGAGATATCCACGTGGTCGGTGGTGTAAAACCAACCGCGCCAGAACCAATCTAAGTCCACGCCGGACGCTTCTTCCATGGTGCGAAAAAAGTCAGAAGGTGTTGGTCGTTTGTTCTCCCAACGAGTGGAGTATTCTCGAAATGCAAAATCAAATAGTTCGCGCCCCAAAATGACTTCACGCAAAATATTTAGAGCGGCCGCGGGTTTACCATAGGCATTTGGACCCAGCTTAAACACGCTATCAGATTGAGTCATGATGGGAACTTGAACATTAGATTTCATATAAGAAACAATGTCTCGCGGTTCAACACCCCACGGAATATCCGGGTCCCATTCACGGCCTGCGACGCCGTCTAGAAAGCTATTAAGGCCTTCGTCCATCCAAGTCCATTGGCGCTCGTCTGAGTTGACGATCATCGGGAAGTAGTTGTGGCCTACTTCATGAATGACGACACCCAGTAAGAAACGTTTTTCAGCCAATGTATACGTGCGCGAGCCGTCCTTCTGTAATTTAGTTCGGGGACCATTAAAGGTAATCATTGGATATTCCATTCCCCCGACTGGACCGTTCACGCTGATTGAAACTGGGTACGGGTAATCAAAGGTGTAGCGAGAATACACATCCATCGCATGAATAACAGATTCGGTAGAGTATTTTTCCCACAGCTCACCGCCCTCTTTGGGAAAATAAGACATGGCCATGACCAACTCTTGAGCTGCGCCTTCTTGGGTATATCCCTTAGCATCCCACATGAACTTACGCGAAGACGACCACGCAAAGTCCCTTACGTTAATGGCATTGAAATGCCAAGTCTTGGTTTGCTTTGTGCCTTGTGCCTCGTTAGCCAATGCTTCGGCTGCGGTCACAATAAATACAGGGCGTTTAGAGTCCTTGGCACTTTCAAGTCGTTGTCTCTGAGTGGCCGTTAATACCTCATTCGCGTTTTCCAGAGTACCGGTCGAGGCGACGATATGATCCGCTGGCACCGTCATTTTCACATCGTAGTTACCGAACTCCAGCGTAAATTCGCCACGCCCTAGAAATTCTTTGTTGTGCCAGGCTTCATAGTCAGAATAGGCAGCCACCCGCGGGAACCATTGAGCCATCAAAAAGATATCATTACCACCCTTACGCGCATCATCTGGAAAGTGTTCGTATCCAGAGCGTGCAACAACGGCGTTTTCTTCCAATAAGTTGTAAGCGTATTTCAAACTGTATTCAAATGACTCGCCACTCTCGATCGCCTGAGGCAAATCAATACGCATTTGCGCACCAGAAATCACGTGCTCTAGAGGCTGTCCAGAGCTGTCGACGATGTCGCTCAAGGTATAACCAATTTCGACATCCTCATAAAATTGGTTGCGCCGTAGTTCAGCCATGCTGATTTTAGCGGGCTTATCACCCATTGGTAGGGTTGTTTTGAAGCCTCGTCGAGAGCTGTCTCCAAAAACGGCCGACCGTTCTGCAATTGAATCAGCCTTAAACCGGTTTTGTTCCAGCTGTACCCATAGGTATTTTAGGCGATAGGGAGAGTTATTTGTATAGGTCACCGTTTGATCAGCAGTAAGACGGCGTTTGTTTTCATCGAGTGTTACGTCAATCTTATAATCGACCTGTTGTTGCCAATATTCTTTACCTGGTTCTCCCGCTGCATTTCGATAATCATTAGGGGTGGGAAGAACTTCTTCGAGTTGGCGGAATTTATCTACAAAATCCCCTTTGGTTTGAACAATGGCAGCACTGGTCGAGGTGCTGAGGAGTAAGCCCACTAAAAGGCCGATTACGTTTTGTCTCATAAGAATTTTCTATAGTTTGTTTTTTTGCCGCTCAAAGTAAACCAATGGATGTTACTGCGGCTAGGCGACCAAGTCTTTCACCGTTCATTGACAATTGCAAATCTGAATTGATATGCCATAAAGACAAGCCAAACCCCTATCACTTTTGAGTCTGCTTAATAATGACCATCACTGATTGAAAGAGGTTAGAATATCGACATGGCAGGTAGAATCCCTCAACACTTTATTGATCAACTACTCAATCGAATTGATATTGTTGACTTGATCGACGGCTACGTGCCGTTGAAAAAGGCAGGCGCGAACTACAAGGCGTGTTGCCCGTTTCACAATGAAAAGTCTCCTTCCTTTACGGTTTCGCCATCGAAGCAGTTCTATCATTGTTTTGGTTGTGGTGCGAACGGAACGGCGATTAGCTTTCTTATGGAATACGACCACATGGAGTTTCGTGAAGCGATCGAGTCCCTAGCGTCGAGCGCAGGCATGGAAATTCCAGAAGAGTCACAGGGCTTAAAACCAAAGCAAGCTGTGTCTGAAGGAATTGATCTTTATCAGTTGATGAATCAGGTTAATGAGTTTTATCAGAATCAATTGCGTCAGCACCCGGCGAAACAAGAAGCCATTGATTATCTACAAAAGCGAGAACTGAGCGGAAAAACCGCTAAACGTTTTGGCATCGGGTTTGCGCCCGAAGGTTGGAACAATTTAATGTCGACACTCGGTGTGAGTGCGCCTGCCCAAAAGGCCTTACTTGATACTGGGATGCTGACCCAAAACGAGAAGAAACGCACCTATGATCGTTTCAGGCATCGTATTATGTTTCCCATCCATGATCACAGGGGCCGAGTTGTGGGTTTTGGCGGTCGTGTATTAGAGCAGGCGGAACCACAACCCGGAAACCCAAAGTATTTGAACTCCCCAGAGACGCCTATATTTCATAAAGGCTCCGAGCTCTACGGGCTGTTCGCAGCCCGAGGCGGCATTAAAGAAGCAGACGGTGTATTGGTTGTTGAAGGTTATATGGACGTCGTAGCACTCGCCGAAGCCGGCATCAATAACGCCGTCGCTACTCTGGGAACGGCCACCACAGCAATGCACCTTCAGCGATTGTTCCGACATACGCCCAATATCACTTTTAGCTTTGATGGTGATAGGGCCGGTCGCGCGGCCGCCTGGAAAGCCTTAGAAACTTCATTGCCATCTTTACAAGATGGTTTTCAAGTCAGTTTTTTGTTTTTACCCGACGGTGAAGACCCAGATACCATGGTTAAGAAAGTTGGTAAACAAGGGTTTGAAAAGCTAATCGAGACCGCCACCCCCTTACCCGATTTTTTGATTGATACTCTACAGCAACAAGCCGATATTAATCGACTGGACGGTCGCGCAAAACTGGCTAAATTGGCTAAGCCTTTACTCGACAAGTTCCCAAGTGGCGTGCTTAAAAAATTAGTTCTCGAACGTCTGTCGGCGATTACCCAAGTGGGGGTTCACGATTTACTCGGGCTAAAGCCGCCTGCTCAGCAAGCCCAGTTTGGCGGCAATACTGAATCTAGAAATAACTCCTTTAGTGGGGGTTTTAAGAAACCTCCAAAACAACGGCAGGAAAGAGCTGCTCATACTACCTTTATTACGCCTGCACGAAGAGCGATATCATTGCTATTACAGCACCCTCAATTTTACGCTGAATTTGACGTGCTTCAGGCGATTCCTGATGATCAAGTGCGAGGTATCGGGATGTTGCATGAATTACGAGAAGTTTGTGCAGAGAATCCACAGATGAACACCGCTACCTTGCTTGAGCGATATCGGGATCAGTCGTTTTTTGGTACCTTGGCAAAGCTCGCCAATCACCAGCATCACAACTTAGAAACATTGAGCGACGAAGAAGCGCTTGAACAGATACGAGGCACCACGAGTAAGATTATTACCGAGTTTAATTCATCTCAACCTGAGAGGATTTTCCAAGAGCTCGAAGAACTACAAAAACGTGCCGCAATGACTCAGTTAAGCCCCGAAGAGGAAGCAAGGAAGGAAGCCCTAACCGCGTACATACGCGCGAGCTACCAGTAAGTTTTTGGTGTGAATATAAATAACCGTAACAATTCTCGCTTATTTATTGAAAAACTTGGGCTTAACCCCTATTTATTACAACCCAAAGTGTTAATTTTGCGTGTAAAAAGCGCGAATTGATTTTTAGTTTGTTATAAAATTAACCGTTGACCCGCAGCAAAATCCTTTTTCTCGCGGTTAGTAAATCCAGTTAACAAAATGTTGGCAAAATTCTCGTGTTATTTAATCACTGCTAAATTATAGGCAAAATTAAAAGCGCGCGTTTCAGTGTGAGGTCCTATTAATGGATTCGAGTAGCAAAAAAACCGAATTAAAACGTTTAATCCTAAAAGGCAAAGAGCAAGGCTTTTTAACCTATAGAGAGATAAACGATCACTTACCAGAAGACATGAATGACACTGATCAAATTGAATCAGTGGTAAACATGATCAACGATATGGGTATTGACGTATTTGACGCGGTTCCCGACGCCGATACCTTATTGCATAAAGCGGCGTCTGATAAAGAAGCCGAAGAAGACGACGACAATACCGATGCTGTTCTAGCTACCGCGGTTGAGAGTGAGTTCGGGCGAACCACCGACCCAGTACGTATGTACATGCGCGAAATGGGCACGGTAGATCTTCTCACTCGTGCTGATGAAATTAATTTGGCTCAACGTATCGAAGACGGTATTCGTCAGTCTACCGAAGCGATGGCGGCCTGCCCTTCAGCTATTCAAACAATCTTAGATTACTTCGACGCAATTCAAAATGAAGAAATGCGTCTAACCGATTTGTTGGTTGCGTTTATCGACCCCAATGCCGAGATTGACCCGAATCCGGTTCAGTCAGGTTCTGCCGCGCAAAAGAAAGACGGCGAGGACGAAGACGAAGAAGAGGAAAAGCCCGTTGATACCGGCCCAGATATGGACGAGGCCATTGAGCGCTTTAAAGCCATGCGCAAATTACACAATCGCCATGCAAAAGCCCTAGAAACACATGGCTTTGATAGCAAGCAAGCGCGTAAAATTCAAGCCGAGTTAGTTGTCGGTTTGATGGAAATTAAGTTCGTACCTAAAATCATTGAAGCGCTATGGGAAATGATTCGAATTCAGGTCGAAACTGTACGCGGCCACGAGAAGGCAATCATGGATATCGCCGTGACTGACGCCGGAATATCGCGTAAAGAGTTTATCGACATGTTCGTCAACTCAGAAACCGACGATGATTTATACGACAAGCTTTTGGCAGCGGCCAAAGACAAAGACGAGATCGAGTTTAACCAAGCTTTGATCATGATGTCGCAAGCTAAGTTAAAACGTATTGTTGACGCGCTTGGCATTCCAATTGAAGAAATTAAAGACATTAACCGTCGCATGTCGATTGGTGAAGCCAAAGCTCGGCGAGCCAAAAAAGAGATGGTAGAGGCGAATTTACGACTGGTTATTTCGATCGCCAAAAAATACACCAACCGTGGCTTGCAATTCCTTGACCTAATTCAAGAAGGAAATATTGGTTTGATGAAAGCGGTGGACAAGTTTGAGTATCGCCGTGGTTATAAGTTCTCAACCTATGCAACATGGTGGATTCGTCAAGCGATTACGCGCTCAATTGCTGACCAAGCGCGCACCATTCGTATTCCGGTGCACATGATCGAAACGATCAACAAGCTAAACCGTATTTCTCGTCAAATCTTGCAGGAGAAAGGCCGCGAAGCCTTACCTGAAGAACTGGCCGAGAAAATGGAGATGCCTGAAGACAAAGTTCGTAAAGTGCTTAAAATCGCCAAAGAGCCAATCTCGATGGAAACGCCGATTGGTGATGACGAAGATTCGAACTTAGGCGATTTTATTGAAGACAAAAATGTTGAAGCACCAATGGACGCAGCCACAACATCTGGTCTATTGAATGCAACTACCGACATTCTTGAAAGCTTAACACCAAGAGAAGCCAAGGTATTACGCATGCGCTTTGGCATTGGAATGAATACCGATCACACTCTGGAAGAAGTAGGCAAACAGTTTGACGTGACACGTGAGCGCATTCGACAAATTGAAGCCAAAGCACTACGCAAGCTTCGCCACCCAAGTCGTTCAGAGCATCTTAAGAGTTTTTTAGAGCAAAACTAAGCCCTAAAAACGACGAACAAGGCCGTGGCTGATGTTATCAGTCGCGGCTTTTTTGTGGATATATGAAAATGGTTTAAATAGTAATATTGATATATCATTATCTCTTTATAGGCAGTAATTATTCTACTTGAGGTTCAAATGATAATTATTAACAGATTTACCGGCGTCGCGATTTCTGTGATTTACTTATTATGTGCAAGTTCGAATCTTGCTCAAGCGAAGCAATTGACCGTTGCAGAAAAGGACTTGGAGAGATTGATTGAGTTGCAGCTTGGTGAATTTAACAACTATAACCAGATTAACTTCCAAACTAACGACTTTATCAAGGATAAACAGGTCACCAGCTACTCTAGATTGCATCATCTAAAGCAATTGATCGAGTCACCTGATCTGCAAGGTAAATGGGTTTACGCGCATATTAAAAAGGTAGATAGAGATGGTGAGCTTTATCGGCAAAGCATTAATCATTTTTACATAAACTCCAACGATCAAATTATAAGTAAGGCATTTTGGCTTAAGGAAGCGCCAAAAGATAAACGTGCACTTGAGGTTACTTTTCTTAAGCGTTTAACTCTAGAACAACTGAGCCAGAAACTGAACGAGGGCTGCGAAACCATTTGGCAGCGAAAACTTGATCAGTTTATAGGGTTTACGGACCATGAAACCTGCGTTATCGATTCAAAATATAAACGCGAAAAGCGATATATTTTTGCTGAAGAGATTGTAGGAAGAAGCGGTTTTTGGGGGCGGGAGGGTGGCTATACGCAAGATGGTAAGCTCGCGTTTGGATTAGAAGCGCCCAACTATTATCGCTATCTGCGATCAAGGCCTATGACCTGTTGGGTTGCAGTGCATTTAGGCGACGATAGTTGGGAGTTCTACCGCAATCTGAATACCCATGATCAGGGAGGTTCACTTGAGTTTGGGGAAGAGAAACAGTACCGAATACAGCTCAAACAAACGAAGTTTCCGGCAAGCAACTATAGTGATGTATTTGAGTTATTTGTGTACCGCGGCAAAGAGGAAAAGGCGTTTGCTTACACCTGGACAGAGCCGTCTGCTAAGCACATTGCGGTTAATCTGAGAGAAGTTCAAGCCAGTTGCAAGGTATCTGCAAAATAATGCGGTTTAGTTTGAGTTTTTGAGTAAGTTAATGCTTTCTCCAGAAGAAAATATTCTGTATTATTCGGTGCGCTTCATTCCTGAAGCACTTCTCTTAATCTAGAGAGGGCCTGTAGCTCAGTTGGTTAGAGCAGTGGACTCATAATCCA
>CAYQVT010000003.1:0-19209 GCA_964420885.1 uncultured Gammaproteobacteria bacterium
TAAATAAGTCGGGTTATGCACTAAGCTCAATGGACCTACCCTGCCATGGGAAATCAGACGGCATACGTGGTCATATTGATAGCTTTGACGCGTATCAGAACGCGGTGCTGGGTCTTTACCAAAAAGCGCGCGAGCATCACCCCGACACGCCGATAGTTTTGTTGGGTCATAGCATGGGTGGCTTGATTGCCACCAGATTACTGCTTTCGCATGAGGATAAATTTAACGCTGCCATGCTCTCTGGCGCCGCGATAAAGAGCCCGCAAGAACCCCCTGCTTGGCAAGTCGCTATTATTAAGTTTATTGCAAAATTATTTCCAAAGGCGCAAATGTTGGCACTCGATGCATCGGCCGTAAGCCGAGACCCTGCGGTTGTCGAGAAGTACATGGCCGATCCGCTGGTCAGTAAAGACAAATTATCAGCAAGGTTTTTGGTCAGCATGACTGAAGCCATGCAGGAGTGTATCGACAAAGCCGCGAACATAAACCTACCGCTTAAAATAATGCACGGCTCTGCTGACGTAATGACAGCGCCACAAGGTTCGCAATTGCTGCATGACTCAATCTCATCTAGCGATAAACAGATCACACTCTATGACGGTTTGTTTCATGAGATTTTTAATGAGCCTGAGAGCGAAACAATTTTCGCCGAGATGGTGGAGTGGTTGGATCAACGCCTTACTTAAGCGCAACCAGCGACTCAGGAATAGATCGCCAATATCGCCCCCGCCGGGTCACGAATAACAAAATAGGTCTCACCGCCCATCACTCTAGGCCCTTGGATAATTTCCCCTCCTAGTTGTACGACTTTCTGAGCGCTTAATTCAGAGTCTTCAACGCGCACGTACATCAGCCATTGAGGTGGCAAATCTGCATTACCCCCTCGTGCGTGGCAAATCCCAGCTACGGTTTCGTCGCTGGCAGGGAGGTTCATATTAAAATCGTCGTGGTCACCCATTGATACCGGCTGTTTACTCCAGCCCACGACAGAGGCGTAGAAATCGCTAACTTGGCTGGCGTCATCAACCGTTAGGTCGCGCCACTCGATCGCTCCAATGGTTTTACTCGATTCATTCATTATTCATCTCCGTAGTAATTTCAAATAGTGTAACACCATGATTCTGCGAAGCGAATTTGCTACTATTTAGACATGCTAGAGGTATATAAAAACCAGAACCGAGAGACATTAGTGATTAGACCCAACCGCTCTATGTCTTGGGAAACTAACAAAAAAATATTGATCTGTATGTTCTGTTTAAATATGGCGATTGGTCTCGCCTGGGCGGCTATGGGTGCTTGGATGGTGTTACCCTTTGCCGGTTTAGAAATAATGTTGGTGGGTGCGGGTATGTATTACGTCTCATGGAAGCTGAGCTTTAAAGAGATGATCATCATAGAAGCCGAGTCCTTTACTCTTCAAAAGGGTGTCTACTTTCCTAAACAAGAATGGCAATGGCAACGTGGCCGAACCAGTTTAATACGGCAAGCGAGCAACTACAGAATGAGTGCTCCGAGCCTTTACCTGAAACATTTGAACGACGAAATAGAAATTGGTGAATTTTTGAATCGCAGCGATAAGAAAAACCTGGTCGATCATCTACGAAAACTGGGGCTAACTATAAACAATACTAAACCCGCTTAAAGTATTGCACCATGATAAACCCCATCATTGCGCCACCAAGATGTGCGAAGTGAGCGATATTTTGACCAAATATGGAGAATCCGGTAAAGCCCGCACTTAGGTCAATGAGTAACAAAATCGGTACGAATATTTTCGCCGCAATGGGTACCGGCAAAAAGATTAACATGATCTTAAAATTGGGAAACATCATGGCAAACGCCACGAGTAATCCATAAACAGCGCCCGACGCACCCACGGTATAACCATAGGAAGGCCCAAGTACAAATTGATCAACCAATTGTGATATGACCGCCGCGCCGACACCACAGACTAGATAGAAAATCAAAAACCGTTGGTCTCCCCACACTTTCTCAAGTATTCGGCCAAAAGACCAAAGAGCCAACATGTTCAATGCCAGATGAGTAAAGCTTGCGTGAAGAAACATATGCGTCAGTAGCTGCCAGGGCTTAAACTGAGAATGCTGCCAGTTAACCATTTCGAACCCAGTAATTGCGCCGGCGAACAGCCCTCCCTGAACAACGAAATAGATTACCGCGGTAATAAAAACCAATCGATTGGTCATGCTGCTGAGTAATTCTTTAATTGATGGCATCGGAACCTTAGGCATAATCTACAATGCCTATATCATAACAAAGTGAGCCCTTATACTGAGCTTACTTCGACAACAATTTTATACTTGAAAACCCCTAATACTAGAATGCAACAATCTTCCATAAGCGATGGTCTTGGCCTGACCGTTAATCTGCTCGACTACGGTGCTCGAATATGCGAGATCGACTTCATGGGCAGCCAATTAGCCTTAGGGTACCAACGAATCGAAGATTATGTACAAGACTCGTACTACATGGGCGCAACCGTCGGCCCAATTGCCAACCGAGTTTCTAGAGGCCAAATCACTGTCGAGGGTGAGCAACTGCGAATGCCACATAACGAAGGGGCAAACACGCTGCACAGTGCTGGCAAAGGATTCGACAAACAAACTTGGCGTATCGATTCCCATGAGACTAATCAGATTTGCTACGCTTTAAATTATGATATGAGCGAGATTGGGCTGAAAGGCCAGCTTTCCGTCATGACAGTTTACAAGGTGGTTCAAGGTTGTTTAACCATCAAATACTTGTCTCGCACAGACACCACCTGTTACATCAATCTTACTAACCATGTTTACCTAAATTTAGATGGTAGGGATAGCGCCCCTAGCGATGACATATCAAGCCATTGCTTCAGCTTACACGCCGACTCGTTTAACGTCGTCGACAAACAAAATTTGCCCACCGGTGAAATTAAACCATTGAGCCAACCATTTCTCTATAAGCTCAAAAATTCGCCCGAGCATGAGTTTAAACACCAATGCGATCACCACTTTAATGTTGGCGAGGCGGGAGCAAATACACTGCGTCCCATGCTTACTGCCTTTTCTGGGCACTCGGGCATTCAGCTTGAAGTATCCGGCAATAGCCCTGGATTTCAGTTTTACACGGGCAAGTATTTGAATGCGCCGTTCAAGTCGGCTCAAGGCTTTTGTGTTGAAACACAATTGGCGCCAGATGCTATTAATCAACCGGGTTTCTATTCTCCACTTTTGCGGGTGAATGAAGAACGCGAGCAGTTAACGTATTTCCAATTTAGTAAAACCTAAGCCTATACTAGTAGCTGTTTTCTCAGTTCGTCAACATGGGCTTGATCGAACCCTAGAACCTCGACTGCGTATTGCTTAAACCCTCCGTACTGTTCTGCAACGTACTCTAATAGGGTGGTTATATAACTTAAGTCGGCATCAAATATGGGCTGAATTAATTCTCGAGGGTAGCTTGCTAGGCGTTGCTGAAAATCGGTATTGCCTTTCTCAACCGTTGCGCCACCCGCATGAAAAGACTCCAGCAAACCCTCAGTTGCGTTTTGGGTGAGGAGATAGTCTTCAATAATAACGTCGTCGCTAGCCCCTAAGAGCGACAAAATCAAGGCTGCTGCGACGCCAGTTCGGTCTTTTCCGGCAGCACAATGAAATACCAAAGGTGTGCATTCATCTATCAGACGCAATAACATCTTCTTATAAATTGCGCTGTGTGAATATAGTTTCACCGGGTAGTTGAGTCGCATCGATTCCCTTACTTGTTCAGGATCATTGCTTTCGAGACCTTGTCTCCAAGATTGTTTAATGGCGTCGCTTTTTGCATTGTTATTATTAGCTGGTTCATCGTGCCAACTAAAAATCTCAGCATTTGGAAATGCGTGGCGCATGGTTGGATAACGCTTAGTTTCTTCAGTAAAACGTAGGTCGATCACCGTTTTAATACCCATCGCCGCCATATTCTTCACGCCTTGATCGCTCATGCGATCAAGCTGTGCCGATCGATAGACCCTGCCCCAACTCACGGTGCGACCATCTTGAGTTTGATACCCTCCTAGGTCGCGAAAGTTGATTACGCCTTCGATCTCTAATATTCGTTGATTCTTCATAGCTATATTGGCGCGCGATTGGGGATTAGTAGTGAAATAAATGGCACAATGTTACCGACATATGATCAAAAGCTAATTAGGACAATGTCTGTGACAGCGTTTCGGCCTAGGGTCGGTCTTTATTCTACAGAAATCGCTCTTATATAGCCCCTTAAGTTAGAACCATCATGACGCCTAATTTATTTAACATGTTCAGTCTGAATTTAAAAAATACGCTTCGCTTTAGCCTAGCCCTCACATTTTTGCTTTCATTGGCGGCGAACGCACAATTTTGGGGGCAAAAGAAAACCGAATTACTGCCAGAAACTGAAGCCTTTGGCATGACCGCTTTCATCGATGGCGATCAGCTAAGAATTCAATGGAGTGTGGCAGATGAGTACTACATGTACCGCGATCAATTTAAGGTGTCGTCGAAAACACCCGGTGCTGAGTTTGGTGAACTGGTTTTCCCAGAGGGCGTGATTGAGCAAGACCCTGAATTCGGCGAAGTGGTTGTTTATTTTTACAACGTGGAGTTATCGGCACCTATTATCAGTTTACCAAGTTCTGGAAATGAAATAGAGCTAGAAGTCATAGGCCAAGGCTGCAACAAACCTGTAGGAGTATGTTACCCGCCGCAAATTAGAACCGTAAATATTAGTTTTACGCCGGGTCTGTTAGACAACAGGGTGGACGTACAAACTCCGCCGCAAGTGGCCCAATCGACTGACCTAAGTGCGGGTTTTTCTGCGCCCAGTATTGATGACTCCAACAAAAGCTTTTGGGGCTATGTTTCGGCTGCATTTTTTATTGGCATTCTCTTAAGCTTTACTCCGTGCGTACTACCGCTTATACCGATTTTATTAGCGATTATTGCTGGCCAGAATAATCCGAGCAGGCTTAGTTCTGGAACATTAGCGCTGAGCTACGTTGGCGGCACCATCGTGGTTTACGCAATAGCAGGATGGGTGCTAGGAGTTTCTGGCAGTCAGCTTCAAGCTCAATTTCAGAACCCGTACGTTATCGGCTTTGTGTGCGCACTTTTAGTAGTTCTTGCCGCTTCATTATTCGGCGCATTCAAAATTCAATTGCCTAGCTCGCTACAAACTAAACTTAATAATGCCTCCCCAAACACCAAATCGCTTTACCTTACTGCATTCATTCTGGGGTCAATTTCCAGCCTGGTTGTCGGAGCCTGCGTATCGCCATTACTCATTGTTGCGGTTGGTGCCGCGATTTCACTAGGTGACCCGGTACTAGGCGCCGCCGTGATGAGTTCCCTAGCCCTAGGCATGGGAACCTTGCTCATTGCGCTTGGTTTTGGAGCAGGATGGCTATTACCAAAAGCTGGGGCATGGATGAATCATGTTCAAGTGATATTAGGTTTTATGGTGTTAGGAGCAGCACTTTTTATCGCCAGTTTTGTCGATTTAATTCCTGTGCTTTATTTTTGGGCGGCGTTACTCGTGTGGATGGGCTTCTATGTCTGGAAAATGTCTGAAGGTGTTAGATCAGACGTAGTCAATACGTTACTGAAGGCACTTTGTGTGCTCTCTATTCTATGGGGTTCAGCGGCATTTGTCGGAGCTCTAAATAAAGGCACCGACATCACCGACCCACTTAGCACGGTATCTTTAGGAAGCTCGTCGAGCAGCAACACTCAGCAAAAACTGGCGTTCAACAAAATAACCACAGTTGCCGAAGCAAAGCAGTTATTAAGCAAGGCGAAAACCTCGCAACAGGCAGTATTGGTCGACTTTTACGCTGACTGGTGCCTTGATTGCAAACGTATGCAGCGCACTACCTTTAGAGAACCGAGCGTACATACTGCGCTAGATAATTGGGTTCTTATTGAAGCCGACGTGACTAATACAAATGACGATAGCGAAGAGTTGAAACGATATTTCGATGTGTTTGGCCCGCCCGCTACTCTGTTCATCAAGCCCAATGGTGATGAACACCAAAACTTACGACAATATGGCTACATGAAGAAAGACGATTTTCTTGCCATCATTAATCGAGCCAAAAGCTAAAACACATGACTAATCAGAATAAGGTTCTTGTGCTGTTCATCGCCATTGTTGCATTTACCATTGGCGTAGCGCTTAATACTTCTCGCACGGCGCCAGTATCAGAAGCAGCAGCCTTACTCAGCGCACAACTGGAAACCAGTGATGCACGGACTGGCAGTAGCGGCGAAGCATCGGTAGAAAGCCAGCTAGGAAACCTCACTTTGGTTAATTTTTGGGCCACATGGTGTAGCCCCTGCCGTGAAGAAATGCCGTTATTTGAAACGATGTATCGCTTACACCAAAAAGACGGCTTTACGGTCGTCGGCATAGCGATTGATACCCCGAGCCGTTCTCAACCTTTTTTAGACTCGATGGATATCAGCTACCCTATTTTGTACGCTGAGAAAACGGGCATGCAATTACTTGAAAAAACCGGCAACCCTCAAGGCTTGTTGCCTTATTCCTTACTACTGGATCAAGACGGGAATGTATTAGATCAAGTGCTTGGTAAAATCGACGAAGCCCAAATTAGAACTTGGCTGAATGCACATCTTTAAGCTCTAAAGCACGGCATAACCCCGAATCATACAGCTCTCTAAAGTATTCCCATTCAAGTTGGGAATACCAACAGTACTGGGTATACTCAGCCCACTTATAATAATGAGAAATCACATGAGCTGGATTCAAGCTACGTTCGTCATCGACGCCACCGACGTCGATCGATTGTCTGACATGTTAGAGGGGTTTTTAGCCCAGGCGATCACCTCTGAAAATGCCGGTGAAGACGAATTCTATGAAGTTGCTTTCCCCGGCACACCCGACTGGAATAAGGTAAAGTTAACCGCTCTTTTCAACCAGTCTGTCGAACTCGACCCAATTATCGAATTTGTCCAAACACAATTTTCCAGCACCACTAAATCCGAGATCCCTGTCAATGTGGACAAACTGATAGATCAAGACTGGGAGCGTGTATGGCTGAATTCATTCAAACCAATTCAAGTAGGCACAAATCTTTGGGTTTGCCCGAGCTGGTGCGAGCCGGTGCAACCCAATGCACGTAATATCGTTCTGGACCCAGGTCTGGCATTTGGAACCGGAACTCACGCCACAACTAATATGTGTCTGTCTTGGCTAGCCGACCAAGATCTACACGGCAAGCGTGTTTTAGACTATGGCAGCGGCTCTGGTATTCTAGCGATTGCCGCAATCTTGAGTGCCGCTGAGTTCGCCGAAGCGGTTGATATAGACCCTCTAGCGGTGAAGGCCTGTGATGAAAATGCCAAGCGCAATCATGTCGCCTCCAAGATGCACGCCTGCCTGCCGACCCAATTGCCCAACACACCTGCGGCCACTTTTGAACTGGTAATTGCCAATATCTTAGCCGAAGTAATCATTGAACTGCGCGACACCTTGCTGCTACATTTAGCCCCTGACGGCGAGTTATTGCTAACCGGCATCTTAAGCAGCCAAGCCGATAAAGTTAAAGCCGCGTTCGGAAACGGCTATAGCTTTGATCAATACAACAAAGATCAATGGTGTTTAATCACCGCGCGCCGAAAATAACAATTCAAACGTACCCAGCTAATGGCCTTACATAACACGCAATGTCCACACTGCTTCATCACTTATGTTATCAGTGATGAGCAATTGCGTGTTTCAGAAGGGATGGTTCGCTGTGGTACCTGTCGCGAACGTTTTCAAGCTCGAATATTAAAAGACGAAGCAGAGGCTCCTCGTTTTGATCCAAGAGAAGTCTTTATCGAGCCACTAACCGACGAGCGTGAAACCGATAAGCGAGAGGGCGAGGTAACTGACAATACCGAACCGCAACAGTACTCTTTTGTCGATCCTGACTCTGAATTAGAAAAAAGTGTGTCCTTGAGCGAAGCCACGGTCACTGACAGCATCAATTCCGAACTTAGCATCGACATTGATGAGAATGCACCAGTCACACCACTAGATCCGAAGCAATTATCGGCGGCTCAAATGCTGGCTAATATTCGAGCAAAGCAACAGCGAGAAACCGAGCAGAAAGAAGCAATTGAGGCTTCAACTTCAGACAAGACAAAACCTCGTCAAACTGACATAGACGATCAAATCAATGAGGTCATCAAAACGGAGCCGACTTTACCAAAAATTTCTCCGAAGGTGCGGCCCAAACCGCCAGCTCCCCAAAAACCAAGCAATGATGATCTTATCGATGAGGTTAATACTCTTGTCGACTACAAATTGATAAAAGCCACCAGCTTGGCTAATCAAAATAAGGAATCCGAAAATAGAGAATCCAAACATCACGAACCTTTTGCCTTGGATAAAAAAACCAAGTCACGATCATATAGTTGGTTGCTCGCGCCACCATTATTGCTTGTGGCTGGAGCATTGGCTTGTGTTTTAGTTTATCAACTTTGGATCAAGCAATTAGTCGAGCTACCAGAAATTCCTATTGCTAAGAATAAGATCATTGAGCTCACCGCCCCTTTGATTAAAGAATTAAGCCAGCGTGATTTAAACTTGCCGATTAGACGAAATTTGAATCATGTCAAGTTAACATCTGCAATCACCGAAGCACATCCTACGCGCCCCTCTACCACACTATTACGAATAAGCATTATCAACCACGCCTTGTTCAAACAACCCCTTCCTTGGCTAGAGATGACATTAACCGACGCCGAAGGCCGCCTCGTTTCAAGGCGTAACCTTTCTCCAAGTGATTACATCTATCAGAATCAAACCAGCGATATGATCGGAGCGCGTGAATTAAAGAAAGTAACAATCGAATTGCTTTCATTCCCCAAGCAGGCAACTGGTTACCAAATTAAGGTTTTGAATAAATAGACAAGCGTACTAAGAAACTAAAGATTGCTTAAAAAAGGTGCCGTTTCGCTCAAATCGATCTTTACCGATTCTGACGCCTTCGCGTATTATCTGTCGTCCTATTTTTTGACATTCATCAGGGCTTCTACAATACCGTCACTATGCAAATTGGACCTTACAAATTAGCCAATAAAGTCATAGCAGCACCGATGGCAGGCGTTAGTGACAAACCCTATCGGCGCGTTTGTCGCGCCCACGGGGCTGGGCTTGTTGTTTCTGAGATGATCACCAGCCAACTCGAATTGAAAGACACAACTAAGACTAAATTTAGATTGGATTTAACCGGCGAGCCCGAACCGGTAGTTGTGCAAATTGTCGGCACAGAGCCCGAAGTACTAGCGCAAGCAGCGCAATTTAATGTCGCAAATGGTGCCCAAATTATCGACATTAATATGGGCTGCCCAGCAAAAAAGGTCTGTAAGAAAGCTGCTGGTTCGGCATTATTAGCAAACGAAGATTTAGTCAGCCGAATACTGCAAACGGTGGTGACTGCGGTCGATGTGCCTGTGACGGTCAAAATTCGCACTGGAGTTACGCCCGAATCGAGGAATGCAGTCAGCATCGCCCGCATCGCCGAAGACGCAGGGGTGAGTGCCATTACCATTCACGGTCGCACACGCGAATGCAAGTTTGTAGGTGAGGTCGAATACCACACCATTTCATTAGTAAAGAATAGTGTCGATGTACCGATTATCGCCAACGGAGATATTAATTCACCCGAAGCTGCACAAAACGTACTAAACGCGACTAATGCTGATGCGATCATGATTGGTCGCGCAGCTCAAGGCCAACCTTGGTTGTTTCAACAAATAGCCGATTTTCTAGAGACCGGTCGATATGATGATATTCCCAGCGCTACAGACCGAGCTCGTACTATTGTTGAACACCACCGAGGCATACACCAATTTTATGGGCAGCACCTCGGCCTTCGTTTAGCCCGTAAGCACATAAAATGGTACTTGGCGAAATGGACGGATGAAATTTGCCCTGAACTCAAAACTCGCATCGTTACCACCGAAGATGCGGCAGAACAGCGAAGATTAGTGAGCATTTTTTTTTGCTCGACAGCGTCGCAGTTGGCCGCTTAAGAAAAAAATAATAAGTTAGATAAAAACCCGATCCACATGACAAAATCAGATCCACTCTCAGAATGCGTTACTCATGCTATCGAGCAATACTTCAAAGATCTAAACGGTGAGACCCCTACAAATCTGCATAGTTTTTTCATCAACGAAGTCGAGAAGCCGTTTCTCGAAGTTGTCATGGCTCAGGTTAAAGGCAATCAAACACGTGCGTCCGATATTCTTGGCATCAATCGCAACACCTTGCGAAAGAAACTTAAAACTTACAACTTGAGCTGAAGGCTCCAAAGGCATAACCATGACTGATCAAACCTCTGCAAGTCGTAGAGTCAAACCCGTTCGTGCGCTCATAAGCGTTTCCGATAAGACCGGAATCGTTGAATTTGCGCAGGGCCTAGATGCAGCCGGTGTGGAACTTCTTTCCACTGGTGGAACCGCGCGCTTACTGAGCGAGGAAGGCATTCGGGTAACCGAAGTCTCTTCATACACGGGGTTCCCTGAGATGATGGACGGTCGAGTCAAAACACTCCACCCCAAGGTACACGGCGGTATTTTAGGTCGGCGTGGTACCGACGATGAGGTTATGCGCGAACACGGTATCGATCAGATCGACATGGTTATCGTCAACCTATATCCATTTCAACAAACAGTAGCCGACCCGAATTGTGACCTTGCGACTGCGATAGAAAATATCGATATTGGCGGACCAACAATGGTCCGTTCTGCAGCCAAGAATCATAAGGATGTCGCAATTGTTGTCGATGCTAGCGACTATTCAAGCCTGCTTACCGAAATTAATGATGGCGGCATCTCGTACCAAACTCGCTTCAAACTCGCAACCAAAGCGTTTGAGCACACCGCTCAATATGATGGCGCCATTGCAAATCACCTAGGCCGCATTCAGGAGGATGGTAGTAAGGCTGATTTCGCGCAAACGTTTAATGCGCAATTCAAGCACCAACAGACCATGCGTTATGGTGAGAACCCACATCAAAAAGCCGCCTTTTACGTAGAAGATAATGCGCCAGTTGGCATTGCTTCTGCCGTACAGATACAAGGTAAAGAACTGTCGTATAATAATATTGCTGATACCGATGCCGCGCTAGAATGCGTTAAGCAGTTTGATGACTTGCCCGCCTGCGTCATTGTCAAACACGCCAACCCTTGTGGGGTTGCTGTCGCGCCATCTCTACTCGAAGCCTATGAGAAAGCCTTTGCCACCGACCCCGAGTCAGCCTTCGGCGGCATCATCGCCTTCAACCAAGAGCTGGACCTAGAAACCGCCAATCTAATCGTCGACAAACAATTTGTCGAAGTCATCATTGCGCCGTCCGTTTCTTCCGATGCAAAGGCAGCGGTCGCATCAAAGAAGAATGTTCGTTTGCTCGAGTGTGGGCAATGGGACAACAGCGCGCATAATACGCTAGAGTATAAACGTGTTAATGGCGGCTTGTTATTGCAAGACAATGATCTCGAACTCACCGACAAGTTAGAGGTGGTCACTAAAGCGCAGCCAACTGAGCAGCAAATGGCTGATCTACTATTTGCTTGGAAAGTCGCGAAGTTTGTAAAATCGAATGCCATTATTTACGCGAACAACAATATGACGGTCGGCGTCGGTGCTGGTCAAATGAGCCGTGTGAATTCGGCGCGAATCGCAGGCATTAAAGCGGAACATGCAGGTTTAGAAGTTAAGGGCTCGGTTATGGCGTCGGATGCCTTCTTCCCCTTCAGTGACGGTATTGAGAATGCCGCAGCTGCAGGAATTAGCGCAGTAATACAACCCGGTGGTTCGATGCGCGACGACGAAGTCATCGCGGCGGCCGATAAGGCTGGAATGGCCATGGTGTTTACCGGAATGCGTCACTTCAGACACTGAGAAAATTCTATTGGATGAATAAATTTGCCGCCATTCTATTAGCACTCTGTCTGATAGGTTGGTGGCAGAGCCAACCCGCCAAAGTAAATCTTCCTGCGGGCGCCAAAGCACCAAAACCGCCAGTTCAGACCACGCTGAAAAACGCTCAGAAATTCTACCTGAACGACTATCAGCTTGAACCTTTGGCATTGTTTGAATTGGATGCCAAAGTACTTTCGAAAAAACGTTATCGAACAGATCGGGGCGCACAGCTCGCACCCTATGACTTAGCCCTAGGCTGGGGCGTAATGTCTGATCAATCAGTGGTTGATAGCTTAAGCATTCGCCAAACAAACCGTTGGTATATGTACCGCACTAAAGGAAATACATGGCTATACCCCATGGAAGTAATCGGTCAGAGTAGCGCCAATATGCACATGGTGCCCATCGACAATGCAATGCAACGCCACTTAGATAAGATCAGAGTGGGGTCCATTGTTAGAATTACTGGCAAGCTAGTCGCGATCACCCACTCCGACGGCTTTCGTTGGAAAAGTTCGCTCACGCGCGATGATCGAGGTGGCGGAGCCTGTGAACTAATTTACCTTGAATCCCTTACCGTATTGGTCGAATAAACTGCAAGGTTAGGACATTAATAGCTTAACCCCAACCACGCCCAGAAAGATCGAGGCGGTTCGGTCAAAGCCTGATTTAGCTTTCTTATAAACACCGCGAGTGGCTTGGGTTGATAAGCTTATGGCCACCACGGCGTACCAACAAAAATCGATAATGAAAGCAATCAGGGCGACAAATAAAACGGTATTTGCCGGTGGCTCAGCCGGTACAAACGCAGCGAAGATACCGGCGATTACCAAGGCTGTTTTTGGATTGCTGGTTTGGGTTACCAAACCCATCATAAACGCTTTTACTAAGCTTCCATGTTGGGCTTTAGAAGGCGTGTTTTGGTCGGCCGAAATAGGTAAAGGTTCTTTCGCGCCACGCCAAATCCTATAGGCAAGGTAAAGTAAGTAGACACCGCCTAATATCTTGAAGGCAAGATAAGCGCTCGGTATGTTTTCCAATAATGCAGTGACTCCAAAACTCGCCAACACCGCGAAAATCGAAACGCCTAAACCGGTACCTAGAGCGGTTGCGACGCCGTGGGCTCGCGACTTCGATAAGGCATTCTGAGCAACCACGAAAAAACTAGGGCCGGGACTCATTGCACCGACAAATAAAATACCCGCAATTGCTAACAAAAATGCATACTCGTTCATCAACTCATCTCGTGCTTAGTTAATAATGTCCCAATAGACACACTATACCTTTGATTTCATAATCGCCCAACGCTTAGATCATAATTTCAGGCTGCTCACACCGTGCCTGCTTGACTGTTCAAAGACTAATATTTGGGTAGGCCTTATGTTTAGAATCCAACGCAAATAGCTAGACACTCGGTTTTCTCATGCTAAACTCGCATTGCTTCTTAGCGTTGAATCAGTTCGTTCTACCTAGGAAAGCACCCAGGGGGTGGCTGTACCGAATCAGCCTGAGACTTGTCTGGTTAATAGTTAGGTTTTTCGCTATTAGCAGTGACATAAACCCCTAGAACCTGATCCGGTTGATACCGGCGTAGGAATGGGACCACATCAATACCCTTCTCGCCTTGCCGGGTCTTTTTAAAAACCATTAAAGAGACCACCATGAAAAATTATCTTAATAGTTGCTTACTTGCCGTGTCACTCGGCATAGGCTCTCACGCTCTTGCCGCCGAGCCACTGACTGAAATCGTTGTTACCGCCGAATTACTCGAGAACAACGCGCTGCAATTACCCAATAGCGTCACTGTGATTGACAATGCTCAGATTGAGGAGCGCAATGCACAACACCTCGAAGACTTGCTCGGGTTAGCGCCAAATATAAATTTCACCACTGGCGCGTCACGCGGTCGATTTATCCAGATTAGGGGTATTGGCGAACGTAGCGAATTCCAAGCGCCCATCATTAACTCGGTCGGCTTATTAGTCGACGGCATCGATTTAACCGGCATTGCCACGGCGGCCAGCACCCTTGATGTTCAGCAAGTAGAAGTATTACGCGGCCCACAAGGCACACTTTACGGCGCTAACGCCTTGGCGGGTTTGATAAACATTGTGTCTAATCGGCCAAGTAAACAGTTTCAAGGGCGAGTAACGGCTGGCTTTGAGGACTTTGGTGGCCGTGAAATCAGTGGCGTGATTAGCGGACCAACGACGGAAAATTCAGGATACCGCTTGGCCGTTAAGCATTATGAAAGCGACGGTTTTACCGAAGCTGTGTTTCTCGGGCGCGACGACACCAATAACATAGACGAAACCACTGCTCGTGCAAGCTACACAACGAGAGTTAATGATGCTTTGGCTTTAGACTTTACCTTATTTGTGGCTGATATCGACAATGGCTATGATGCGTTTAGCCTATCAAATACACGCCAAACTGACACTGATGAACCGGGGTTTGACCGTCAGGATACGACCGCCGCTGCCATAAAGGCAAGCTATCAGATATCCGATAATTACAGTCTTGAAGCGTCTCTGAGCCTCGCGAATTCAGATTTGGAGTACGCCTTTGACGAAGATTGGAGCAATGTCTTCATTTGTGAGAACACTTCTTGTGACAGCGACCTCCTTGGCTTTGATTTATTTTTCTCGTCGTTCGACCAATACACTCGCAATAACGATAACACCACGCTTGATTTACGCATATTGTCCAGCGCTTCTGAGAATGTAAATTGGGTAGCCGGCCTCTACTATCGCGACCAAGACACCGATCTAGAACGTATTTATACTTTCGCGAGTGATTTCAATAGTGAACTGGATACCACCAATGCGGCAATATATGGCCAAGCCGAATTCTCATTAAATGACCGTTGGTCACTAACGACTGGGCTGCGTTTGGAACGTCGTGAAGTGGATTATCAGGACATCAGTGGTGCTACTGCTTCGCCTGAAGAGAATTTGTGGGGCGGTCGTCTTGCCTTGGAATATCAAGCCGATAATGGCGCCTTCTATTATGGCCTAATATCGCGCGGCTATAAGCCAGGCGGCTTCAATTTAGAGGGCAGCTTATCACCCGAAGAGCGGGAGTTTGACACAGAAACAATGCTCAACTATGAGCTCGGAATCAAGCAGACTTTCTTTGATGGGTCTTTGCGCTTGCAAGCGTCAGTTTTCTACCAAGATCGCGACGATGTTCAAGTTAATCAGTCTATTGTTCGCTCAGTTGCCGGTGGCGAAATTGGTGGGGTTTGTCCATGTAGCTTCACTGACTTCACCGAAAACGCGGCGAGCGGCACCAATAAAGGCGTTGAGATTGAGGTTGATTGGCAAGCCACTGACCGTTCCTCGCTCTATGCGAAGCTCGGCTTTTTAGACACAGAGTTCGACGATTTTCTTAGTTTTGATCATATTCAAGCTGATCGCGAAAACGGAGTGCCGTTTGATCTAAACGGCAGGGACCAAGCTCAAGCTCCTAGCTATACAGCGGTTGTTGGCGGGCGTTATGCATTAACTCAGGCGCTGTCAATTAGCGGATCGATAGAAGCGAAAGATGACTTCTTGTTCTCCAACAGCCACGAAGGTAGATCAGATGCTTATGAGCTAGTTAACTTAGAACTGGCTTACCAAGCCGACAATTGGAGCGTCGCCTTATACGGCAAAAACCTAAGCAACGAATTGGTCAAGACTCGTGGCTTTGGTACCTTTGGTAACGACCCTCGAGAAAACTACGCGCTGGATGAGTACAACCAATTTGGTGCTCCTCGCTTAGTCGGTGTTCGCGCTAGTATGGAATTCTAAGTCTAGAGTCAGTTGCCATTTTGAAATAAACAGGCGGCTTTTCTACCGATCGCAAACAATATCAACGTTTATACGGAGTCTCAAAATGCACTTGTCAGTTGAAATTAGCATGTACCCTTTACAAGATGGCTACAAACCTAAAATCAAAGACTTTCTGAATACACTTAACAGTAATGCCGGAGATATTGAGATTCGAACATCGAATATGAGCTCCCGTGTTTTCGGTGAATTTGACTCGGTTAACGCACTTATCAATGCGTCTATGAAGGAGTCGATGCAGCGGTATGGGAAAATAGTGTTTGTTTGCAAATTTTTGGCCGGAGACGCTCGCGAGCTTAGCGGCTATGAGTGATTTTTTGAACGGGCTGAGTTCCGCATGGGCGGCAACCAGCCATATTGAAATCGTCGCCGTTGTCTTCGGCTTGATCTACATCATTCTTGCTGCCAAAGAAAATGTTTGGTGCTGGCCCGCCGGATTTATCGGTACCGGCACCAGCATTTACTTGTTCTGGGACGGTAGTCTGTACATGGAATCGGCGCTGAACGTTTACTATCTATTGATGGCCGTGTTTGGTTGGTGGCAATGGCAATACGGCAGCGTGACAAAATCGACACTTGCTATACGTTCTTTAGTGGTAAAGGAACATCTTTCAATTTTGGTGCTTATTTGTGTATTAACACTCACCAGTGGCTACCTTCTTAGCGTGAATACCGACGCCGCACTGCCCTATCTTGATTCATTTACTACCTGGTCGGCAGTCATAACCACGTGGATGGTGGCTCGAAAAATACTAGAAAACTGGCTCTATTGGATTGTCATCAATAGTGCGTCGATTTACCTATATGTAGAACGAGGGTTTTTACTCTACGCGGTATTGTTTGGGCTTTATGTCATTATCGCAATGTTTGGCTATCGACATTGGCGATACAATTATCGGCGTGTTAGATAAGGCATTAGAACATTGGTCAGAATGGGGCTTGGTTGAAAAACCGCGCCTTGTCAAAGTATTTGAAAATGGCCTAAATCACCAAACTGGGTTGATCTCGTCGGGCGACACTCTATTGGTGCTCAAAATGTTCTCACATTCGTTTAGCCGCACAGTTCGCGCCGAGTTTTGGGCCAGTGAACATTCTGTTTCCCCAAAGCTGCACATGGCAGCGAACAACATCGCCTTGTATGAGTTCATCGATAATCAAGGCTACTCAGATAATGCCTTAAGTGACATTGCCAAGACACTTACACTCGCTCACGAAAACTTGCCACTCACCGACGACGACTTTGGTCTATTAGACGCTTGCGATAAGTACCTAACCACAGCTGATACCGACGCTATTCTTTGGCATAAAAATTTAATGCCGGCGTTATTAGCATTTTGCGAAGACCCTACTCCTAGGGTGTTTTGTCACAACGATTTAGTGACTCAAAACTGTCTGTTTAACAATCACAGCGTCAAGTTTATCGACTGGGAGTTTGCTCAAGTAAACAACCCTTGGTTTGACCTCGCTGCGGTCATTCAATACTTTGAATTGGATACCGCACAAGCAGCTCGGTTTTTGTCAGCCTACAAAAACGGCTGGGCGGCGAATATCGACAAGCCTATTTTTCACACTGCACAAATCGCAGTGCTCTGGTGTGATCTTTTGTGGAGCATGCACAAGTTTGGTAACGGCTATAGATTGGATAATATCAACCGCTTTAGCCAGTTGGCAAAACTAGCGGCGAATATCGATATTGCGCTACCTACGCAGTCGTAACAAGCCCTCTTGAGAGGTTGAGGCGACCAGCACACCAGATTCATTATAGATTTTGCCGAACGCCAAACCGCGGCCGTTACCGGTAGACTGAGAACGGCACTCGTAAAACAACCATTCATCTATTCTAAAATCGCGATGAAACCAGATAGCGTGGTCGAGTGATGCCATCACTAATTTTTCTTTACGCTCTTTTAAGGTATGTCGATCCAGTTGATGTGGAACCAAGGTAGACTGTAGTAAGCCCATATCCGAGATGTAAGCTAAAACCGAGTGTTGACATGCAATGTCGTCAGGCAGAGCATGTTTTGTCTTCATCCAAAACTGAACACTATCTTCTCGAGTGGCTTTTTCTCGGGGTATATAGTGCACGTCAAAGTATTCTGACTGAAAATGTCGATCGGCCGGTACATTGCTGTCTAGGGCCGATCTAAGTTGGTCCGTAGGAGGCACCCAACTGCGATGATGATCTAAGCCCTGTTCAGGTTTTTGAAACGACGCTGATAAATGAAATATTTGCCGACCGTGCTGAATTGCTACAACACGTCGAGAAGAAAAACTACCGCCGTCCAAACTTCGGTCTACTTCATAAATTATCGGTGCTTCTACGTCCCCTCGGAGTAGAAAATACGCATGCGCAGAGTGTATTTTACGATCGTCGTCCACTGTTTTGTAGGCCGCTTTTATCGCTTGACCTAACACTTGACCACCGAATACTTGGCCAGTCTTAAAATCTCGGCTTTGACCGCGGAACAGATTTAGATCGAGCGCTTCGCAATCCAAAAACTTGATCAATTCACTACTGGTCTGTTCACTTATCATTTCAATACCCTAAGTTCACACCCGCGAACGCCTCATTCGGTGACATTAATTCCCGCATCATTAGCAGCGCGTTCAAACTCTCTGCAGGCTGATGTTGCTGGCGTCCCTTGAGTGGATGCTATCGTTTGACAGCTTTGATTTACAATCGACTCGACACAAGCATCAGCCTCAGCTTGCAAATTCACACCTCTGAATTTGGCATTATACTGACTTGCTATGGCAGCACATTGAGCATCAATCATCTGAGCAAACGCTTCTTTCATTTGCGCAGATAGCTCCTCGCCACCGGTTTGACTAAGCGCACATTCTTTAATTTTAGCGCACAGCTTTTGAGTGTCTTGCGCCACGACTTGATGGCTAAACGTAAATACGGTAATCAATAATATAAGTTTCATTAGCTTCATAAAATATGACCTATTTTGAACAGAATGTTGTTCAAAGTGTAAGCTAAAAATCATCGTCATTCACTACTTTTTACCCTAACGGTACGCCCAACAATTAGACATCGTAACCTAAGATAGGCGCTAGCCAACGCTCGGTGCTAATAAGATCTACCCCTTTACGATCTGCATAATCGATGACCTGGTCTTGTTGTATTCGTGTCACCGAGAAATAACGAGATTCAGGGTGAGCAAGATACCAACCGCTTACCGCGGCTGTAGGTAACATAGCAAAGCTTTCAGTAATGCTTATTCCAGCATTGGATTCGGGTTCGAGCATTTCCCAAAGTGTGGCTTTTTCTGTGTGATCCGGACACGCTGGGTAGCCGGGTGCTGGGCGAATGCCACGATATTTTTCTCTGATGAGCGATTCATTATCGAAGTGTTCATCCACTTCATAGGCCCAAAATTCTTTGCGTACACGCTCATGCATGTGTTCCGCGAAAGCCTCA
>CAYQVT010000003.1:19219-63456 GCA_964420885.1 uncultured Gammaproteobacteria bacterium
CAGCTAGACGATCGGCCAACACTTTTAACATGATCGACTGATAGTCGTCGTACTGCGCTTCGAATTCCGCTATCTTGACATCAATTTTATGGCCGGTAGTTACAGCGAAGCCGCCAATATAGTCAGCCTTATTCAAATTTTTTGGCGCTACAAAGTCTGACAAGCAGTAGTTTGGCTGACCTCCTTTCTTCAGGTCTTGCTGACGGAGATGGTGAAGTGTTTTGAACACCTCTCCACGTGATTCGTCTTTGTATACCTCGATATCATCGCCGACAGAATTAGCCGGAAAAAAGCCGATAACTCCGCGAGCCTCAAGCCATCTACCATCGATGATTTGTTTAAGCATAGTTTGCCCATCAGCAAACAGCTTTTTGGCTTCTTGCCCAACTACTTTGTCGTCTAGTATCCTGGGGAATCGCCCTGCTAATTCCCAAGCGCTAAAGAACGGTGTCCAGTCGATACGATCAACTAGGTCAGCTAAGTCATAGTCGTCAAAGGTCTTGAGGCCTAAAAAGCGTGGCTTGTCGGGCGTGTAATTTGACCAATCGAACTCTTTTTTATTAGATCGTGCTACCTCAATCTCAGCGGTTTTATGCACCTTTCCGTGCTTAGCTCGCTCTACACGTATGCGCTCATATTCGTCACGCACACCGGTCACAAAACCCGCCTTATTGTCAGCCGATAATAAATTTTGCGCCACACCGACCGCACGTGATGCGTCGGGTACGTGTACTACTTGTTCTTTCAACAGATTGGGTTCAATCTTCAGCGCGGTGTGGACTTTCGAAGTTGTCGCACCTCCAATCATTAACGGCATTTCGATACCTTGGCGTTCCATCTCCTTAGCCATGTAAACCATTTCGTCAAGCGACGGCGTTATCAATCCAGACAATCCAATCAAATCACAGTTGTGTGCAACCGCCTCTTTTAAAATCGTTTCGGCTGGCACCATGACGCCGAGATCAACCACTTCGTAGTTATTACACTGCAACACAACGCCAACGATGTTTTTACCAATGTCATGTACGTCGCCTTTAACCGTCGCCATTAAAATTCGGCCATTAGTGTCGCCAACCTCTTTTTCTTCTTCTATGTACGGCATTAGGTAAGCGACGGCCTTTTTCATTACCCGCGCCGATTTAACCACCTGAGGTAAAAACATTTTTCCCGAGCCGAATAGATCACCCACTACGTTCATGCCGTCCATGAGTGGGCCTTCGATCACATGCAAAGGTTTGTCGGCTGCTAAGCGAGCTTCCTCTGTGTCGTCTTCAATAAATTCGGTGATCCCTTTTACCAATGCATGCGATAGGCGCTGAGTAACTTCCCAGGAACGCCATTCTAAATCTTGTTTGCTCTCTGCCTGTTTCCCATCGTTTACGTAATCATTAGCGACGGCGAGTAGGTCTTCAGTTGCCTCAGAGTGGGTATTTAGAACCACGGCTTCAACTTTTTCGCGCAGGGCTTCAGGCAAGTCAGCATAAATCGCTAGCTGTCCTGCATTAACAATGCCCATGTCCATACCGGCGTTGATCGCATGATAGAGAAATACCGAGTGAATCGCTTCGCGAACCGGATTATTGCCTCGAAACGAAAACGACACATTTGATACACCACCAGATACCTTAGCATGCGGTAAGGTACGTTTTATTTCTCGAGTCGCTTCAATAAAGTCGACCGCGTAGTTGTTATGCTCTTCGATACCAGTGGCAATAGCGAATATATTTGGGTCAAAAATAATGTCTTCCGGGGGAAACCCGATTGTCTCGGTAAGCAATTTATAGGCGCGTGTGCAAATTTCGACCTTCCGCTCTTTGGTGTCCGCTTGGCCGGTTTCATCAAATGCCATCACCACTACCGCGGCTCCGTACCGCATAATCAGTTTGGCCTGTTGAATAAATTTCTCCTCACCTTCTTTAAGAGAAATAGAATTGACCACGCCCTTGCCTTGAATGCATTTTAAACCAGCCTCGATAACCTCCCACTTCGACGAATCAATCATTACTGGCACACGCGAAATATCAGGTTCCGATGCCATCAAATTCAAAAACGTAACCATCACAGCTTCAGCGTCAATCAGACCTTCATCCATATTCACGTCAATGATTTGAGCACCTGCTTCAACTTGTTGACGCGCCACCTCAAGTGCTGCCTCGTAGTCTTCTTCTTTTATCAATTTTTTGAAGCGCGCCGAACCGGTGACATTGGTTCTCTCACCAACATTAACAAACAAGGTTTCGTCGTTAATATTGAATGGCTCTAAACCGGATAATCGCATATTTACCTGTTGATTCATTTTAAAATTCTCAGTGTGATCTGTCTCGACACTCATGCGTGAATTGTGCGTGGCTTACTCTTTGCAACCGCACTGGCAATCGCACTTATGTGCTCTGGCGATGAACCACAGCAACCACCAACAATATTCAAAAAGCCACTGTCCGCCCACTCTCGAATATGGTCGGCCATTTCTTCCGGCGTTAAATCGTATTCCCCGAGTTCATTTGGCAAACCGGCATTGGGATGCGCAGACACGCAAGCTTCCGATACACGCGATAACTCTTGTACATATTGACGCAAGTCGTCTGGCCCCAGCGCACAGTTTAGGCCGATACTAATTGGCTTAGCGTGGCGTAAACTATTATAAAACGCCTCGGTTACTTGACCGGTTAGGGTTCTTCCCGAGGCATCGGTGATGGTACCGGAAATCATAATCGGCAGCTCAAGTTGGTCTTCATCAAACACTGTTTTAACCGCAAATATCGCCGCCTTTGCATTTAGTGTGTCGAAGATTGTCTCTATTAATATTAGGTCAACACCTCCTTCAATTAACCCACGTGTTGCCAACGAATAATCCTCGACCAATTCGTCAAAGCTGATCGCTCTTGCACCAGGGTCATTCACATCTACCGACACTGACGCGGTTTTCTGATTTGGACCAAGCACGCCCGCAACAAACCGAGGTTTATCGGGTGTACTGTATTCATCCGCACATTTACGCGCCAGCTTGGCGGCCTCTAGATTTAACTCATAGGCATAATCTTGTAGCTTGTAACGCACAAGATCGCTCACCGTTGCATTAAAATTATTAGTCTCAATAATATCGGCTCCAGCCTCCAAGTATTGGCCATGAATGCCGGCTATGATCTCTGGCTGAGTCAACACTAATAGATCGTTCATTCCTTTGAGCGGTGATTGCCAATCGGCAAATCGCTCTCCCCGATAATCCTCTTCTTCAAGTTTGTGGCGTTGAATCATGGTGCCCATAGCACCATCTAGAATCAGGATACGCTCTGTCATTAACCTGCGAATTTGGTCAGATTTGTTCATTGTCATTTTAGAATCATACTGAGTAGTTTTGGCGACCTATCGAACCTTTAGGCTCGTAGTTGATAACCAATGCGTTTGCAGATTTCTTTTACAGGTTCGGTCTTATTTAAGGTATAAAAATGTAATCCAGGAACGCCGTTATCAAGTAAATCGAAACAGAGATGTGTGACCACGTCAAGGCCAAACGCTTTGAGCGATTGGTCATCATGTTGATATTGCTCTAGGCGCGCGCGAATCCAACGTGGTATTTCAGCACCACAAGCGTCTGAAAAGCGCGTCAAAGTCGCGTAATTAGTGATTGGCATAACGCCCGGCACAATCGGCACGCCAATTCCGGCTCGCTGCGCCTGATCAACAAAAGCGAAATAGCTGTCGGCGTTGTAAAAATACTGGGTGATGGCTGAATTAGCACCTGCGTCTATCTTACGTTTTAGATATTGAATATCAGTAGACGGGCTGGCCGACTCGGGGTGAAAATCTGGGTAAGCCGCTACTTCGAGATGAATCTCGTTATTAAATTCATCGCGCACAAATTGCACTAAATTTTCAGCAAATTTGAAGTGCCCACGCTCTACCATTCCACCTGGCAGATCTCCACGCAACACAACGAGTCGTTTTACGCCAAGTTCTAGATAGCTTTGAATGATAGATTTGATATGGTCGCGAGAGGTACCGACTCCGGTTAAGTGAGGAGCCGTAGAAGAACCGGCCGCCAACATTTTTTTGACCGCGTCGTAGGTGCCGTCTTGAGTACTGCCTCCAGCGCCATAGGTAACCGATACAAAGTGCGGCTCAAATTTTGCTAGCTCAGCATGGACACCCATCAGGTTCTCGGAACCAGCAGGTGATCGAGGTGGAAAGAACTCAAAGCTGAGCTCAGGGCTTTCATTAGGCTCAAAGCTGTCATTAGGCTCAGGGCTGTCATCAATAGGCACAATAGACTCCATAGATTTTGGACGTAATCGTGAAGCAAAACGCCGAAACGAGTTGGCGAATGGCTCTAATTAATTCGAAACAGTAGAAGAGATAAGCTCATACCCAGGGCGTCTTTTACGGATAGCCGCAATGGTTCCCTGATCGAAAACTTCCGACTAAAAAACTGCGCGCGTACTTATATTTACGGTACGCACGCGTCTTTTATCGGAAAAATACAGAGCAACTAATAAGCCACTCTCGTATCAATTAGTAACGATAATGTTCCTGTTTGTATGGGCCTTGTACATCAACGTTGATATAGTCTGCCTGCTCTTTAGTTAGCGTAGTCAGCTTGACACCAATTTTCTCAAGGTGAAGACGAGCTACTTTTTCATCAAGATGCTTGGGCAATATATAAACGTCGTTTTGGTACTCATCACCTTTAGTCCAAAGCTCGATTTGAGCAAGCGTTTGGTTGGTGAAAGAGTTTGACATAACAAAGCTTGGGTGACCGGTAGCACACCCAAGGTTAACTAAACGGCCTTGCGCCAACAAGATAATGCGCTTACCGTCTGGGAAGATTACATGATCCACTTGGTCTTTAATATTGTCCCACTCGCAATCGGCCAATGACGCAATATCGATCTCATTATCGAAATGACCGATATTACAAACAATAGCCTGATCTTTCATCGCTTCCATATGTTCGCGACGAATAATGTCAAAATTACCGGTTGTAGTGACGAAAATGTCGGCATCGGCCATGGCATCTTCCAATGTCACAACCTGATAGCCTTCCATCGCCGCTTGTAAGGCACAGATTGGGTCAACTTCAGTGACCTTAACAATCGCACCGAGACCACGAAGGGACGCAGCTGAACCTTTACCAACGTCGCCATAGCCGCAAACAACCGCTGTTTTACCCGCAATCATCACATCTGTGGCGCGCTTAATTGAATCAACCAATGATTCGCGACAGCCATATAAATTATCGAACTTAGACTTTGTTACCGAATCATTTACGTTAATCGCCGGGAACGGTAATTCACCGTCCTTAACCATTTTGTATAGACGCGCTACACCCGTGGTGGTTTCTTCTGTCACTCCTTGAACGCCAGCTAAACGGCGAGAATACCATGTGTTGTCTTTAGCCAAGGTTGCTTTAATCGCAGCGAAAAGAAAGGTCTCTTCCTCGCTGCCTGGATTATCCAATACAGAAATATCCTTCTCGGCCTTAGCGCCTAAAATTAATAGCATGGTAGCGTCGCCACCATCGTCTAGAATCATGTTCGGGCCGGTATCACCTTCCCAGGACATAATACGGTGGGTGTAATCCCAATACTCTTCTAAGGTCTCACCTTTGATTGCAAATACAGGAATGTTTTGTGCCGCGATCGCCGCCGCCGCGTGATCTTGGGTCGAGAAAATATTACACGAAGCCCAACGCACCTCTGCACCAAGCGCAACGAGTGTCTCGATGAGAACGGCAGTTTGAATGGTCATGTGCAATGAACCTGTGATCTTGGCGCCTTTCAATGGCTGCGCGGCACGGTATTCTTCGCGGATTGAAACCAAACCAGGCATTTCTGTTTCAGCAATCGCGATTTCTTTGCGGCCGAAGTCGGCAAGGTTGATGTCTGCGACGTGGTAGTCGATAAATTCTGGATTTGATGGGTTAGCACTCATCTTTCATCTCCGGTTAAAAAGTTAGAAAAATGAGCGTCGTTGCAGTTTGTTGTTCATTTTACGAAGTAATTAACGGAATGCTAATTTAATCGTAAACGACAAATAACTTCGCTTAAGCCTGACGAGAGGGTCTCTCGTTGCAACGCTCCTTAAGCAATATGGCGCGATTATAGTCAGGCGTTCAGAGAAATTCCAGTGCTTAATTTAAAAACTATCAACATATCTGCCTCAGTTAAATTAGTCACATCTACCTAAAGGTTTACTTGATTACTCTGAGGTTAGGCGTGTGTCCAAACAGCGAATTCGCTGCCACTAGGCTCTTCGAAGTGAAATCGACTGCCTCCGGGGAACGAAAAAATTGGTTTTACGATAACACCGCCTGCGGCTTCTACTTTTGCCAAGGTCTGATTGAGATTGTCGCTATAAAAAACGGTGAGCGCCGCACCTTGATCTGCTTTGCTGGCTAGATCGGCTTTATAAAACCCGCCTCCACCCATTAAGCCCTGACCCTCAAAAGCGGTGTAATCAGGGCCATAATCGGTGAATGTCCAAGAAAAAACCGCTTCAAAAAATGCTTTGGTGGCCGCTAGATCTCGAGATGGGTATTCTAGATAGTCGATTTTTTCGTGGTTACTCATGTTGGTTTACCGTCCAAAAGGGCTTAAATAAGCGCTAAAAACTTGGTGGTTTTTAGCACTATGAATAATTCAATTGTATTAATTCCATTAAATTACCACACAATCGCGACGTAAAAGCGCGTAGACTGGTGGAAATACGGGTAAAGATAAATGAATTCGGCGTGTAAGACTTCGCAAATAGGGTTCAATCTAGTGACTAAACTTACTAGGTTTACACTCATCTTAGTGCTGCTAATCACCGCGGCGGGTTGTGCTAGTACCCCCACAATCGAATCAGACGACCCATTTATTGCTTCAATTCTAAATTATGAGGCTTCACTTCCCGAAGGCCATTCTGATACAACCAATCAAGTATTCAAACTATCCAGCGACATTCGCGAAAAAGTGCGTGAGGACTTTGGAAACCGCGGTCGGCACAGGAGCGCTTTAGATCTGGCTCAATGGCTGATGTCTGCCGACGGTCATAATTTGGTTTACGACCTTAACGCCAACTTGACGCCTAATCAAGCATTTGAGCAACGCCGGGGTAACTGCCTTAGTTTTACCTTACTGCTGGTCGAACTGGCGTCCGAATTAGACATTAATTTAAAGGTAAATCAAGTAGACCTTCCTGATATGTGGGGCCAAGGCGAACATAATAATTTAATTTTTTATCGTCACGTCAATGCGATATTTAAGACCACTCGTGGCACCCAGATTTTTGATCTAGCCATGGAAGAATACAAACCAGGCTTCCCCCAAAAAGAAATCAGCAGACGGGAAGCTACCGCATTGCTGTTCAGCAACCTTGGTATTGAAAACCTTAAGAAAAATAAAATTGATACGGCCATTCACTATCTTAGCTTATCCGCCTCGGTATTTCCGACTAACCCTGACATGTGGATAAATCTTGGTGCTACTTACAAACATCTTGGTCAATTGGATCTCGCTGAGAAAATTTATCTTCAAGCCTTCTCCATTAGTGACAGAAACAATCTAGCGGCCAGCAATTTAGAGCGTTTGTATCGCCAGCAAGAACGCCATAGCTTGGCTGACCGATATCAGAAGCTAGCGGCCAGAATGCGGGCTCGTAACCCCTATATCCACTTTCAAAAAGCTGAGGCCGCGTTCAAGCAGAAAGATTATCGCAGCGCATCGAAGTCAATTAAGCGCGCTATTCGTTTGCACGATTTGGACCCTGAGTTTTTTGAATTGAGCAGCCGTATTAAGCAGGTAAACAATAAGTACATATCCGCTCTAAAGGATTTGGAAAAAGCACATAATCTTTCTACTACCGGCGAGGAACGTAATAGGTACGTCGATAAAGTCAAAATGGTCGCTGCTAGATTCAAGGCCATTCAAGAACAAAGAGCAGACCGCGATGCTCGCCGAGCTGGACATCGGCAGATTGAACTCATTGACTATAATACTCGCCGTTGATTAGGAGGCCGAATAACGTGCAACACCCTGAGCGTCGTAACTCATACTAATTTCTTTACGATGTAAGAGGTAATTGAGATGGGCCAATGTCTCGCCGGTGGCAAGTAAGGTTTCAATTACGTTTAACTTTCTATCAAATAGAACTGAGCGCGCTTCCACTGGTGAAATCGGTGCGTCAATTGCAAGGCGCAAGCGATTAAGTTGCGCATGATGATCGTCAATTAATTGCTGCATTCGTTGAATATTTCCACGAAATGGCTCCTGATGTGCAGGCAACATCAAGGTATCAGCCGGCAAAGTGTCTCTGAGTTTTTCGCATGAAAGCAACCAATCTCCTAGTGGATCTTTATGCCGATTTGATGGGTAAACGCTCACATTAGACGAAATACGTGCGATAGATTGATCTCCCGAAATCATGGTACTGAGATCTTGGCAATACAAACACGAATGCTCTGGAGAATGCCCATTTCCAGAAATAACACGCCACTCTCTATCGTCTATGTCAATGATGTCACCTTCTTTGATGAACTTGCACATGCGTTCTTGTACTCGGGACTCGGCGGGCTTGTCGTCGTTTTCCATAAACATAACAAACTTTTCCACCATATCGGGGGCATACCCCATTTCCGTCACGAATGCGGATGCTTCTTGTTTAAACACCGTAGGATCGCGCGTTAAAATACTTTCGTAATGACGGTATTCGCCTTGCGAGATGAGTATTGGGCAATCACAGCGCAACGCCAGCCATGACGCCAGACCGATATGATCCGGGTGAAAATGCGTGATAATTATCTTGTTTACCGACTCGGGACTCAAAAACTCATCGAAGACTCTATCCCACACATCCTTACAAATTTGCGCGTCGTATCCAGAATCCACCAGTGTCCAACCATTGCCATCTCGCAAAATCCAAAGATTAATATGATCTAAGGCGATCGGGAGCGGCACGCGTAACCAAAACACGCCATCAGCGACTTCAAACGGAACGCCAGGTTCCGGACTCCAACGCATATCGAATGGGTATTCTAATACGGGGCGCGGCGCAAATTCGGTGGAAAGATGGTTCATGGGTATCGATACGACTAATCTGGGTGCAAAGTTGCCTATTGAGCCCAGCATATCGCCGCGAGCGTGCTAGGTCTGTGACAAGAAGCCACCTGAAATCGGCATTTCTTATCAAGCGCGAACCGGTCTAATACTGAGTGAAAGCGTCTAAATAGAACTCAAGACCGAGCATTTTCATTCAGAACTTCCATTGGCAAAGAAAGTGATGGTATTATTGTACAGTATTCAAGATAACACACCCTATTGCGATAAATATAACACCACCTCCGCGAGATTAAGTAACTATGAATATGATGGCTGCATGTCAAAACATCGGCGAGTCGCAAGATACGTTAGACCTCAATCAACTTTGTATCCAGCACCCCACCGCCACTTATTTTGTTCGAGCAAGTGGCGACTCGATGATAGACGCAGGTATTCATTGCGACGATGTGTTAGTGGTTGATCGTTCATTAACAGCGAGAGACGGTGACATCGTGGTCGCTAATTTAGATCATTCATTCACCGTTAAGAAGCTCGAGCTTTCACCAAAGCGGCGATTAGTACCAATGAATTGTAACGATGCAGACCTCCAAGCTGTGAGTATTAATGACGATACGATATTTGAAATGTTTGGCGTTGTTACCTTCGTTGTGCATGCCATTCGCTAGCGATCTACACTATGTTTGTGGTTGCGTATTGCCCCGATTTTTATATTCAGTGCGAGCGGCTCTTTAAACCGGAGCTTATCAATCAAACACTAATAGTCGCTTCGCAGAATAAAAACCGAGAATCTAGAATCCTAGCTTGCTCGGCCCAAGCAAAAGCCTTGGGCTTCCGGCCCGGTAAGCTTTTCGCCCACCTAAACTCAACCATTATTGAATTGGAATCTGATTACCCAATTCGTGTCTGTAAGCCCAATTTTGAACTTTACGCTGATCTGTCACGCCGTTTTATTAAATCCTTAGAATTGCTGTCACCCAGAGTAGAAGCGCTGGCAAGCGACGAAGCGGTGCTGGAATTAGACGACTCTAATTTCGAAGATAAAATAAGTCATAGCCACGGCATCGCTTCTGAAAAATCAATACAGTGCCTACTTTCCCATGCTAAGAGTCTTAGAAAGACATTGAGACATTGGTTGGGATTGTCCGCGGTGATTATTATCGCCCCAAGTAAAACACTCGCGCAACTTGCCGCTAGAACAACCCTAGATAATAGCCACTATCACGGTGTTGTCGATCTTCGCCTCCCACAACAAAGGCGCGCTGTACTTCGCCATATCGCTATTAATGATATTGACGGTATTAGTAAAAAGGCCGCTTGCGGCCTAAGTGAGATCAACATCCACAACGCCTTAGAATTAAGCGAAGCGCCAAAGCCGCGGGTTAGGCTACGAAGCTCGGTGCTTATCGAACGCATCGCTATTGAATTGTCGGGTATAGATTGCCAAGCAGAACCCATTACCACCCAAGATCAAGATATTGCGCCGTTAATAAGCAACCAAGCTGAAGCGCACTCCATAATAGACGCTAAACAAATACTGAAAACACACGTGGCGCAGGCAGTAGACCATTTAATAGCGATTTCCAGCAACTGCGGGGCGGTGACAATTTGCTTGGCCAGAATACCGCTAGGTCCTGCATCACCTACCTTTCGACGCGCTCTTAAGATAGCGCTACCTAAAGCCACCAATTCACGCTCTATCATTGAGCAACATGCGATTCAATTATTAGAATGCTTGTGGCACGAATCTCACCACTACCTCTCACTGCATTTAAGCTTAGAAGACTTGACTCTGGCTAAGGCAAATCAATTCAGCTTATTTGCCGATGAATCCAGCCAGACCGAAACCAATAAGAATGTTGACACAAGATCGAGCATTAGACTAGAGACCGTTTTGAGCGGTCGCGAGGCGATGCATGTTTACTCAAACCGGCCTCAATCACCATCATCATTTTCAAACGAATGGGCCACCATTCCTCGTGTATGTTAACGATTTCCTTAGGCGAATAAGAATCATGTCTTATATAATAATAAGTGCTTATTATTATAGGTTTTAGGCGCAAAACGGTATAGTCGCATGGTAATTCTGGGCGGGCTTTACTCCATGCGATTTTGAAGCCCTTACACGCTAATTTTAAAACGCGTCTCCAAAGACATTTTTATGAGTCTTCACTATGTATAAATATGATGCGGTCGATAAGGCCATCGTTTCGGACCGAGTCGAACAGTTTCGCGGCCAAGTTTCTCGTCATTTTGCAGGCGAACTTAGCCCTGCAGATTTAGCACCATTGCGCTTGCGTAATGGTCTGTATATGCAAATACACGCTCACATGCTAAGGGTCTCGATACCCTATGGTTTGCTCAATTCCGAACAGATGCGCGCTCTCGCACAAGTTTCGCGTCAGTATGATAAAGGCTATGGCCATTTCACAACGCGCCAGAACATCCAATTTAATTGGCCAGAACTGGCGGATGTACCAGACATTCTTAAAGATTTATCAAATGTTGAAATGCACGCTATTCAAACCAGCGGTAACTGCATAAGAAACATTTCGTCGGATCAGTATGCCGGAGTGGCCACCGACGAGATTATTGATCCTCGCCCGTATTGTGAAATCATTCGACAATGGTCAACACTACATCCTGAATTTTACTGGCTGCCGAGAAAGTTCAAGATTGCCGTGACAGGCGCAACCGAAGACCGAGCCGCGGTTAAATTTCATGACATTGGTTTAGAGGTTGTATACAACGAGGCAAATCAAATCGGCTTCCGCGTATACGTAGGCGGCGGTTTAGGCCGTACCCCGGTTATCGGCAAAGTGATTAAAGAATTTTTACCGCGTGAAGATATTTTGTCTTACTGCGAAGCCATTCTACGTGTCTACAATTTACATGGTCGTCGTGATAATAAGTACAAAGCACGCATCAAAATATTAGTTAATGCCAAGGGGATCGATGAATTTCGAAATGAAGTCGATACCGAGTGGGCACATTTTAAAGACGGCGAGCTTAAGTTGCATGATGTGGATTTTGAAACCATGCAAGACTTCTTTCCAAAGCCCGCTTATCAGGAATTAGTGGCTGGCGATGAACGAGTGGCTAAGTGGCGCAACCTAGACAACCGTTTTAAAGCTTGGTACGACAATAATACGGTGGATCATGTTCAATCAGGCTACCGCATTGTCAATATCTCACTAAAAGAGCACGGTGTCGCTCCAGGAGATGCTACCGACGCTCAAATGGACGCAGTAGCAGATATCGCCGAACAGTATTCTTTTGCCGAAATTCGTGTCACCCACGAACAAAACTTAGTACTCGCCGATGTTCGCGAGCAAGACCTATTAGAAGTTTGGAAAGCTTTGGACGCGGCGCGCTTAGCAACACCCAACATCGGCTCGGTTAACGATATGATCTGTTGCCCCGGTCTTGATTTTTGTTCATTAGCAAACGCCAGTTCAATTTCAGTTGCAAAACAAATTAACGAGAAGTTCGACGACTTTGACGAGTTATACAACATTGGCGAAGTAAAACTGAAAATGTCTGGTTGTATGAACGCTTGCGGTCATCATCATGTCGGCCACATCGGTATTTTGGGTGTAGATAAAAAAGGCGAGGAGTGGTACCAGCTAACTGTTGGCGGCGATGCCTCAAATAATGCGGCACTTGGCACACACCTTGGCAAGGCCATAGCCAAAGATAAAGTAGGCGACGCTATCAGCGATATACTGGAGGTATACAAAGATCTGCGAAGTGACGAAGAGCGATTGCTCGACACCTTTCGGCGCGTCGGTATCGACCCGTTTAAAGAAAAAGTATACGCGGAGGGCTCATAATGTCATCAACAAAAACCGTCGCTAATAGAGCGATCAAGGCTCGCCCAAAAGCGACGCCAGATCGAATCCAAAAAGACATCATTAGTTCGCTAGCAATTGTCGACCAAAAAATTGTCGATAATTCGATTCACCATGTAGCTGAAACGCAAGAATTATCGTTGGAAGATTTACCTCAGGGCGATATCAGTGTCCCAATGAACTTGTGGCTTGATCATAAGGCTGAGCTTCAAGCTCGTGATGGCCTGGTCGCGGTTCAGATAGCCGCCGACGAATTCCCGGAAGATTTCGCTGATGAGTACTCTGATATAGAAAGTATCGTTTTACCCATGGTCGCTCATATTGATGGCCGTTCTTACTCACACGCCTACAAGCTACGAACTCGCTTTGACTACAAAGGAGAGATTCGAGCGATTGGCGATGTCAAATACGATCAGCTGGGCTTTCTTACCCGCTCAGGTTGTAATGCATTTGAGTTACCTGCGGGAGAAAATCTCGAAACGGCCCTACAAGCATTTACCGAGATGAGTGATGTTTACCAACCATCAGCCGATGGTGGTGCCTTGATTTTTTCACGCCGCCGAGCGGTTCACTAAGCTTAGAAAGTCAAACGGCATGCATATTACGTTTGTTAAAAAAATTCTGAGTTCTGGAGAGCTCTGTAAAAAATGCCGAGAAGTCAGCGAGCGCTTGGAATCAGAAGGCCTGATTTTATCTATTGATCATATCGCCATTGCTGACGAGCGCGACGCCAGTTCTGAAGGGGTCCGTTTGGCGACCCTTCATAAAGTCACCCGCGCACCCTTCTTCATTGTTGAGGTCGATGGTGAAACTTTATTGTTTGACATCTACTTTAAATTTAAGAAATTCATGGCAGAACACGGAGCTGTTACAGCCAATGTTTCTTCGTTATAGGGCACTCTGAGCCATGTCAGGGACCTTACTGCTAAAAATAGGTATTTTGGTATTTATATTCGCACTTCCAGTGTATCTGGTGTATCTGCTAATTAAGTCTAATAAAGATAACTAGCAATAAAAATCCATTTGCCCCGTTCTTTTGATTAGTTAACAGAACAAACCCACTAAGAGTTTTCCATGTTTATATTCAATCGCGCCACCTTAGCTAAGTTCTCATTTTTGCTCTTAACACTCTCCGCGGCAACACCCCAAGCCGCGTATGCCGAGCTTTCTAGTTCTGAACTGGATTCTTTGGAATCACTGATCAATAGTGATGCCCGATCTGAAAAAGCACGCGCACGGAATAAATACCGCAACCCCCTAAAAACCTTAGCGTTTTTTGATGTTAAGTCAGATCAAACGGTTATCGAGATTTGGCCTGGTGGGCAGGGCGGCTGGTATCGCAGCATTCTCGAACCCTATCTTGCTGAGAATGGCAATTACATACCCGTGCGTTCTAACGACGCTTTTCCTTCAGCAATTGAAAAAGCGCCGGATAACAGCGCCGATCGCGTGCTGGTTTTTCGAGCACATGGATTTATGATCTATGACAAACCCGCTCAACAGTATTTTGATGCCTTGTATAAAATGCTTAAGCCTGGCGGAATTTTTGGGATCGTTGATCACCGAGGCGACGAATCAGTGCCACAAGACCCTGAAGGCGCTAATGGATACGTTAACCAATCACACGTGTTAATGTTGGCCAAAAACGCAGGCTTCGAATTACTTAAAAGCGCCGAAATTAATGCCAACCCCGCTGACACTAAGGATTACCCCAATGGTTTATATTCACTACCGCCGTCGCTTAGAGGTTCAACCTTTAACGCTAAATTACGCGCCAAAGTATTAGCTATTGGTGAAAGTGACAGAATGACTTTAAAGTTCGTTAAACCTAAATAGTCCAAAATTTATTGAGTAGTATCAAACCAATAAATAGATCGCGCCGTTTGTAAGACCTATAACATTGTTTTATCGACCACCAAACCAGCTGGCGCCTGGCAGGTGGGCATAATTTCCAAACGATTCACATTGACATGTTCCGGCAAGCTGGCGACCCATAAAACGCTTGCCGCGATATCGTCGGGGTTTAAGGGTTCACAGTTTTCATAAAACGCTCCGGCTTTTTCAGTATCGCCGTTAAAACGAACTAGGGAAAATTCGGTTTCGCCAACCAAACCTGGGGCCAAATTAGTAACCCTTACTTTCTTGCCAATCAAATCGGCTCTTAGGTTCATTGTAAAATGATCAACGAAGGCTTTGCTAGCGCCATACACATTGGCTCCCTTATAGGCGAAACTTCCTGCTGCGGACCCGAGATTGATGATATGCCCTTTATTGCGTTCTACCATTGCGGGCAATAGTTGACGCGTCAAAAACGCCAGCGCCAAACAGTTTGTTTCAATCATTGTTTGCCAATCATTCCAATCAGTTTTGTCGGCGGTCTCGAGTCCCAAGGCAAGACCTGCATTATTAACCAGTAAATCAATATTCTTGAATTGTTCAGGCAGTTTACCAAGCTTGCTGGCCACTTCTTCATAGTCAGTCAAGTCGACTGCTATCACATGACATTCGCTGGCTAATTGATTCGCTAGTTCGATAAGTTTGTCTTCACGACGAGCAACCAGGATTAACTGATATCCCGCCTCACTTAAATGGGAGGCAATGGCAAGACCAAGACCTGCCGAAGCACCGGTAATTAGGGCAGTTTTGACGTGCATAGAGAAAATACAAGTTAGGTGGACTAAGCACGAAACTATAATCTAAGCGTTAGACTAACGCCAGATACGAGATTCGACTATCTACAAGCAAATCAATGCAAATGACCCGTTCGACGCTTTAATCGGGAAACATAGATCATCGTTTTCCGTGAGGGTACAAACCTCGCTCTCTCCTTCCGCGCTAGGAAAGTTCAGACTACCCGACGTATTCGCTAATCTTAGTAACTTACCCGCTTGACCGCCGGGGTTAAACTGGTCGTTAACAACAACGTAAAGTTCATTTTCGACATCTTGCCCAAACCCCGTTACGTAGTCTGAGATTGCGGTGTTGAGAATAAACTCTTTTAGATCGCCGTCGCTTCCACGGTCTAAATATAAAAGCCGACCAGTAGGGCTTAGAAAATCGCTTCCAGAAAACTCACCCAGAACATAATGATTAAACAGCTCTGGAATTTCGCTTCCTCGATAAACAAAGCCACCAACAACCGAGATGCCATCGTCATGATCGTACTCTGCGATGGGTTCAATGAGATCATTAGGAAGACCCGGAGGAGGTACGTTACTCACATAAGTTGCACTGATTGGATAGTAAAAATTGAAACTACCTTCTTTCCAGTTCCAACCATAGTTTCCCCCCGAAACAACTAAGTCAACTTCCTCTATTCGATTTTGTCCGACGTCGCCGGCGTACAGTTCTCCGGTAACTGCATCGAACGACATTCTATAAGGGTTTCTAAACCCGTACGCGAATATTTCATCCGCCCCCTGATTGCCGACAAATGGGTTGTCGCTCGGGACCCCAAATTTGCCGTTCACAGCATTACTTCCCTGAGGATCGATTCTTAATATACTGCCCAACACATTAGTATTGTCACGCGCGGTGCCGCGCACATTATGACCCGGCCCTTGATCATTGGCTCCTCCTCCATCTCCCAAACTAACATACAGATAACCATCCGGTCCGAATGCCAAATCGCCTCCGTTGTGATTGCTTTGGGGCTGATCAATGATCATCAGAACCTTCTGTTTTTGCACTCTGGAGTTACAACTGGCGTCGCTTGCTCGGTATTCAACAATCATAGAACGGTGATCGGGGTTGAACCGAGTACCTAATGTGGAAAAGCCTACTTGCTTAGTTTGCGATTCTCTTACAGGCTCCGATTGGTAGGTATAAAACAAGCCATTGTTGGCGTAATCTGGATGAAACGCTAGGCCAAGAAGACCACGTTCATCATAAACCGGTGAAATTGATACCAGATCATCACTAACGTCTAAAAATAGTGTTTTCCGCCCAGTGGTCAATTCCACTCGAAATATTTTTCCGGTTTGTTCCACAACAAAAAGACTGCCATTGATACCCGGTGCGGAAACGGCCTTAAGTGGCGCATTAAAGTCTGACGCTACTTCAACTAAACGAACGCTTTTACTGCCGATTGCGATGTCAGCAAGTGGATTCGAAACCGCCTCCGGAAAATCCACCGCTGTACTTATCGGTGTGGGTGGAGGGGGCTGATTCAGGTTGGTTGAACCATCTGCAAAGTAATGAGTATTCACATTTCCATTAGCCCAACCGGGCTGAAAATCAGCAATAATCTGATCTAAGGAGTTCGCTCCAATCGTATTCCCGTCTAGGTTATCTATTTCTACCGATCTAATCGCCGCATTAATATCGAAACCGTTGGTGCGGTAGATAGTGCGGATTTGCCAACCGTAATTATTCCAAGGCTGGCCTCCACTGAGATCCCGATGGCAAAGTTGACAGCCGTTCTCACTCGCCAACGGACTGCCTCCAATGTCATCAGAATTAGAATCGGGGTAAATCGCCCTCCATTCGTCCCTAAAATCGCTTAATGCGAAAGCCGAAGAGTGTGCGAATACAAGGACCAGCAGCAAAAGTAATGTTAAAGTTCGCATCGAGGTTTTCAAAGTTGGCGAAGGAGTGCGTAAACGTTCGGCGATTGCCAATTAGGACATCAAATTATTGAATAGACCTAAAAACTCTTGCAGTGGGGCCTCGCCGGAGAAGTCTGCGGCCGTACGAGGGAAAACCGAAGACGATGAACCCGGAACTACCCAATCACTCACCCTCGCTAAAAACGAATCGATCTCACTACGAGGGTCGATATCCGGTGTTCGTAAATTCTGATTATCGTATTTATCAATCTCATCATCTGGGAACATTTCGCCATAGACACCGCCACGCACCCCTTCACCAATTATTAGCATTAGGTTTCCTTTGCCGTGGTCGGTGCCACTGTCTCCATTGTCACGGATTTGGCGACCGAACTCACCCGCTACGCTAATCACAATTTTCTCTCGATCAGCCTGTGACACAATACTCGACCAGAGCGCGGAAAAACCTCCATGTAACGCATTGGGATCACTTGGGTTTTCTCCAAATTGGCCACCAAAAATATCTTTTAGTCCGTTCTCAATGCCACGCCTTACAAATGGGTTATTTGGATCCGTCGCTAAAATTTCTGGAACCTGTCGCTGCGCGCCATGGCTGTCCCAACCGCCATATCTAAGTGACAAAACGGCAGGGTTAATCACGTCGTTAGTTGCCACAACGTCGAAAAAATTACGTATTTGATCGGCGAAACCTCGGCTTCTTAAAACACGTCGACCGGTATTGCCTAAGTCATTTGGATCTGGATTAATGCCGTCAATGTCGGTTCTAAGGGCTTGAATTAGTAACGGTATCGGCACTGTCTCTAAGCGGCTTTGAATAAGTTCGCCAAACTCTCTGGTTTTGAATTCATGATCCATGAATTTCTCGTAGACAGTGGCGATTCGCTCTTGGCGAAGCCCGGCATAATAACTTTTGGCTGCGCGTGCCATCTTATCATTTCGATCATAGTGCTGACCTCGGTTAATATCAAAATCGAAAAGGCCTATCTCTCGCGAGTTTTGCACCGACACTAAATCTCTATTGTCAATCGCATTAGGATTGTAGTTTGGAGCTATACCTAAGGGACCAAAGCAAAATGCACTAGGAGAATTTGTTAGGGAGATTGCGTTTCCACCTGCGGAACGTGCCAATCGCCCGCCCCATCCTGAGCGGTCTCTGTCATTCAAATTTGATAGCAAATTTCCCTGATTTAGCATCAGGGACGACAAGTCGTGTGCTCGATTAGTACCCCCCACGGCATTGAAAATAAGCGCGCAATTTCCGGCTCGGACCATGTCTATCAACCAACCCGCCTCTCGCCATATACCGAACGTCTGCCCACTATTTAGACCGCCGGGATCCACCAAATTACCAGCCCAATTATCGCCGCCGACCGTTATGGGAAAGTAGTCTTCTTCAAAACGCTGCTGCGCCGATACGCCTGTTTCAGCCAAACGATGTGCACGACCTCTGTGAGCCCAATACTTAAATCCAAAGCTATCGGGCGCCGGGTCAAAGGCTGGCACTAATAAGTGACGCATGTCAGGCCCACCATCTAGGTCAAGAAAAGCGGCAAGTCTATTGCCTAAGGCAGCTGGAGCCGCTAGCGCCGATGAAACGGATTCGAGCGATGTTCCAGCTCCATAAACAAAGCCGGTTGCGATCGCAGATTGTAGAAAACGGCGACGGCTAAAATTTTGAGTACTCATTATTGACCTTCCGCAAAGACAAACGGTGTTGTGAAAATAAATCCTAAGGCGTTGTTGATCCGCTCTAGTGCGTGCTCCCTGACATCTGCACCATTATTACTGCCGGTGGTGGCTTCCAACGGCAACGTCATTTGTGCAAGTTGTGACAATAAGTTTTGTGCGAGTCCGTTTTCACCAATACTTTGCCCGGTATACACTCTATTTAAGGCTTCTTGTTCAGCTAGGGTAAACCCATCTACGTTTTCATCTCCTGTACGGCAATAGTCATCCCATCGATTGCCAAATAGAATAAATTCTAAAGGAGCCTCATCGGTGGATTCTCGCAAGCGATAATTTTCGGCAATACACATTAGAAAATTGAAGTCCAATGGGTAGTCTCCATCGCTGGAACTGCCAGGGTTAATGCGTGCGGCACCCAGTAGCGAGTACAAATGTGCTTTTTCGAGATCGGTGTAATTGTCCATGTTCCCAACCGCATGCATCCACAGCCATTCCGCCGCATCGGCTACGTAGAATTGTCCGTCTGAACGCTTAGGTAGCACGTCTTTCCATTTTTTCTCCCACGAACGACCTTGATCACAATCGTCGCAAGTCACCGCGTCTCGCAATCTAAACTCGTCTTCGGTTAATAGGTTGAAATTGTTTTCGAACGCCAAGGCAGAATCCGAGGCCTCGATCGAAGATTGACCACCAAAAACATTATGTAGAGGCCGAAAAAATTCTCCCGCTGAATCATCACTTATCACCCCTCCTACCGAGCGCCCTGCTCGTCCTCGATAGTTAGCTCCACCAAAATAGGCTTCGAGATTGTCTAAATTATGTTTATTCGCCATGTATAAAGCACGTTCATGACTGGTGAAGTATTTAAATTGATTCGCACTGTGGAACAGACCGGAAACCGCATAGGCTTGGATAAATTCCAACAGACTCTTATTTGGTCCCATCGAAGCCCAAGATGCTCTGAGTTGGTTTGCTCGCGCGTCGTTAAGGTTGTCGTCTGCCAATACCGAAATAATCATGACCGGTAGGTTCATTAAACTTTCCGGGTGTGCAATTGACACTGGCATCAAATTGTCGATTTTCTCGCTAGCATTGGTACCACTGATTGTTCGACCCAATATGACGAGATCATCTCCATGATGTCTGTCTGTTCCGAATATCACGTTTATCTCATCGTCGATGGGCATATCGGTGAGCATCTTAGCGGTTTCTCGAATCGTGCCATCTTCATGATTTGGGTCGTCGACACCAAAAATTCCATAAAACAGTTGATGAATTTCTCTGGCGAAATCGTCGTTACCACGGAGTACGAACTCTCCTAGGTTGCGGTCAAATATCCATTGATTTCGATCATGCCCGTATTGCTCGGCAACGGCCGCCGACTTGGCAGCGACGCCCATGACCTCGTGATAAGGTAGGCCCGCCTCATGAGCCTGCATGATTTTGTCATAATAATCGGCTATTTGTGGCCGACTCACGCCAGCATCCCGGTTGACGGCTAGATGATAATTAGTTTCCCAAAAACCGATTTTTTGGCGAAATGGGTTTAAGCCTCTTACTGTGATCATGCGCCCGTAAGCGTCATCGAAGTTGAACCCGTCTATGCCGTATTGATCGCGTCTATCAACGGGGATAGGAAGATTAGATGAGGCGTCTGATATAAAATTCTGAAAACCAAGCATCGTCCCGTGATTGGTTTGTGTCTGCGTGTAAATTTCACCGTCTGCTAATGGCGATAACTTTAGATTGTGTTGCTCAAAATTCAACATCTCTAAAATTGCTTCTTGAGGGAGCATATCCGCCCACTCATAGATCTGACTATCTGGTGCATGACCTCCAAACGCAAATATTTTTATAACCTTGCGCACTGCTCGCTCGTCCCATTGACCGCGAGTCAATCGTGGTAGTAGAAGTTGCGATTGTTCAAGTGACGCGAGCTCGAGGCGATTGAGGCTTAAATTTACTCCCGGCGAAACCACCCGAATTGATACGTAATTAATCGAACGTTGCTGGCCGCTAGGTATCGAGTAACAATTGTCTTTACCATCATGAGAGGGCACCTCCTGCCCATTCACTTCGATGATAATGTCGCCTGTTAGCAGCGGCTGGCTGGCTGCGATATCTAAACAAAATTCAACTCCTACGGCTTGTCTATCAAAGGCTGCAAAGGCTGCTTCGCTGACATTTATAGGCCCTGACAGTTGTTCAGATAGTGAAATATCAAAACGTTCTCCCGGCGGTTCCTCTATCGCTGGCTCTTCACTTAGCAACAAAAAATTAATAACCGTTATGATGGAGCTGAGCTTTTGCTTATCAACCGCGCTGGTCGGCGCGGCATAAACTGGAATCACAATGAACATCAGAGTGAGGCACAAGGCCACCACGATCACGTAATTAACCGAGCTAACCGGCCGGGAATGCTTGAAGCGCGTTTGATCAGTCGCTAGAAATGGGCGAGAGAGTTCCGTTCTTTGGGTTGAGCTTGCCGGATCGCCACGTCGGGCGACACTCGTCAGAGTTAATAACATCTGTCGGTACCAATACTATTATTAAAGGTGGTTTCGTCGGTATTCGCTCTGCAGTAACTGCGATACAGTGCGATCGAACCCCTACCAAAATAAAGTACTACCTATATAACCCCGCTAAAAATAGCTCACTGACTATAAATAATTTCTCTCGATTTAGCCAATTAAACTATTTTCATTTGCGCTAGCTCTAGAAGACACGCATAAAACATAAGGTTTTCACTTAGGATTCAACTCTCTAGTGCCTTGCTGACGATTTCTGTCACATCCTTTGCTAAATTATCTAGCTCACTTATCCTTTGAATTTGCGCTTTCATCGCTGACTTGTTTGGTTCAGAATAATTTTTCCAGTTATTAAATACGCTAACCAACCGCGCCGCCATTTGTGGATTAATAAGATTTAGCTCGATAATTCTATCGGCTAAAAATGCGTAACCCATGCCATCTTCTCGATGAAACCCTACTAGGTTACTGGTAAAAGCCCCGATCAATGAACGAACCTTGTTGGGATTGTTCATTGAAAATTCCGAATGACTCAATAACTCGATTACATCGTTCAATGTCTCTGTCTTGGGAGTCATGGCTTGCAATGCGAACCATTTATCCAGCACTAAGGTATCGTGTTGCCAATGAGTATAAAAGTCGTTAATCAATACTGATCGCTCTGGATAATCAGAGGTAATTAAAGCACTAAAAGCCGCCAACCTGTCAGTCATGTTACTGGCGATATGATACTGGTGACTTGCTAAAGCATGATAGGCCGCTTGTTCAGTGGCTACTAAATAGCTCAAGGCTCTATTTTTTAAGGCGCGTTCGGCGATGGCCTCTGCGTCTAATGAAAACCCTGAACGCTGATTATTATTAGCGTACAAGGCGTGAAATTGTGATTCTAGGTCACGGGCCAGACGGCCAACACATTGCTCTCGAATACTGGCGATACGCTGAGGGTTGATTGGCGAACATTGTTCGGCAATATAGGCCGCGGACGGCAGGGTTAACATTTCCGCGTAAACCGCTTTATCGTCAGGGTTTGAAGCTATCAAGCCCTGCATCGCACGTAGTAATGACTGATACGCAATATCGCTAATCTCACCGCTGTCTATCGCCGGCAAGATCACATTTAGTGACAAACGCTGCATCGCTTCCCAACGAGAAAACCCATTATCATCGAACTCTATTAACGCCGCCAGCTCACTATCCGATAACTCGGTATTGAGTTTAATCGGGGCAGAAAAGTCTCGTAACAGCGACACTAATGGCTTACTTTGCAATCCGCTAAATTCAAATGTTTGTGACAGATTATCTAGCACCAAGGTCGTTTCATCTAACTTTTCGCCGTCGGTTGAAAACAAAGCCATGGCTATAGGTATTTGAAACGGCTGCTTAGTCTCTTGCCCCGGTGTTGGTGGGCAAGATTGTGAAAAATCCAAATACAAGGTGCCACCCTCAAACCGTTGCGTTAAATGAACTTCGGGCGTGCCAGATTGGGTATACCAGAGTCTAAACTGCTGCAAGTCGATATCATTAGCACGCTCTATCGAGCTTACAAAATCTTCGGTTGTGACGGCCTGTCCATCGAAGGTATCGAAATACAAGTCTGTACCTTGCCGAAAGCCCTCGCTACCCACTAAGCGGTGCATCATTCGAATAACTTCGGCGCCTTTTTCGTAAATTGTTACAGTATAAAAATTATTTATCTCTTGATACGAATCAGGCCGAACAGGGTGGGACATTGGGCCAGCATCCTCTTTGAACTGGTAAGCTCTGAGCATTTGTACATCGCGAATTCTCTTAACCGAACGAGAACCCATATCTGCACTGAATTCTTGATCTCTAAAAACGGTGAACCCTTCTTTTAGACTCAATTGAAACCAATCGCGGCAAGTGACACGGTTTCCAGACCAATTATGAAAATATTCATGGCCAATGACGCTCTCGATGCCCTCGTAATCAGAATCAGTGGCCGACTGTTGATTAGCCAATACATACTTAGAATTGAAAACATTTAGGCCCTTGTTTTCCATCGCGCCCATGTTGAAGTCATCAACGGCAACTATATTGTAAATACCTAAATCGTATTCTCGCCCATACACGTTTTCATCCCATGCCATGGAATTTTTGAGCGACTCCATCGCGTGTTGGCACTTTTCGATATTGTGCGCTTGAGTGTAAATGTTAAGCTCTACTTGCCTCCCGCTGATGGTTTGATATTGATCACTGATGTGTTTCAAATCGCCAGCTACTAAGGCAAAAAGGTAGCTTGGTTTAGGATGTGGATCGTGCCATTTTGCCCAGTGAGTCCCATCCTTATTGTCGCCTCGTAGAATCGGATTGCCGTTTGAAAGCAATACCGGACAGGTGGATTTATCAGCCGTGATGGTAACGTCGTATATACTCAAGACATCTGGTCGATCAGGAAAATACGTTATGCGGCGAAAGCCCTCTGCTTCACATTGAGTACAAAAATTTCCACTCGATTGATAAAGCCCAGACAACTCAGTATTTAGATGAGGTTGCAATTTGGTTTGAATTTCCAAATTAAACTCATTCGGCACGTCTGCTATCGACAGATGCTCTTCGCTTAAGCCATATTGGTCTTCAGCCAGCGGTTCGCCATTTATTTTTATATACTCGAGCGCTAGTTTTTCTCCATTCAATACTAGTGGCAACTCATGGGTACCTTGACGCTCTATTTCTAGAACCACGGTTATGGTAGTGAGTTCCTTTCCAAGCTCAGCATTTAAGGAAATTTTGGGCACCAAAAAATCGGGCGCTTGATAATCTATTAAATAAACTGTTTTGGGCTTTTGCTGTGGTGCGAGATCATTTTCTAACATGCTAATAGTACTGTTCTAGTAAAATATTATTCGAGCAATTCTCTTCTAATTCAACGAAGTGCCTTTTCTGCGCTGCAATGAAAACTGTGCATAAGGTTTTATTGACGATCAGCCTAATTTTATTGCTTCGAGTATCTAAGCTCATAAATTCGGCTTGCTCTAAATACCACCATTTAATAACGACAAAACGACTAGAACTTACTCCAGACCGGAGTCAGTTCTTGTGCAAGGTCTTGGGCACTTCCTAAACGCGCCCACGGCTGATCTGTCGAGTGAAAATCAGATCCTAAGGAAGCACACAAACCGAATTGTTTTGCCAGGTCTGCTAACATCGCTAATTGTTGTTTATCTGTGGTCGAGGTAGAAACTTCCATTCCTTCTATACCAGCTTTGATCATGTCGCTTATAAGTCTGGATAACTTTGTACGAGTCAATTTATATCGATTTGGATGAGCCAAAACACCGATCCCGCCAGCCGCTTTTATCCAGCCACCGATTTGTTCTAGGTCGGGCCATATCATTGGAATATATCCTGGTTTACCTCGCACTAAATATCGCTTAAACGCTTGCTTTTTGTCTTTAGCGTATCCTTGGTTGACCAATGCCTGAGCAAAGTGTGGTCGCGTAGGAACACTTCTTTCTCGAAGTAAACTGGCAACGCTTTCTCGCAGAAATATGTCATGCTGTTCGAAATCCTCAAACATCGCTTCGGCTCTTTCCAGCCGCCGTCGCTTATTATTTTTTACCCCCGATCTTAGCGCTTTATTAGTTGGGTCAATATTTAAACCAACAATATGGATCAATTGGTTTTCCCAAGTGCACGACAACTCGATGCCATTGATTAGAGTTATACCTCTTTGGGTAGCAGCACTTTGCGCTTCAGCCAACCCATCTAACGTATCATGATCCGTCAGGGCTAGGTCTGTTATCCCGCTGTGGTAGGCTAACGTTACTAATTCTGTAGGGCTTAAGGTACCATCGGAAAAATTAGAATGGCAATGTAAATCAACCTTCATCTACTAACAACCTCTCGTGGTCTGAGCTTGAAAACTCTCCCAAGTTTTGATGGTTATATTGATCATCATATTCATCTAAAGGAAACCGGAATATCGCTTCGTACTCTGCACCTGAGGTTGTCAGTACACTTTGGTAAAGAACGACCTCGTCTATCACCATGTCAAACGACACATTCAACGGGATGTTGCCAGCGTAGCTGTTTCGAGTGTGCCGATAACGACCCAATGTGACATGAGGTATAAATTTACGCTTATCAATCAGCATGTCTACAGACTTAATCGCGCTGCTCACTTGCTGATGCAAAGACTTTATATCAGGCGATTTACCCAACATCGCCGCCACTAACTTCGGCCTCGCTTCTGGAAACGGGCTCAAATGGCTTATTACTGCTTGAAACTCACTTTGACGAATGTGGTAATCAAGTTGCTCTGCGAGGGTTTCTAAATCGGCCTCGTGCTGCTCGCCTAAAAAAGCCAAGGTAATGTGATAGTTCGCTTGGTCAACCCAGCGAACAGCGCCACTCTTATCTTGATACGACATTTTCGCAGCGACATCGCCTAATTCATTGGCTGTCTCTGGTCGAATGGGTAAGGCAATAAAACTTCTAATCGTCATCGTATTCACCGCCAATGTAAGTCCAACTCAAGAATAACATCGTCATTGTGATCACGCTGGCTCTTTTGCCCTGTTTACGCTGCTGTCAGTGACATTATTTCGTCATTAACCTCGAATTTTTTCGGTTACGCTATAATATCAATATTAATCGGCTAGAATAACCATAGGCGGTGATATGAAAATTACAAAATCAGACAAACAGCGAATACTTCAAACAGTGGCTGAGCTCAAACAAGAGCATCGTAGCCTCGATATTTCTATTCAGGAAATGGCCGTAAAGGTACACGCCAATCAACTCGAAGTCGGCCGATTAAAACGGCAAAAGCTAAAACTGAAAGACGCGATCGCTCGGTTAGAGAGCGAATTGATTCCCGATCTACATGCCTAGTTTTAAACAGTCGTGTAGATTCCACTAAAACGCCAACTTCTATTGGTGCGAGTTTTGCTGTTGATACTAAGAAGACGGTATGATTCGACCATATAAGAACAATTCCAACAATACTTTCATTTGGAGCCATCATTATGCACCACACCCTAATTTCGCTCGCCGTCTCAGCCTCGCTTTTTATTTCTGCTGTTCCTTCAGTAGCAGCTGAAGATTTAACAAATACGATAAAGGATGATTATGTAAGTTACTTGGACCCGCTTTTTAAACACTTCCACGCTAATCCGGAACTTAGCACGGTAGAGAATAAAACGGCTGCGCGCATGGCCGAAGAATTGAAGACAGCTGGCTTTGAAGTGACCACTGGCATTGGTGGTACCGGAGTCGTTGCCATTATGAAAAATGGTAGTGGCCCTCTGGTAAGCATGCGCGCTGATATGGACGGTCTACCGGTGGAAGAAAAGTCTGGCCTCGACTATGCATCCAAAGCCAAACAAATCGACCCGATCACTGGCAACGAAGTATATGTAATGCACGCCTGCGGTCATGATGTGCACATTACAAGTTTGGTTGGTACTGCTCGGCGTATGCAGGCAATGAAAGATAAATGGTCTGGCACCTTGATGTTGATCGTTCAACCTGCTGAAGAACGAGTTCTGGGGGCCAAAGCTATGATGGAAGACGATCTCTATGAACGCTTCGGGACACCTGACTATGGCTTAGCATTTCATGTCTCCAGTGGCTTAGAAGCTGGCAAAATAGGGGTTACGGATGGCAGCCCTTACGCGGGTGCTGATACCGTCGACATTACTATCCACGGAGTGGGTGCTCACGGTGCTAGCCCTCATGCCGGTAAGGACCCGATTGTATTGGGGGCGCAAATAGTGATGGCGTTGCAAACGCTGGTTGCCCGCGAACTGCCTCCTCGTGACCCCGGTGTGGTTACCGTTGGTTCTTTCCACTCCGGCACTAAGCACAACATTATTTCAGACAAAGCCGTATTACAACTAACCGTTCGTAACACCAGTTTGGAAACTCGCAAAACCTTATTGGATGGAATCAAGCGTATCGCTGAAAACATGGGGCGAGTCGCTGGTTTGCCAGAGGACAAGCTGCCGGTAGTACATGTCTCTAACGAAAGTGTACCGCCCACAATCAACGACGCTAAATTAGCTCAGCGCCTTCGCGCGGTTTGGGTTGAAAAAATGGGACAAAGCATTCTCAGCGAGAAGCCGAATAAAGGCATGGGCGCCGAAGACTACCCATTTTTTACAACCGACCCTTATATTCCCAGTGTCTACTTTAATATCGGTGGCACACCTGACGCTGACTTCGAAGCTGCTAAAAATGGAGGCAAGCCGGTTCCTAGCCACCATAGTCCACTGTTTAAGGTAAGCCCTGAACCAGCCGTGAGAAACGGCGTTGAAGCGACCGTGTTAGCGTTAATGGATTTAATGCCACTATAGGATTTTGTCTGATGAACAAATTGTTCACAGCGTCGGATCAACAACGACTTGAGGAAATCATGTTGATGCGACGTGATGTACGAGGAAATAATTTCATTAATCGTGCGGTTTCCAAGGAAGACATAAATAAAATACTTCGTGCTGGGCTACTGGCCCCCTCGGTTGGGTTCTCTCAGCCGTGGGAGTTTATCGTTATCCAAGATAAGTCTATAAAGCAAAAAATAGCAGATTGCTTTGTGCGAGAAAATACCAAGGCGAATGCGCTATTCGAGGATAGCAAGCGCGACCTATACGCGAAATTGAAGTTGGACGGCATAATCGAGACACCGGTAAACATCGCTGTTTTTTATAAACCGTCTCAGGACCCTGTTCTAGGCCAGACCAGCATGTTGGATATGGGAGAGTACAGCGTGGTTTGCGCAGTTCAAAATATGTGGTTAATGGCGCGCGCGATGAACATCGGCGTTGGTTGGGTAAGCATTTTAGATGCCGACACGGGTAAGAGTATTCTCAAAGCGCCTGAGCAAAACAAGCTGGTGGCCTATCTTTGTGTGGGTCATGTGAATGAGTTTTTAAGTCAACCAGAGCTAGAAACGGTTAATTGGGAACAGCGAAAACCTCTCGAATCGGTTGTTCATCAAGATTCGTACTAGCCCTTGGGTGAGCATATCGGCAATCCACCAATGCTGTTATTTGGAGCTAAATAGAATCAAGCCGTTGAGAATATTGAACGCTTCGTTTAGCTGATAATCTCGAGCCAGCATCGCTTTGGCTTCCTCTTGATTCTTACTAAGTTTTTCTTCTGGTTCAGTACCATCGCTGTCGTTATCTAAACGCCCCGGCAAGTCATTTTCTTTAATTCGTTTAAAACCCGCCTCTCTAACCTTAAATTCCCGAAACTCTACCTCTACATCTGGTGTAATGCCCGCTGCTTGAATCGAATTGCCGCTGGGGGTGTAGTATCGTGCCGTGGTTAGTTTAATCGCCTCTTGCTCATCGATTGTGAGTACTGTTTGTACAGAACCTTTACCGAAGGAATCGGTGCCTAAAATTAAGGCTCGGTCGTGGTCTTGCAATGCTCCTGCGACAATTTCCGAAGCGCTGGCTGAGCCGCCATTTATAAGCACAACAACCGGTTTTCCTTCCAACAAATCACTTGGCGTTGCCATGTATTCTTGGTCGTTAGAGCCCTCTCTCCCCTTAGTTGAGACAATCAAGCCTTCATCAATTAATGAGTCAGAAATAGACACTGCGCTGGTTAATAAGCCCCCTGGATTATTGCGTAAATCTAAGATCAAACCTTCAAACCCCTCACTGTCTCGCAATTGCTTAACTTCTTTACGAAAATTCTCTGCTGTGGTTATTTGAAATTGAGTGACACGAATATACCCTATTGAATCACTCAAGCGTGTGCGCTTAACCGAACTTAGGCGAACCACAGCTCTAGTAAGTTCGACATCAAACGGGTCAGGTTCGGACTCTCGTAGAATCGTTAACGTGATCATGCTACCAGGCCTTCCTCGCATGCGTTCAGTGGCTTCGTTAAGACTTAAGCCCGTCACCGTTTTACCGTCCATGCGAATAATTAGGTCGCCTGTCTCTATTCCTGCTTTAGCAGCGGGCGTGTCGTCTATCGGCGCCACAACTTTAATAAACCCATCTTCCATTATGACCTCCATTCCCAGCCCACTGAAAGCACCTGAAGTCCCTTCGTTTAAATCTTCATAACGTTCGCCCTTTAAATAGACAGAATGAGGGTCTAAACCATTGAGCATGCCTTCGACAGCGTACTCTAACAATTGTTCGTCGCTAACTGGCTCAACGTAGTTCAGTTTAATCCGAGTGAAGATTTCGGCGAACGTACGAATTTGCTCGAGCGGGATCGGTGTTTTCTCTGGTTCGTCGAGTTCCTCTTCGGTTTGAGCAAAAGAAGGTGACTCTAGCATTAAAGTCAAAATTAAAACCGGTAACAGCGTTTTTAAACGTGGGCCTTTTGTCATCATTCTATGGTTCTCGCGAAAAATATTTATCATTGCTTAACAGGGTATGTTTGATACTGATATTAGATTAAGGCTAGTAACGATGCTATCTAATTCAAGCCTAACGAAACCATTTAGATGCATCTACAGGGGTTGCGTTGTCTCTTATCTCGAAATATAGACCGTGGGACTTCAAACCTCCTGTCACCCCACTTCTGGCAATCGGTTCATTTCGATTGACCTTATCGCCAACTTTCTTGAGCAAACGATCATTGTGACCGTACAGACTAATATGATCATCGCCATGGTCGACGATTATTAACAAACCAAAACCTTTAAGAAAGTCAGCAAACAGTACTCTACCTCTAAAAATGGATTTGACTGGCACCGAGCCATCGGTATCAAAAAAAGACCCTTCTGAGCGCATTCCGGATTCTGGTAAACGGCTGCCAAACTTACGTAATAGCTGTCCCGTGACTGGGTAATCTAGACGCCCTAATTGTTTTAGAAAACCGCCCTTAACGAGTTTTCTTGGCGATGGCTTCGCGCTATTTTCTACATTCCTTTGATTGTTTTTTCGATCTCTTAGCTCCGCTTCTTGTTTAGCTTTAAGTTCGTCCAAACGCTTAAGCTCCGCCGCTTGCCTTTTTAATTGTTTAAGCAATGATTCGAGCCTTTTTCGGTCTTTTCTTAGGGTTTCCAATATTTCCCCGCTTGAGACGATTTTCTGATCCAATTTAGCGATTGTGATCGCTCTCAAGTTCTTAGACTCTTGATACTCTTGTTCTAGAATTTTTTGTTTTTCTCGCTCTTTTTGCAAGGCGTTGATAACTTTCGATTGATCTCGACTGAGTATCTCTAGTTGTTTCGCTTTTTGACCCAATTGCTCGAACTTGTTTTTTAACGCCCCCGAAAAATATTGCTGATAGTTGCTCAATCTTCCTACCGCATAAGGGTTTTCTTGATTGAGCAAGCTTTTTAAAAAATCTGGCCTACCAAGACGATAACGGTTTATTAGCAAGTTTTTTAAGGATTCTCTGTGACCGCTTTGCGATTCTTTGACCTTTTTTATTTGTAAGACTAACGCATCGTACTGATGTTGGTTCTTTGATAAATCATATTCTGTTTGTTGTAACGACAGTTTTGAACTATGCAGCTTTTGCTCTATTTCTAGTAACTTATCCCTTTGAGTCGCTACCAATGCTTTGTTGGCATTCAGGGTGCGGCTAATGCCCTTAATTTTCTTACCGATGTTGTTAATTGACTGCTCATATTGCTGCGTTTTCTCACCCACTGCCTCTTGTGATATCCCCTGCACTGGAAACAAGCCAAACAGAAAAAGCGTTAGTATCGGTATGCGTGGGTAATGAAACATTCTGAGCATGTATGTTTGTAGAGTTTTTACCTATTATTAGGCCATTTTAAACACGTCTGTGTTGTATACTTCGCTGCTATTTTAATTATAGCTTGTACGCTGCTAACGATCAGGTATTCATTACGACTATTCTGATTTAGATTTATTTGGCTGCGACTAACAAGTTTTGATAATTTCGACTATTCATATGTTTATTGAGTTCGTTAACCAAAATTTATGGTGGTTTGTTGCATTGGCCATTGTATTCAATTTATTGCTCCTATCGATACTTCAAAGCTCGGTTAGAGGTGCTAATAATGTCTCGGCACTGGAAATGCCTGCTCTACAGAGAAAGGGTAAGTCGATAATTATTGATGTGAACAAGCCCGAACATTATGACGCGTCACACATTCCTAATTCTGTAAATTTTCCTCTCGAGGGCTTGAATGCTGACGATAAGCGCTTACTAAAACATAAGGAAAGTACAGTTATTTTGAGCTGTCAAACAGGTTCTAGAAGTGCCAAAGCCGCTAAGCAATTGCTAAGCTTAGGCTTTAGCAATGTAAATATACTTAATGGAGGTTTAATGGCCTGGCAAAAAGAAAACCTTCCACTTACCAGCAAAAGCTAGCACCATAAACTCGCTAAAAAGCATGTGCGAGGCACCCTAATTCATAACCAATTAAATTATTGAGAAGATCATGGCTGACGAACAACCACAGCAAAACACGTTTGATATCCGTAAAGTTTACGTAAAAGATATTTCGGTAGAATCACCTAATGCTCCCGGAATTTTCCTTAAAGACCCTGGTTCTCCAGAGGTGAATGTAGATGCCAGCATTAAAGCCAGCAAATTGGAGCAAGCTGACTTTTACGAAGTAAGCCTAGGTATGACAATTACCTCTAAAATCGGTGACGAAACCGCATTCTTAGTTGAAGTTCAGCAAGCCGGCGTGTTCCATATTGTTGGTTTACCAGAGGCTGATTTACCGTTAGCACTCGAAATAGCGTGTCCGAATATTTTATTACCCTTCGCTCGTGAAGCTGTTTCAGACTTAGTCGGTAAAGCGGGTTTTCCACAACTATTATTGTCACCCATTAACTTTGAAGGTCTATATCAGCAAAAGCAACTACAGCAGCAAAAGAAGCAGGCTGAGAACCAAGCGACATCGGATTCTCCGCAGCAGTAATAATTCTATACCTATACTTCGGTGGTTTTCTAATTCTTAACATTACTTATGGTGATGGCGCGCTATACTAGCCTTTCTGGCTTACGAGGACTTTAGCATGAACAATATTAAAGCATTGCGACGCTTATCTTTGCTGACGGTAATAATACTAAGCGCTACAGGCTGCACCACGCTGAGTAGCAGCGATGATCCTGCTCTCCAAAGCAGCACTGATCCTTTTTCAGAGTTGAACCGCAGTGTTTACGCGTTCAATAACACCGCCGATCAAGTGATATTAAAGCCTGCGGCTAGGGCTTATGATGCGGTCTTACCTGATCCAGCACAAAAAGGCGTTGGCCAATTTTTTAGCAATTTGAATGAGCCTCTTAATATCGTTAATAATTTGCTGCAAGGTAAAGTAGATGGTGCCTTAAACTCCACCTACCGGTTTGCGGTGAATAGTACTGTTGGTATTTTTGGCTTGTTTGACGTGGCAAAACTCTACGATGTCGAAAAGAAATCCGAAGATTTTGGTCAAACACTCGCCGGTTGGGGTGTCAAACCAGGCCCTTACTTTATGGTGCCGTTTTTTGGTCCTTCCAGCCTTCGCGATGGTTTGGGACTGATCGCTGAATCAGCAGCGTATTATCCTATAAATGAACTCAGTGATACGAGTTCTACTCGTACCGCCATAAACGCTTTAAACATCATTGATAATCGCGCCAGTTTATTAGGTACTTCTGAGATCTTGGAAAATCAATTAGATCCGTATACGTTCCTAAAGGAAACCTATGATCAAAATCGTCTGAATGCTATTTACGATGGGAATCCGCCAGAGCAATTAGATAGCGACATCGACTTTTAAGCATCGTTCATGGCTCACTATGCGGTCGGTGACATACAAGGTTGTTACGACCCATTATCGCGCTTACTTGATCGCGTAAATTTTGATACGAATACCGATACGCTTCTCTGTGTTGGTGATCTTGTCAATCGTGGTCCAAAGTCTCTAAAAACATTAAGATTATTAAAAAGCCTTAAGAATCAATGTGTTAGCGTTCTCGGAAACCATGATATTCATCTACTATCTATGATGTATGGGGTTCGTGAACCAAAACATCACGACACCTTGAACAAGGTAATCAATGCACCGGATTCCCAAGAAATAGCCGATTGGTTACGCTCTCTACCGCTTCTTTATATTAACTCAGAGCGTCAATATCTTTTGTGCCATGCTGGGGTTTATCCATGGTGGTCTCTAAATACCGCTAGCAAAAAAGCGCGTGACGTAGAGGCTGTTTTTCAAGACGAAAAAAAATGCGTGCGTTTACTTAGGAAAATTTACAGTAACCACCCGAGTAAATGGTCTAACGATTTAAGTAAATTACATCAACGACGCTTTACGATAAATGCATTTACGAGAATGCGATTTTGCAGCCCGAATGGCCATTTAAATCTAACAGAAAGCGGATTTAGCGGGAAAACCCGCAAAAACCGCATCCCATGGTTTAAGATAAGCAACAATAGTCTGAAAGACTACCGCGTTATTTTCGGCCACTGGTCTGCCTTAGGCTTACTTAACACGGAACAACATCTTTGTTTGGATACAGGTAGTGTCTGGGGACGCGAGATGACCATGGCAAAAATACCCAAGCAGGCATCTAAAGCCGTTACTCTATTTACCCAAGCGAGTTAAGACAAATGCCCAAATTATTAAATAAGCTAATCACCGTTACGATAGAGTCGGGTTTTGTGCCTCAGCAATCTAAACCTGAGGATGATCGCTATGTTTTCTATTACACGATCACAATACACAACGATTCAGATGTTGCGTGCCAACTATTATCTCGCCACTGGCTTATCCAAGATTCAAATCGAAAAGTAGAGGAAGTGTACGGCGAAGGCGTTATAGGAGAACAGCCCCTCATTCAAGCTGGAGATAAGTATCAATATACTAGCGGAGCGGTTTTAGAAACGGAAATCGGTACGATGGAAGGGCGCTATTTTATGATCAACAAAACGGACGAAAACACTGCTAACGAGTTCGAAATAAATATACCGAAATTCACCTTGAGCATACCTCGAACACTTCATTAAATTATTACTGCCTAAAAATTGGGCAAAAAAATAGCCCCGTTTTGGCTTATAAAACGGAGCAAAGATCGATCGATGAAAAAAGATTTACGAGAGCTCGTTCAAATCACTCATTTTTTCTCTGAAAATATCTGTAAGTTATTGTTATTATTAAGTAATTTTACACATCTAGATTGTTAACTGTGAAGGCGTTTTTTTCGATGAAATCTCGTCTAGGTTCTACTTGATCTCCCATTAGCATGGTAAAAGTTTCATCCGACGACACATCGTCTTCTATCACCACCTTTAGCAAACGGCGTACATCTGGGTCCATCGTTGTTTCCCAAAGTTGATCAGGGTTCATTTCACCCAGGCCTTTATAACGTTGGACGTTAAGCCCTTTCTTTGCCATCGACATTAACCAATTCAAGGCTTCCGAAAATTCCATACATTCCTTTTCGCTCTCACCACGCTTAACAACCATAGCGTCACCTAAAGTGGTCTCTAGCTTCTCCGCCAAACCTTTAATCGATGTGTATTCTGGGGATGTCCAGAACGCTGCACCAAATTGACTTTCGTTGGTCATTCCATGTAAGCGTTTTTCTATTTTCAGAGTTGTGGCGCCGTTTTTGACCACGGTCAAATTATAGTGAGGGCTTTCGTAACCTTCTCGGTTTAAACTTGTCTGAATTTCTTCGATTACCTGATCATTAAGCTTCGAATCATCCACAGACTGGTCGATAAGCGCCTTTAAGACAACTGGATCATAATCTTGGCTCAATCTATCGATTGTTTTCTCCACAGATAGATACTCTCTACAAAGACTGGCCAGTTCGTCCCCAGCTACGGTAGTACTCCCATCGGCATTCACTATTTCAGCTTTTTGCAGAGCTAGCTCTAATAAATAAGATTCAAACTCAGCATCGTCTTTCACGTAACGCTGTGACTTCCCTTTACCTATTTTATACAATGGCGGCTGCGCAATATAAACATAGCCTTTCTCTATTAATTCTGGCATTTGACGATAGAAAAAGGTCAACATCAATGTGCGAATATGAGAGCCGTCTACGTCAGCATCGGTCATGATAATAATACGATGATAGCGTAGTTTCTCTATATTAAAGTCAGCCGTACCGATACCTGCTCCCAGCGCGGTGATAAGAATAGTGATCTCATCTGATGTCAACATCTTATCGAAACGGGCTTTTTCTACGTTTAATATTTTGCCTTTCAGTGGCAAAATCGCCTGAAATGAGCGATCACGCGCCTGTTTTGCGGAGCCACCAGCTGAGTCGCCCTCCACCAAATAAATTTCGGACAACGCCGGGTCTTTGTTTTGGCAATCGGCTAGCTTACCAGGCAATCCCCCCAGATCCAAAGCTCCCTTACGGCGGGTCATTTCACGCGCTTTACGCGCCGCATCACGCGCTCTAGCAGCCTCTACTATCTTTTCTGCAATACGTTTAGCTTCGCTGGGGTTCTCCAGCATAAAGTCTGCCAGTTTTTCATTCATCACCGATTCGACAACGCCTTTTACTTCTGACGATACGAGTTTGTCTTTGGTTTGTGATGAAAATTTTGGATCAGGTACCTTTACCGATAAAACGGCAGTCAACCCTTCTCTAGAATCGTCCCCACTAACATTCACTTTCTCTTTCTTAGCTAAACCTGACTCTTCTATATAGTGATTAAGAGTTCGAGTGAGCGCACCCTTAAAACCTGAGAGATGTGCCCCTCCGTCCCTCTGAGGGATATTGTTTGTATAGCAGAATATATTTTCCTTATAAGAATCGTTCCATTGCAACGCTACTTCTACATGCACCCCGTCTTTTTCACCAACCACTTGAATAATTTCCTTATTCAAGGGCGTTTTCATTTTATTTAAATGCTCTACAAATGCGGCTATACCGCCTTCGTATTGAAAAATATCGCTCTTCTTACTACGCTCATCTGTTAATTCTATTCGCACACCTGAATTGAGAAACGACAGTTCACGCAAACGTTTAGCAAGAATTTCGTAGCTGTATTCAGTAATAGCAAATATTTCAGCACTGGGCTTAAAGGTTATTTTGGTACCTGTCGTTGAACTTTCACCCACTTCTTTTAAGTCTTCTTGAGGTTCACCTAAGTTATATTCTTGGAAATAGGATTTTCCTCCGCGATCAATTTCCAACTTCAACCAATCTGATAAAGCATTTACAACGGATACACCGACTCCATGTAACCCGCCAGAGACTTTATAGGAATTAGAATCAAATTTACCGCCTGCATGTAAGACCGTCATTATAATCTCTGCGGCTGACTTTCCCTCTTCTTCAAGAATGCCAACAGGAATACCACGTCCGTCATCCCACACCGAAATCGAGTTATCTTGATTAATAATGACGTTAACTCCTGTGCAGTGCCCTGCTAAGGCCTCGTCGATTGAGTTATCAACAACCTCAAAAACCATATGGTGCAATCCAGTGCCGTCATCCGTATCACCGATATACATTCCTGGGCGCTTTCTAACAGCGTCTAAGCCCTTTAAAACCTTAATACTACTGGAATCGTAACTCATTCTATAATCTTCTTCTGAGATGTATTTTAAGGCGCTTATTGTATCAAATTTTACCTGTCGTCACAGCATTCTTGTGTCGGCGAAAGCGTGCTTTTACGCTCATGGATTGCCTTACTATTATTGATGTTCCACGTGAAACATCGATAATCAGGAATACAAGAGAACTAATGTTCCACGTGGAACATCAGACATAAAAAAAGCCGATACCTTATATGGTATCGGCTTTTTATCTGAGACTGGTAAATCCTATAAACGCATTGGCATTATTAGATAAAGAGTATCTGCCGATTCTTGGGCATGAAATGTGCAGCTCGTATTAGGATCCAACAAGCCTAAATCGATATTTTCAGAGTCGCAGGCTTTAAGCGCCTCAAGTAGATAATTTACATTAAAACCAATTTCGATAGTTTCTCCGTCGTAGCTTACCTCCATCTCATCTTTTGCATGCTCTTGGTCTGGATTGTGAGAGCGAACTTGCAACACATTGTTCTCGACGCTTAGCGACACACCTCTAAATTTTTCATTACTCAAAATAGCCGCTCGACTGAGTATATTGATTAAACTTTCTCTATTAATAATGATGTGTTTATCTAAATTAGCTGGGATCACTTTTTCGTAATCTGGGAACCGTCCATCAATCAATTTAGAAATAAACATGAAGTTGCCAGACTGAATAGAGATATGACTCGCATTCAGTTTTACACTGACAGGATCTTCACTACCCGAGTCCAAAAACTTACCGATCTCTATAACAGCTTTTCTAGGGATAATACTTTGAACAAGGTCTATACCAAGTTGATCTACCATTACTTGCGTCTTAGCTAAACGATGCCCATCGGTAGCAACCGATAGTATTTGATTGTCATGTATTTCTAAGAGTAGACCATTTAAGAAATAACGAACATCCTGCTGTGCCATCGAAAACGACGTTCGAGTCAACAAGCTATTGAGATTTTTTTGACTCAAAGTGAATTCGTGCTTCCAATGAGTTTCTTCTAGACGTGGATAATTATCTGCGCTAAGAGTTTGTAAGGTAAACCGGCTTTTACCCGCTCGAACGATCATCTTATTATCTTGTTCAACGGTGAGAGACAATTGAGATTCATTTGGCAGAGAACGACAGATATCGTAGAGCTTACGAGCTGAGACAGTGGTCTTACCTTCCGACCCCTCCACTCCTTCTACGCGAGTGGTTATTTCTGTTTCTAGATCTGATCCAACTAAGGTAAGAGTTGATTCATTTAGACTCAAATAAACATTTCCCAAAATAGGTAATGTTTGTCGTTTTTCAACAACCCCTATTATTTGAGAAAGAGGTTTTTCCAGTGTTTCTTTTTGTATATTAATATTCATGCTGAATTATGTATCTGTTTATTACTCTTACTATTAGTACCGTTGATAAGTCTAAAAACTAAATAAAATATATAGTTATCAATAACATACATAATATTTATGTTGTTGATAACTATACCTACTTCAAAGCCTAAACCTGTGGATGAAATGTGGATAACAGTTATTCATTGATAATACAGTATTTATACCAAAGTTATCCACAGGCTATTAACAGGCTGCTTTTTGGGGTTAATCTCAAACCGACAATATTTTCTGTAGACTGGCGTAATCGTCCTTAATCTTCGAGTCGGTACGGGTTAGCTCGTCTACTTTTTTGCAGGCATGGATGACGGTTGTATGATCGCGACCGCCGAAAGAATCACCAATATCGGGTAAACTCATGCTGGTTAATTCTTTAGCTAACGCCATAGCGATCTGCCTGGGGCGAGCTATTTGGCGATTCCGCCGCTTAGACTTCAAATCCGCCACGCGAATATTAAAATAGTCAGCGACCGTCTTTTGAATGTTCTCGATAGAAATCTTACGTTCTTGGAATAATGTCAGATCTTGAAGCGTGTCTTTTGCTAGGTCTATATCTATTTCTCTATTAGAAAACCGAGAACTCGCAACCAATCTATGAAGGGCTCCTTCTAGCTCGCGCACGTTAGAGCGAATTTTCTTGGCAACCAAAAATGCCACGTCGTCATTGAGATCTATCTTGTTTTTACGCGCCTTATTTTTAAGAATAGCTACTCTCGTCTCCAGTTCGGGAGGGTCAATCCTTACGGTTAATCCGCTTTCAAATCGAGAAATCAACCTTTCTTGTAAGTTATTGATTTCTTTAGGAAATTTATCGCTGGTGAGAATAATTTGAGCACCCGTTTCCAATAGCGTATTAAAGGTATGAAAAAACTCTTCTTGAGACTTATCTTTGTCGGCAAAAAATTGAATATCGTCAATTAAAAGTGCATCCAGTGATCGGTAATAGCTTTTGAACTTATTCATACTATTAGTTTCAATCGATTTGACCATGTCAGAAACGAAACGTTCAGAGTGAACGTAGGCAACGTGGGCATTGTCTCTATTTTGAAGAATCAAGTTACCAGCGGCGTGCATCAAATGTGTTTTACCCAGACCGACCCCGCCGTAAATAAATAGAGGGTTGTACGCCGTTCCTGGGTTTTCGCTTACTTGTTTAGTTGCAGCTCGAGCGATTTGATTTGATTTTCCCTCTATATGGTTTTCGAAGGTAAACGAAGAGTTAAGCACATTGGTGCCAAACGGTGATGAAATAATCGTGTCATCATCACTGCTAGCGACGTCATTTTTCTTAGTTTTGGCGATTTCCACCGCTGGAGTGTCAAGAGAAATGGCCACTTCAGCCTGTTCCCCAGCAAAATGCTGTACGGTAGTTCTTAGTTGCGGCATCAAATTGTCTGACAGCCAATCTTTAATAAACCGATTGGGCGCGTATAGAACTAGCATCGAATCAGAATCGTTGGCGTGCAAAGGGCGAACCCACGTGTGAAAATCACGCTCTTCCATTTCATCTTCTAACTTAGATAGGCATTTGTCCCAAAGGACGACGTTTTGCATGTTGGTTAACCGGCGTTATATTTGTGTGATTATTATTAGCGAGGGGATGAAGAACAATGCTCCCCAATGTTCGCCCCTACTTTCTATGCGGTGGAATAATATACCGCTGTGGGGCTAGGCTTTACAAATAGTTTGGCAATCTTTTTGAGTAAAAGTGAGCTGATAAAATTATTCAAAGAATGGCCATATAATGTTGACTCTTAACAGTAAAATCAGTACCTTTGCAGCCCGCTAAGCGCTTGACCTTTAAACAGCCTAATTACCTGTTTGTTCTTCTTTAACGCAACTTAGTTATCTTTAGTGAGCTCTATACTAAAGAAACGTTTTTAGTAGATGCAAAAGAAAGAAAAGTTAAGTCAGCGGCAACTAGTTAGCAACGCCTATCTATAAGAGTAGCAGAGCTACCTTATCTATTTAGGACTTTATAAAGGTTATTTAAAATGAAACGTACTTTTCAACCAAGCCAAATTAAGCGTAAGCGTACCCACGGTTTCCGTGCTCGCATGCGTACTAAAAGTGGTCGCGCTATCATTAATGCTCGCCGTGCAAAAGGCCGCGCTGCATTAACAGTATAGTTTATTGATTGATTCTGCTTTCTGAAATATTGAGAAAGCAGAATCAGCTTTAATCTTGATACACGTTTTTGTAATACCTTCTGCATCAATTTGCCATTCTCTGGCAAGTGGTCCGCTAAATTTCTTTTAGCGCCATGAATACTAAATCCATTGCACCAAGTTCGAATGCTTCCATGGGTAGCAGTAAAAAGGCGCTTGGACCATTTTGCTTGCTCAAACAACAACGCCTAAAAACACCTGCTGATTTTCAGAGGGTATATCAGTCTAAGCAATGGGGAGCGAGTAAGCACTTTAGCTACAATGTACGCGCTAGTGAAAGTGGTTCGGTAAATACAGTCGGTGTGACCGTCTCCAAAAAAGTGTCCAAGCGTGCCGTTGACCGAAACCGACTGAAAAGAGAATTGCGAGAATTCTACCGCCTACGTCAACAGCAGCTAGACGGCGCAAACTTAGTGCTAACAGCCAAGCCAAGCAGTAAAACGGTAAGCCGCGATGAGCGTCAACAAAGTTTAGAAGAACTGTGGGCCAAACTATTGAAATGGCAACGTTGGCACCAGCGACAGATGAAGAAAGAGATAGACCGCCAATCACTAAGGCCACAAGGCGGTGAGTGAGACGTGGATAATTTATTTAAAAAGTTGTTTCAAAAATTATTCAGGCTTTACTACCTTTTGGTGAGTCCTCTATTAGGCAGTCGATGCCGCTACGCACCGAGCTGTTCTGAGTACGCTAACCAAGCCTTGGAAATTCACGGCGTTATTAAAGGCTTGTGGTTAACAATTAAACGGTTGAGCCGTTGTCACCCTTGGGGAGGGTCTGGGTTTGACCCTGTACCTGGCAGCGAGTTATCAACCCAACACACAGCAGAATCTTCACAAAATGATCAAATTTAGTGATATGCCTTTTGATCTAAGGTAAGGCTGTTTATACACTGTTTTATCTCCCCCTATTAAGGTTAGAATACGCCCCCATACTAAAAGCCAAATACACATCAGCTGAATAGCTCATTGGAACATGGATATACAACGTAATTTATTAACGATCTCGCTTGTCGCGATCAGCGCAATACTCTATTTCAAGTGGATAGAGTTTTCGGCAGTCACAGATCAGACAACCGGAACCGCGGTTCAAGTGGTGGATACCAGTGTGCCCAATACGCCAGTTGATCAAGTCATTTCCGATGGTGGTGTACCAAGCACACCAACATCCGCGATTGATTTACCTTCGGTGCCAGATGTTAGCGAAGTTAGTGATCCAGATTCTCTAATTATTGTAGAAACCGATATTGTACGAGCCACTATTAATACCGTAGGTGGCGTAATAGAGCGACTGGAGCTAAAGAACAACCCCATTTCATTGGATCAACCCGATCAAGGCTACCCTCTTCTAAAGAATTCGTCAGCCGAAGTGTTTGTGGCACAAGATGGCGTTCTTTCATCAGTAAAAAATAGCTCACCCACACATCAAACCCAATATCAAGCATCGGGCCTGCACTACAGCTTAGATGATCAGAATCAGGTGGTGGTGCCTCTAACTTGGCGCTCAGAAAGCGGCATAGAATTTATTAAGACCTACACATTCACTAAAGACAGTTATGTTGTCGATATCAATTATCGGGTGAATAATCAAAGCGACCAACCATGGAACGGTTATCTGTACGCGCAGTTCAGCCGTACCATACCGACCGACACTGGAGGAGGCTTCGGTCAGTTACCAAGTTATACGGGGGCCGCTTATTACACCAGCGAAGAGAAATACGATAAGTACGATTTCGACGACATGGAAGACGCCAATCTAGACGTAGAAAATCAAGGTGGTTGGGTAGCAATGTTGCAACATTATTTTGTCGGGGCATGGATACCAGGCAACGAACAGAATAAGTTTTATTCAACTGTAGGTCGGCAAGAAGGGCTGTATCGTATCGGTTATAGAACGGCCGCTCCAGTGCAAATTACAGCGGGCAACTTGGGTGAGTTAAACACCCGGGTTTATCTAGGTACAAAAGAACAATCTCGTTTAAAACAATATGAGAAAGAAGGAGTAGAAGGTTTAGCACTCACTGTCGATTATGGCTTTCTCACCTTTATTGCTGACCCTCTGTTTGTCGTGCTCAGTTGGATTCACGATATTGTAGGGAATTGGGGTTGGTCTATTATTTTGCTCACCATCTTAGTAAAACTGATGTTTTACCCGCTCTCGGCCGCAAGTTATCGCTCCATGGGAAAGATGAAAAAACTGCAGCCGAGAATGGCAACGCTGAAAGAACGTTATAAAGACGATCGCCAAAAGTTCCAAATGGAAATGATGGCCATGTATAAAAAGGAGAAGGTAAACCCAGCCGGTGGTTGCCTGCCTATTCTAATTCAAATACCCGTGTTCATTGCATTGTATTGGGTGCTATTAGAAAGCGTTGAAATGAGGCACGCACCGTTTGCCTTATGGTGGGTAGATTTATCGGCTAAAGACCCTTATTACGTCTTGCCAGTACTAATGGGTGTGTCTATGTATTTGATGCAGAAACTTAACCCAGCACCAATGGATGACATTCAAAAGAAAGTCATGACCATCATGCCGTTTGCGTTGACCTTTTTGTTTATGACCTTCCCACAAGGCCTGGTCCTTTATTGGGTTGTAAATAACGTATTAACCATGGCTCAGCAGTGGTTTAATTATCGGCAGCAAGAAAACGCTTGATTGAGGACGTGCCTAACACATCGATAGAAACCATAGCCGCGATTGCCACACCGCCAGGTAAAGGTGGTGTGGGGGTCATTCGTTTATCCGGCCCAGCGGCGCGGGATATAGGAGAACGTCTGTCATCGATTAGCCTAACACCGCGTACTGCTCACTATGCTTTATTTCGTAATCAAACCTCAGAGACGCTTGATACCGGTTTAGCGATCTACTTCGTTGGTCCAAATTCGTTTACTGGTGAAGACGTGGTAGAGATTCAAGGTCATGGTGGCCCACTAATTCAAGATCTACTGCTAAAAGAAATTATTCATCTTGGTGCTAGACAAGCCAGAGCAGGCGAGTTTTCAGAACGCGCCTTTTTAAATGACAAAATAGATCTAGCGCAAGCCGAAGCCATAGCTGATTTAATCGATAGCGCAACAGCCGAAGCGGCAAAAGGCGCGATGCGGTCACTACAAGGTGAATTCTCAAACAAGGTTAATGATTTACTGAAAGAGTTAATTCATTTACGAATGTACGTAGAAGCGGCGATTGATTTTCCTGACGAGGAAATCGATTTTCTCGCCGACGACAAAATACGAAACAGTATTCAAGCCTTGCAATTGCGTCTCGCAAACACCATTACGCAAGCAGGCCAAGGGGCAATTTTACGCAATGGCCTGCGCATCGTCGTCGCAGGTAAACCGAATGCCGGTAAATCTAGCTTGCTTAATGCCCTCGCCGGCCATGATGCTGCCATTGTCACCGACGTAGCCGGAACCACACGAGATACCGTTACGGAGACCATCGATATTGACGGTTTACCCGTGCATATTATCGACACAGCAGGCTTGCGAGATAGCGATGATGTGGTCGAAAAAATAGGCATAGAGCGAGCCCGGCAGGCGATTAATCAGGCTGATCATATTTTACATGTTATCGAC
>CAYQVT010000004.1:0-57644 GCA_964420885.1 uncultured Gammaproteobacteria bacterium
GCCTTAAACTCGTCAAATTCTGAACCATCTACAATGCGTGCGATGACCTCTCGTACATCAAACGGCTGACGCATGTCTTTAGGAATGATGCCGTACAACTCCTTGCTGTCGTATCGTGGTTCTACAATTTCTTTAAGATCTAATTGGCTTGGTTTGACACGATTCAATCGTGCGATGGAGTTTCTGGCTAATTGCAGCGCATGGCGGTCATTTTGAGCATAGTGATCAGACACCCCAGATTCACGGCAATGTGTGTCAGCTCCGCCTAATTCTTCGGCACTCACTATTTCGCCTGTTGCCGCTTTTACCAACGGTGGCCCGGCTAAAAAGATAGTCGCTTGGTTACGCACAATAATCGATTCATCAGCCATGGCCGGAACGTAGGCCCCACCAGCCGTACACGAACCCATGACCACGGCTATTTGTGGAATGTTTTGCGCCGACATATTGGCTTGATTAAAGAAGATGCGCCCAAAGTGTTCACGGTCAGGGAATACTTCATCTTGTCTAGGCAGGTTGGCACCGCCTGAGTCGACTAAGTAGATGCAGGGCAAATGGTTTTGCTCAGCGATGGTCTGTGCGCGTAAATGCTTTTTGACGGTAAGCGGATAGTAACTGCCGCCTTTGACCGTGGCGTCGTTGGCAACGATCATGCACTCTTGGCCTGCAACAACACCAATGCCGGCGATCACACCAGCGCAGGCAACGTCTTCTCCGGGGTAGACGTTATGAGCAGCCAATTGCGATATTTCTAAGAATGCCGAACCCTCGTCAAGCAAGTGATCAATGCGATCACGGGCTAATAATTTGCCCCGAGATTGATGTCTCGCTTGACGACTTTCGCCACCCCCGAGCTTGATATGCTCAACTAAGGTATATAGATCGTCGAGCTGGTCTTGCATGTGTTTTGCATTTGCGAGGAATTCCTCGGACCGTGGGTTAATGCTGCTTTTGAGTTGATTCATGATCTGCGGTTACCTCAGGAGTTTTTCTCTATTTGGTTTCGGCAAATAGTTCTCGGCCAATTAACATGCGACGGACCTCAGACGTGCCAGCGCCAATTTCATAGAGTTTGGCATCGCGTAATAAACGCCCAGTTGGGTATTCGTTGATGTAGCCGTTTCCACCCAGAGTTTGAATGGCTTGTAAGGCCATTTGAGTGGCCTGCTCAGCGGTATAAAGTATCACCGCTGCGGCGTCCTTTCGGCTTTCTAACCCTTGATCACAAGCCCGCGCAACGGCATATAAGTAGGCACGACTGGCACTTAGTGAAGTGTACATATCGGCAATCTTGCCTTGCATCAATTGGAATTCTCCAATGCTCTTGTCGAACTGCTTACGTTCGTGGATATAAGGTACTACCACGTCCATGCAGGCTTGCATGATGCCGATTGGCCCACCGGATAACACCGTGCGCTCATAGTCTAGGCCCGACATCAGTACTCGAACGCCGCCGCCTTCAAAACCTAGAATATTTTCTTCTGGCACAATGCAATCTTGAAATACTAGCTCGCAGGTATTGGAACCTCTCATGCCCAATTTGTCGAGTTTTTGCGCTTGAGAGAAGCCGGCAAAGTCGCGTTCAATAATAAAAGCGGTAATGCCACGGGAACCGCCATTTACGTCGGTCTTAGCATAGACCACATAGGTATCAGCATCAGGGCCGTTGGTGATCCACATTTTGTTGCCATTTAGTACGTAATGATCGCCATTTTTATCCGCTTTGAGTTTCATACTAACCACATCAGACCCAGCGTTGGGTTCCGACATAGCGAGTGCTCCGATATGCTCGCCAGAGCACAGTTTTGGTAAGTATTTTTGCTTTTGTGCTTCGCTGCCGTTTTTACGAATTTGATTCACGCAAAGGTTGGAGTGCGCACCATACGACAAGCCTACCGAGGCTGATGCACGGCTGATTTCTTCCATCGCTATACAGTGTGCCAAGTAGCCCATATTGCTACCGCCGCACTCCTCATCGACGGTGATTCCGAGCAAGCCTAAGTCGCCAAACTTGCGCCAGAGGTCCAGTGGAAATTCATTGTTTGAGTCTATTTGTGCGGCCCGTGGGGCGATCTCAGCTTGCGCGAATTGATAGGTCATATCACGCAACATATCAATCTCTTCGCCGAGGTTATGCTGCAGTGTAGGATAAGAAACGGTCATTACGTTCTCCGTAAAGGTTGTTGCCAGTGCATTAAATCGCAATGGCTTAATGAATTTTGTTTAGTGATTCAACACAGCGTTGTTCAGCGGCTTCAAGGTCTAGGAGTGTCAGTTCTAGATCTTTTTTCTGCTGTTCTAGTTGTAAACGTTTATCTTGAATCTTGTCGATCAGGGTTAATATTTGTTTGCTATTAGTCCCGATTGGGTCGTACATTAGAATAATTTGAGCACTTTCTTCTAAGCTCAAGCCCAAGCGTTTGCCCCGCAATATCAATTTGAGCCGAGTTCGGTCGGCGGCATCATAAACGCGTGTTTGACCCGATCGAGTCGGGCTTAAAAGCCCTTTTTCTTCGTAAAATCTTAGAGTTCGCGTGGTGACATCGAATTCTTCAGCAAGTTCGCGAATGGTGTAATCTTGTTTCATTTTAGGAGCTTGGCGCCTATTTAGTCGGGCTTATTACTTTAATTTACGTTAACGTAAACGTCAATAATATAAATGACGAATGTCTTTTTGCTCATTCGGATGGTATAAGTCCTGATTAGGCGTTATCAGCGCAAACGAAATATTAAAACAAGAGTACTAAAGTTTGGTGCTCGGCGAATCTTTTCGGCAACAACAGATTCCGCTAACATTGACGATCAAGCTCTAGTTCTTAGGGTGTGCAAAATGGAGTCGAGTATCGCAGGCCTTCGACGTGACCGACTGGTTGAATACGAGTCGACCAATACGCTGCCAATGCGCCTTAGATTTTTTCAGTTCAGGATGATTGCCAACGTCGATATGATAAATAAGCTGACCATTATCATAATTTTCCACACGCAGTTCGTCTCGAAAATCCAATCTGTCTATCCGCGCGTCTTGTGCCGCGTTAAAGCGAATCCATCTCGGCACTTTGACGCTTGTTGCATTATGCGCCGCTAGGGCGGAAATCGATCGAAACGTAACACTCGGTTTTTCAGAGCCGGCCTCTTTGTCGGCCTTGAGCAATTCTTTTCTAAGCTTGAGCGCGGTGGGGATGTCTTGAAATCTCGGAATGCGACCCAGTGGTGGCTCATTGTCGAGGCTGAGGTCAAGAACGTACTTGGTCTTAACGCCACCAACTGTATGTAACGTGAAGACATTTAAGCTCGGTGAGGCTGCTAGATCATCCGGTAACAGTTTTACCGCCATGCCCAGTGCGCGTCGCTCTGTTTGTTTAGTGCCGCTGAACGAAGCTGAGGCGCGTGCTATCACTGGAATTGACGTTGCCTGACTAAATACGCCTGAATATGTTGATTCATGATCAATTATCCATTCTCCTGAAAAACAAATGCCATTGGCCTGCAAAAGTTTCTGACCACGATCTTCATCGAGCAAATCTCTGGTATCAGCAAGTGTGCGGTGTGCATCGCTGAGAAGGCGGCTCTCCGACCTATTGTTTTTGTTTTTAAACTGGGCCTTGTTTACTTTGTAATAGGGCAGACTCTCGTAGGGAGTTGCAAAAATCACGGCTTTTAGCGCCTGATGGCGAGCGTTGCTTTGAGCACGGTAATGTTGTGCACTTTCTGCCAAGGAAAGCTTAGGAGCCAGCATTAACGCTGATATAACGGTGCAATACGAAAGTCTTTTATCTAACATTTTGAAATTATTCCACGTCTCAAAGGTTCTTTAAGGGTAAGCAAATACAAGTCACTCCTATTTAATGACCGATTGAAACGTAAATGACACACATTTCTGCTTTAAAAATCGAAAAGCCTGGTACACATACTCGAACGCAACAACTTGCCGAGACCGAAGCGCGTATGGGGGAATTGTTTACCTCGAATCAAATTTTGGGGCGATTACAAACGATTGGTTGCGTTGCCGTTGAAATTACTCAGAAATGCAATTTAGATTGCACCCTGTGCTATCTATCGGAACATTCTCAACAGGTTGCCGATATCCCGATCGAAGAAGTATTTAGACGTCTTGATGATGTTATTCGACATTATGGTGAAGGAACTCATGTGCAAATCACCGGCGGCGACCCAACGCTAAGAAAACACAGTGAGTTGATTGAAATCGTCGACTACGCAAACAAATTAGGTCTTTACACCGCATTATTTACCAACGGTATTGGTGCAACGCGTAAGCTGTTGAAAAATTTGGCCGAAGTGGGCCTACGAGATGTGGCGTTTCATGTTGATACCACGCAACGCCGAAAAATTGATGAAGTTGAAGCGAGCTCAGAATCTCAGCTAAATCATATTCGCCAAGATTACCTTGATCGAACTAAAGGATTGGGTTTAATGGTAATTTTCAACACAACGGTCCATATCGGTAATTTCTTAGAAATTCCGACACTGGTCAAATTCTTCCGCCACCGCGCTGATCAAATTGGCTTGGTATCGTTTCAATTGCAGGCCGATACTGGCCGTGGAGAATGGCGGGAGCGTGACATTGTCATTAACAAACAGTCGGTATGTGATCAAGTAGAAAAAGGTTCTTCTTTAGACTTGCCTTGGGACGTGGTTCAAGTTGGACACAGTGATTGTCATTTTTATATGCCAACTATCGTCGTCAATAATACGGTTTACCCATTGCTAGGCGACAAAGTATTTTTCGCTGATTTTCTGAACGACTTTCAACATATTTCTTGGGACCGACAGCTGAGCGCGAGACGTATTGCCTCGCAGTTTCTAAGAGCACTTGTCGTGCGGCCTCGTTGGTGGGGACGGCTCGCTGCCCATGGTTTTAAATTGTCTAAGATGATTGCACGAGATTTTTTCAAAGCTCGTGGCAAGGTTCAACAGCTTACGTTTTTTGTACAAAACTTTATGGATGCTGAAGAACTAGCGCAAGAACGTATTGACGGTTGCTCGTTTATGGTGATGACCGACCAGGGGCCAGTGTCGATGTGCCAGCATAATTCTCAACGTGACGATTATATATTACGACCATTGGATATCACTCGTGCAGATGGAACACGATTAAAGTACAAACCGCTACCTATTAAAGTGGCCGTAAACGCCTAGGCCTCTAACATTTACACACATAATTATGACTGTTACCAAACTCCTTCCTCGCTGGCAGAGTCTAGTTAAGACAAGCCTATTTTTGCTAATGATAACTATTTCCAATACCGTCAGTGCCTTAGACGCGAATTCGAACCCATACAAATTCAGATTGAATGATTGGGCAGCAACCTTAAAACGTTTTGTCGACGATCAAGGTCGAACCGATTTCGAGGCGCTTGCGCAGGACACAACGAGATTACAACGTTTTGTCGACGCCGTGGAAAAAGTGAGCCCAGATAGCCACCCGGAGTTATTTCCTACGACCGAACATGTATTGGCCTATCATATTAACACCTATAATGCTTTAGCGATGAAAGGCGTGATCGAACGGGGTATTCCTAAGAATCTAAGCTCGCTATTAAAAAGAGCGTCGTTCTTTAAGTTTCGCGGGGTTGTGATTGGCGGCAAAAAAACCAACCTTTACGACTATGAAAATAGAGTCATTCGCCCGCTTGGCGATGCTCGAATTCATTTTGCCTTGAACTGCATGGTGGTAGATTGCCCAAGGCTACCCAAAAAAGTCTTCACACCTGAATCTTTAGAAACTGACTTGCAGTCCGCAGCGGTGGAGTTTTTTAATAAACCAAAACACATAAAAATTTCCGATAATGAAAAAACGGTCTATTTATCCGGAATTATGAAGTTTTACACTAAAGACTACGTGGCCTCGGGTAACAAGCAAGATCTAGTCGCCTACGTTAATCAGTTCCGTGAGGTGGCGATACCACTCGACTACAGAGTGAAATTTCTCGATTACGATTGGACCATCAATCAAGCGCCAAAATCTCAGTTATCTAATGATTGGGATGATGGCTTTAAATCTAAGATTATTAAAATTCCCAGTTGAGAAATGAGCCATATTCAATTGTTTAGCTACCCAACCAGCCCTTATGCGCAAAAAGTGGGCTGTTATTTAAAGTTCAAGAAACTGGACTTTAAATTAGTTGGAGTTAACCCGCTCACTAACGATCAAATTAAATTTACTCGCCAACGCCAGGTTCCGGTATTGCAGATTGGCGATGAGTGGCGAAAAGAATCCAGCGAATTAGGTCATTGGTTAGATGAGTTGTACCCTGATAATCCTATGCTCCCTGTTGACAGCGTTGAAAGAGCGCGGGTGCTAGAAATTGATCAATGGATAAGTACTTCGTTGATTCCTAGCGTGTTTCGAGGTGCCTATGAATGGCAGAGCGCTTACAATTCTATTACCAATGGTTGGAAGCTTTCCAGAGCCGTGAACCACGCAAGCAAACTGCCACGTTTTGTTAGATTGGTGTGGCCGCTAGGCGTTAAGCGCGCACCGTTTATCGTCAATATGGTAGAGCAATTGGATCTAAGTGAGTCGATGGATGACATGATGTTACGACTGCAAACGGAATTTGTCGAAAAACTCCAAGGAAGTGATTTCTTAGGTGGGCGGTCGGAGCCGTCAATGGCTGATCTGTCAGCGTTTCCGATTATTGTGAACGGTTATATGATGGGAATGCGATCTAAGAAATTTATGCTAGACAATGCTGAGATTAAAGCTTGGGCCGTTCGGGTATATGGCTTTTTACCATCCAACCCGTTGCTTGTAGCTGAACAGTTTCTAACTCGTCGTTTAGCCTAGTCATTGCGTTAGAGCCTTGCGCATTGATATGACTACGTTTGAAAAAATAGAATTAACGCTAATTATTCTATTTGCCGTAGGCAGCTACCATGTCGCGTCGGAATTGCCGAGTCGGCTTGCCCTAGGGCTTGGATTGGTTTGGATTGCCGCAATCGTGTTTATTCAGAGTTTGTTACGGGATATCACGATCTTATTTCGCCATAAATCCGAACCTACTAAACGAGTCGAACAACCATGTTTTTGCTTCGAGTCTTTAGTGGGAGTGACTCTAATAGTGATCGGGTTTGTGCTATTTTTTAGCGGGAACAGAGTGGTTTTAAATTTGAACGATATCATTTGGGCGTCGTCGGTCTTTCTCACCTTGCTGACCGGGTTTTTGATCAAAGACTTGGTGATCTCATGGCGGCCATGGGGAATTCGGAGAGAAAAGGATCATATGAATATTATCGTTAAGTGGTGAGTAAGGTGGCGACGATATTAAAATGGCTCCTGGTTTTAGGGTTTTTGGTATCGGCCACCTTGTTAATTAGCTCGTTTTTGATAGTTCAGCCTCGGCTTGAAAAAATACACCAAGACATAGAAAGTGACTTTCGATTGGTGCCACACATAAGTGCCTCGCAGTTTTCGAATTTAGACCCGAAAGAAGTTGTCTTGTTCGATGTTCGAGAAATCGAAGAGTTTGAAGTCAGTCATATTGCTGGCGCCATTCAATTGACACCAAATATAGATGTTGATGAGTTTATCGGTGATTTTGGTGAGCTAATCAAGGGCAAGCGAGTGATCTTCTATTGTTCAGTTGGTCGACGTTCATCCGAATTAGCCAATAGGCTTGGAAGCACCCCAGTGGAACTTGGCGCGCTATCGGCGCAAAACTTGATTGGCGGCGCCTTTTCTTGGGTCAATCAAGGTCTCGAATTAGTCGGTATTGAGCAAAACGTGACGGAAAAAATTCATCCCTTTAACGATTACTGGGGTCGCTTAGTCTCCGATAAAAATCGACTGAGTTACACGGCTGATTAGCCAATTGGCCCGTGTTCTGCTTGCTAAGTCATATGAGGATATGCACAATGAATTTAATAAATGACTTTATCAAAGGAGCAAAATTAATGAGCAATCGCACAATTAAAATACTTTTAGGCAGTCTATTTCTTCTCGCCGTCACCAATATACAGGCTCAGTATGCAGAGACGTCAAACGAGCCAAGCCCAACGGAGGCTCAGGCTGCGCCAGAAAGGCCTAAAGTAAACATGGGAAACGGCCTAAAAAATTGGATTGTTGTGGATGGTGTTACCCGAGAAAATAAGGTGCTTACCTTTCCTGAGGTGCATGTCGATGGTAATAGCTGGTTGGTAATGCACCCATTTGAGGATGGCAAACCAAACGGTGATAAGTACGTGGCGGCGTCTTATGTTCAAAAAGGTACTACCACAAATGTGCCAATCAAGGTTCACAAAGGTGTTGAAACCGATGAAATGTTTATCGTCATGTTACATCGTGATTTGAACGAGAATAGAATTCTGGACTTTGTTTTCACTAGTGACACCGGCGTGATGGATGCGGCAGTCTTTGAAGGCACAACCATGATAGCTCACGCAATTTCTGCGCCGTAATGACGGCTCTCTCTTACGTCAGCGAATCATAGTTTTGAGCCTTGGTTAGTTTGGTGTTGCTGCCATGAGTATTTATTAGCAACACTAAACACCTTTATAATCCAGAAATGGCAAAGAATTTGGAACAATTAGGAATAGCTCAAAGATAAAATCCGGAAGTAAATATTTGCATTTGTTTGACTAAAAGGTCTTTTCCAAACGACGTAAGTGTTTTAGCATTCGGCACCACTGAATTGCTGGCAAATCAAACAGAATTGTGAACACAAACCCGCGACTGACGCTAATTAAGAATGCCGATGTCTATGCCCCCCAAGCGCTTGGTCGACAGAATATTTTGATCGGCGGTGGCAGCCTATTGTACATCGGAGACTCAGTGCCAGATCTCGGTGCTGAATTAGACATTGACGTGGTCGACGTGCAGGGAAACGCCGTTTTACCTGGGTTTATTGACGGGCATACCCATATCACCGGCGGTGGCGGCGAAGCTGGTTTTTCTACGCGCGTGCCACCGGTGGCGATGAGTCAGTTTACCCGCGCGGGTGTCACAACCACTGTCGGTTTGTTAGGGACCGATGATTTAACTCGTAGTACTGAATCACTAATCGCGCAGGTCTATGCCCTTAGAGAGGAGGGGTTATCGGCTTATTGTTACACTGGGGGATATCACTTACCTCCAACCACATTAACCGGGTCGGTTAGGTCGGATATTGTTTTTGTGGAGCCGATCGTGGGCGTTGGTGAATTAGCGATAAGTGATCATCGGTCGAGTCAACCAACTCTGAATGAACTTTTAAAGATTGCAGCCGAAGCACACGTGGCTCGATTGATGACCGGCAAAGCGGGTATGTTGCATTTACATCTCGGTGACGGAGAAAGAGGATTAGAGTTAGTGCGCCAAGCTTTAGAGTCTGCAGAAATCCCCGCACGGACTTATAATCCTACTCACATTAATCGCCGTAGGCCTTTGTTTGAAGAAGCCTGCGAGCTGGCTAAACTAGGTTGTTGGATTGACGTTACCACCTTTGAAACTGGCGATGTTGGATTCGAACCAGCAGACGCTCTTGAACGATATATGGCCAGCGGCTTTCCTCCAGATAAACTCACCATAAGCTCTGATGGTGGCGGTTGTTTGCCGTGCTTTGACCATCAAGGTCAGATGACCAAGATGGACTTCGCCAATTCTCTATCGATGACCGAGGTGTTCTACCAACTCGTTGATCAAGGTCATGGTCTTGAAGATTTTTTGCCGTTTTTTACCAGTAATGTTGCCGACTTGATGGAGTTTCAACATAAAGGCCGTTTGTTGGTTGGTCGAGACGCTGACTTAATCGTTCTAGATTCAAACAAGCGCATCGATCACGTTATGGCTCAGGGCCGATGGCATCATTTCGACAAGCAAATCACCATTAAAGGAACGTTTGAAAACTAATTATGGCATCTCCTAGTATTGACGGTCTTAAACGAGGCTACGTGATTCCGATTGGCGGCGCGGAAGAAAAAGTTGAAAACCCGGCTATTTTGCAAAAATTTGTAGATTTAGCGGGTGGTTCAGACGCGGTAATTAGCGTGATTCCAACGGCATCGAGGTTGGCGGACACTGGTGACCGATACCAAGAGATCTTTACGAGTTTAGGGGCAGGTGCAACGCACTCCTTACCAATAGAGGAACGTTCAGACGCTAAGAATCCGAAGTACCTTGAAACATTGGAGGCCAGTACCGGTATCTTCATCACCGGCGGCAATCAATTAAGGTTATCTACCATTTTGGGTGGTACGCCGATTACCAAGGCCGTGCGAAGACTCAATGCTGCCGGCGTTCATTACGCTGGTACATCGGCAGGGGCGGCGATTATTTCACAACATATGATCATCGGCGGTCAAACCGGTGTGGTTCCCACCGAAGGGGGAGTAAATTTGGCGCCTGGAATGGGCTTGAGTAACACCATCGTGGTTGATCAACATTTCAATGAGCGTAACCGGCTTGCTCGCTTGCTCAGTGCTGTCTCGTACAATCCTTCTTTGCTTGGCATTGGTTTAGATGAAGACACGGCTGCGTTTATCGATTCAGACAATGTATTTACCGTGGTGGGTAGTGGCGCCATCACCGTGATTGACCCGGCCGATATCGATTACTCATCGATGGCCGACGCCAATCCCGGAGATGCATTAACATTACTAAATTTGAAGCTGCATATATTGGCGGCTGGTAGTCGATTCGATATTTCGTCGCGCAAAGCTCACGTCAAATAACACGCTTGCTGATGATTATTCCCACAAGGAACTGTGGAGTGAATAAAACAGTAGCGCTCGCTGCTGTTTTTTTATACCTTTGATAAGTAAGTTGAGCACAATGGCTTAAGAGGCCATGACTCGCTAGAATCAGCGGGCTTAGAGGGTTCAAATTAATCATATTTCTAATCGGCGAGATTAGTGAGGAATAAGCACCGTATGAAGATTCTCAGTAGTAATGTTTATGTAGGCCCTAGTATTTATGCAAATTTTCCAGTTATTCGTTTTCAGATCGACATAGGTGCACTTGAAGAATGGCCTTCGGTGAGGCTGGGAGACGGTTTTATAAACGGCCTAATTGAAGCCTTGCCGAGTTTGCAAACTCACGGCTGTTCTTATGGCGTAGAAGGTGGATTGATTCGACGCTTGAAAGAAGATGAGGGAACTTGGATTGGGCATATTTGGGAGCACGTTGCGCTTGAGCTGCAAAACTTGGCGGGATCGTCGGTTTCGTTTGGGCGAACTCGCGGCACTGGCGAAGAACGCTGTTACAACGTCGTGTATCAGTATCAGCAACGAGACGTAGGGATCGAGGCGGGAAAACTTGGTCTACGTTTACTCACACACTTGATGCCAAATGAGGTTCAAAATCTAATTGATGCCGATATTGAAGATGATTTTGATTTCAATGATGAACTGCACAGTTTTGTCAAAATGGCTCAGCGTAAAGAATTCGGCCCAAGTACGGCTTCTTTGGTTGCCGCGGCCGAAGCAAGAGGTGTGCCTTGGTTACGGTTAAACCAATATAGTTTGGTTCAGTTCGGTCATGGGAAATATCAACAACGCATACAAGCGACGATTACCAGCCAGACCAAACACATTGCAGTGGAAATCTCCTGTGATAAAGAAGACACCCATAATTTGCTTTATGATTTAGGCTTGCCAGTTCCTGAGCAGCATATGATTTACAGTGCTCGAAGAGCGGTACGAGCCGCCAACAGAATCGGTTTTCCGGTGGTGGTTAAACCACTCAACGCGAACCACGGGCGAGGCGTTAGTATTAATTTAAATACCGACGACGAGGTGGCTGCTGCGTTTGAGGATGCGCAGAAACACGGAAGCGGCAGTGCCGTTCTTGTAGAAAGCTTTATTACAGGGTATGACCATCGAATGCTGGTGGTTAATAATGAATTAGTGGCTGTAGCAAAGCGCGTTCCAGGACACGTAGTGGGAGACGGTAAGTCGACTATCGAAGAATTGATTAATATCGTTAATATGGACCCACGCCGTGGTATTGGGCATGAAAAAGTACTGACTCAATTAGAGCTCGATAAGCAGGCACGACGATTAATGGCCGACGCGAATTACGACGAGAACACGGTACTAGAAAAAGATCAAATTTTTGCACTTCGTTCTACCGCCAATTTATCAACTGGTGGCACCGCGATTGACGTGACTGATATCGTACACCCCGATAATAGAAGTATGGCGATTCGAGCGATTCAGGCGATTGGTTTAGACATTGGTGGCGTAGATTTTTTGACAGATGATATCAGCCGCTCCTATAAAGAAATTGGTGGTGGCATTTGTGAATGTAACGCCGCACCAGGTTTTAGAATGCACGTCGCGCCCAGCGAAGGCACGCCCCGTGATGTCGCTGGAAAAGTAATGGACATGTTATTTCCGGCTGGGACCAATGCCAAGATTCCCGTTGCCGCAATTACCGGCACCAATGGTAAAACCACTACCTCTCGAATGCTTGCCAGTGTGATTAAATCGGCTGGCTACGTTACGGGAATGACATCAACCGATGGTGTCTACATCGATGGGCATCTAACGGTAAAAGGCGACATGACTGGGCCGACGTCTGCACAAATCGTATTGCGAGATCCGAGTGTCGATTTTGCGATTATGGAAACCGCGCGTGGCGGCATCGTTAAACGTGGTTTAGGCTATAGTGAATGCGACGTGGCGGCCTGCCTGAACATTTCGTCCGACCATTTAGGCTTACGCGGCGTAGATACACTAGAACAATTGGCACAAATTAAGCGCGTGGTTGTTGAGGTTGCCAACGATTGCGTGGTGCTGAATGCCGACGACAACTTATGCCTACAAATGGCTGATTTTTGTCGAGCAAAGCGTATTTGCTATGTCACAATGAATTCGGGGCATGGCTTAGTAAGGGAGCATATTCGCAGTGGTGGTCTTGCGGTTGTGTTAGAACAAGGGATCAACGGAGACATGATAACCATCTATGATAATGGCACTCATATTCCACTCATGTGGACGCACTTAATTCCAGCTACCATTGAAGGCAAAGCAACTCATAATGTGCAAAATGCGATGTTTGCCGCTGCCTTAGCTTATAGTTTCCAAGTGTCCCTAGAAGACATTCGACAAGGGCTACGAATTTTCAATACCTCGTTCTATCAAGCTCCCGGACGATTGAATATTTATGATGAACACCCATTTAAGGTGATACTTGACTACGCGCATAATCCCGCTGCGATATCTTCAATTACCGATCTGGCGATGCGACTTGAAATAAAAGGAAAACGGCGCATTGTACTGGCGATGCCGGGCGATCGGCGTGACGAAGATATTGTTGAAGCGGCCCAAATTATCGCTAAGGGCTTCGATCATTTTATCTGCAAAGCCGATGATAATCGTCGGGGTCGAGGGGTTGATGAGGTACCGCAATTGATTCGACAAACATTATTGCAATCCGGAGTCTCTGATGACGCGATTCAGGTTATACCGGCTGAAGAAGAAGCGGTTGATAAGGCTCTAGACGATTGTAATCCGGGTGATTTATTGATCGTATTAGGCGACGAGATAACTCGTTGTTGGAAGCAAATTATTCATTTCAACGATGGTGAGGAGGTCGAGCCGGTCGTGGCTGAAGCGTCAACTGAGTTTCCAGAAAAACTGTATCAACCAGTGGAGCAAAAGTTCGAACTCGAAGAAGGCCAAACTCTAGTACAAGATGAGCGCGGTGTTCGCTTGGTAGTAGAGCGCGACGAAGATTCTGACTAGTGTGTGAATCTCAGGGAGGCTAATCAATGAAGTTAGAACTTGACGAAGCTCGTCGTTTAACCGGCCCGAATCTATTGTGGGAATATCCAGGTGCCATCGTCGATGTTTTGATAGAGAATGTCGATGGCGAGTTAGTAGCTCTGTGTTGGCAAAAATGGGTGACAAAGTGTCTGAATGAATTTTCCTGGAGCCACGAGCAAAGCACCTACCGACTGCATCAAGAGGGTGCTAATCTGGCGATTAGTGCACCCATGGATGCGCTTTATACAGCCTGTGAGCTTGCCGAATTGGCATGGCATTGCTGTGCTGCCGAACTCAAACAAGAACCTGCGTTTGATTGGAGGTCGCGTTTAGGCGAATTACAGGATGTGTTGGCTGAGGAACGTAATCCACAACTGATAGAGTTTATCGCCAAGGCCGAACACAACAAAGTGACGTGCTTGGTGGATGATGACGAGTTGAGTCTTGGCATGGGGTGTCATGCTGAAACTTGGCCGGTGACGAAATTGCCGTCGCCCGATGAGCTAGACTGGGGCGCGTATCGGGATATACCCAGTGCCTTGATTACCGGTACCAATGGTAAGTCGACTAGTGTGCGTTTAGCCTCGGAAATAGCCAGCATGAACGAAATGTCTGCGGGTGTAACATCCACCGATTTTATTCGAGTGGGTGATGTGATAATCGATCGTGGCGACTATTCTGGACCCGGTGGCGCGCGCATGTTATTGCGTGACCGACGGACTGAAATTGCGTTTCTTGAGGTTGCTCGTGGTGGAATTTTACGTCGCGGACTTCCAGTCGAAAAAGTCGATGCAGCAGTTGTAACGAATATCGCCAGTGACCACCTTGGTCAGTACGGCATTCACACAGTAGAGCAGTTGGCCGAAGCCAAGTTTGTGGTGTCAAAGGCTCTAAGTGACGACGGTGTGTTAGTGGTTAATGCAGATGACCCTTTGGTGATTTCACAAGCCGAAAAATTGGATGTTCAGCTTTGTTGGTTTAGTTTAAGCGAAACCAATGAGCTAGTTCAGAGACAGAAACAAGGTTCTGGGCGGGCCGTTTATCTGAGTGGGGATACAATAATGTATTGCGCCAATGGCGTTAACGAGGCCATATGCGAGATCGACGAGGTTGCCATGACGTTTGGCGGAACCGCAAAACATAATATTCAAAACGCCATGGGTGTTGTGGGCCTTAGTATGGCACTCAAACTGCCTCTTGAGTCTATTCGAAAGGGCTTGAAAAGCTTTGGTAGCACGGCCGAGGACAATCCAGGGCGCGGCAACATGTACTCGATTGATGGCGTAAAGGTGATCGTAGATTTTGCCCATAATGAGCATAGTATGCGCGCGGTAGTCGACATGGTAAGGCAGATGCCTGCCGACAATAGAATTGCCATGTTCAGTCACGCGGGTGACCGTAGTGATCAAGATATTCAAGATCTGACCGAAGCGGTTTCAGATGTGAACGCCAAGTATTACATTAGCGCAGAACTCGAACATCATTTACGTGGCCGCGAACTCGGCGATATTCCTAAGATCATCAAGGCTCACTTGCATCAACTCGGTATACTCGACGAGCGTATTAAATCTGCAGTAGATCCGCTTGAAGGCGCCAAACTGGCGTTAGAGTTAGCGCGGCCTGGTGACGTTGTGCTGCTCTTTGTGTTAGATCAACGAGAGCAGGTGCATAATTGGTTATCGCGGCAAGGAAACTAGCTCTGTGATAGGAGTGGGTGAGTGTTAAAAATGACCAAAGAGTTTCAAACCAATGGTCATTGATAAACCTAAGTAGGCGCTGCAAAGAATAAGGCCGATACCCCATACCCACATCCACATTTGCTTGCCCTTACGGCCAAGGTAAGTGATAGTGAGCCCAATTAAAAACCCCAAGACAGCAGTGAGCAATAACATGTCGTCATTGGCGTGTACCGCAAGCTGTTCTTTGGGAATTTCGCCCTCTCTATAACGAGCCATTTTTAACTGCGACTAGTAATGGCTGCTCTGTTTATTTAGAGTCCTTGGTGCGCATTGTACAGAATTCCTCCGCGGTGCTTGGATGAATACCCACCGTTGCATCGAAATCCGCCTTTTTAGCGCCAGCCTTAACTGCGATCGCGATACCTTGCATGATTTCAGCGGCATCTGGGCCGACCATGTGTGCGCCGATTACGCGGTCGGTATCCGCGTCGACAATAAGTTTCATGAGCGTGCGCTCGGTGTTGTCGGTGATTGTGTGTTTCAAAATTCGAAACTCGGACGAATACGTGTCAATATTAGCGAATTCTTCGCGAGCCTGCTCTTCGCTTAAACCGATTGAACCAATCGGCGGTTGTGAGAACACTGCTGAGGGTACATTTGTGTGGTCGGCGAAACGCTCGTTATTACCAAAAAATGTATCGGCGAAAGCGTGACCTTCCATGGTTGCAACTGGGGTTAATGCGATACGATCGGTAACATCGCCCACGGCAAAAATATTGTCGACGTTTGTGCGTGAATACTTATCAACCGGGATTTCCCCTTTTCGGCCTAGCTCAACCCCTGCATTTTCGAGATTTAGTGCCTCTACGTTTGGTTTTCGCCCAGTTGCGTAAAGAATGCAATCCACGGTTAGAGAAGAACCGTCGGTCAGCTTCACGGCCTTACGACCATCATCGTTCAGCGCAATGCTCTCGATGTTGGTTTCTAATCTCAAGTCGATACCTTTCTTAACGATCTCGCCAGAAAGATGATTTCGAATATCATTGTCAAAGCCGCGCAATATTTGTGGGCCACGATAAAGAAGTGTTGTCTCAGTGCCGATGCCTTGGAAGATTCCTGCAAACTCCACTGCGATGTAACCGCCGCCAACGACGATGGCTGATTTTGGCTGTTGCTCTAAATGAAAAACCTCGTTTGAGCTAATTGCATGTTCAACCCCCGGGATTTCTGGTAAAAATGGCGTTCCACCAGTGGCGATTAAAATTTTGTCTGCGGTGAGCTGTTGATCTCCCAGTTTGACGGTATTTGCATTTTCTAAGCTGGCCGTTCCATAGAGAATTTCAACACCGGCATTGCGCAATAAATTTTCATAGATACCATTTAAGCGATCTATTTCGGTGTCTTTGTTTTCGATAAGCCGAGACCAGTCGAAGCTATCTACCGTGGTATTCCATCCGTAATGGCGACTGTCTTCAAAATCTTCATGGAAATGCGCAGCATAAACCATCATTTTCTTAGGTACGCAACCACGAATGACACAGGTGCCACCATAACGAAACTCTTCACAGATCGCTACTTTGGCACCGTGGCCTGCGGCGATGCGCGCGGCTCTAACACCGCCTGAGCCACCACCAATAACGACTAAATCATAATCACTCATTTTCAAATATTCCTATCACGAAGTTTTTAGGTGAAACAGCCTTAAGCTTAACAAACCCCCGTACAGCTAAACAGCCCCGAGTTAAATAAAGCATGACCTCTTTGGGAAATAAAAAAGCTCTTTCAAAAGAAAGAGCTTTCAGTCTTACCGATGGGTAAAGCAAACACCTCAAGTCGGTGTCGTCGAGCTTAGACGGCTAATTGACCCTTCATTTTTTGCATTGCGCGTTTTTCGATTTGACGAATGCGTTCTGCTGAGATGTTGTACTCGGCTGCAAGTTCATGAAGTGTCGCTTTGTCCTCTGACAGCCACCGGCGTTGCAAAATGTCTTTACTCCGGTCGTCTAGATCAGCAATGGCGTCATACAGAGCACTGCGATTATTATCGCTGGTCTGTGTTTTCATAACCAATTCTTCAGGATTGTAACGCATGTCGGGTAAATAGCCTGATGGGCTAGTGACAAAATCGTCGTCATCGCTGTCAGCGCCGTCGAATGCAACGTCAGAGCTGGTCATTCTCAGTTCCATTTCGCGCACGGTTTTTACCGGCACGTCTAGATTGCTGGCAAGATCTTGAGTTTCTGATTCAGTCATAGCACTCAATGACTTGCGGCTTTTTCGCAAGTTAAAGAACAGCTTACGTTGAGCCTTGGTGGTAGCAACTTTAACGATTTTCCAGTTTTTGAGTACGTATTCGTATATTTCGGCCTTAATCCAATGAACCGCATACGACACTAAGCGTATACCGCGATCAGGGTCGAAGTTCTTAACAGCTTTCATTAAGCCGATGTTGCCTTCTTGAATTAGGTCTGAGACCGGTAAACCATAGCCGGTAAAGCCTTTAGCCACGTGAATAACATGGCGAAGTTGTGAAACGACTAATTCGCGTGCTGCATCGACGTCTTCGTTATCACGAAATTGACGCGCAAGGCGAGCTTCATGCTCGGCACTTAGTACTGGTGCACTATTAGCGACTTTCAAAAAGCCCGCCAAGTTAGTGTCTTGATGTAAGGATACTGGGTTAACAGTCGCCATAATAAAGTCTCCTAATTGTTCTGCCGAGCCCTAATTTAGGCACTCATTCGAACCGTGTTCAGTGGTTGCCATTCATTAGCAACATGTCTATAAACTCAATATTAGCACTCGGGTGTGAAGAGTGCTAATAAATTTAACTTCTGTTAATAACGGAGTTTTTTATATGAAATAGTAGTTCTAACTATCTATCTAGCGCTATTTAACTAAATTTCAAGATGAAGCCCTAAACGGAGGCGAGTTTTCCGCTTGATCTAAGCTTAGTGAGATGACAGCGGCGATTAAGATAAAAAGTGTTGACACCATCAAACAGGCTTCGAGGCCAAAGTTTTGAAATATAAGCCCAGAGAGAACGGTGCCGATTAATCGGCCCATCGCGTTAGCCATATAATAAAAGCCAACGTCCAAGGATACGTGCTCGTGCGACGCATAGTAAATGATTAAGTAGCTGTGTAAGGCCGAATTGATCGCAAACACGGCTCCGAATATTAATAGACCAAGCACGATGGTGTGAGTGATTGGTAGACTAAGATAGAGGCATGCGGCGATCAGGATTGGTGTAAGGGCTAATATTGCCGCCCATATAAACGCTGTTCTTCCATGAGATGTCTTATCGTTGGCTAAATCAATCATCCTCGGTGTTGCAGATTGCATAAGACCATACAAGATTATCCACGTAGCTAAAAAGCCACCAATGGTTGTGTGTGACCATCCAAGCTCGCTCGCTAAGAATACCGGTAGGGCGATCACAAACCACACGTCTCGCGCGCCAAACAATAGCAACCGAGACGCGGAGAGCAGGTTGATTGACTTGTCTTTAGAAAAGATCGATGTAAATTTTGGTTTGTCAGAGCTGCGCCCAATATCGCGTTGTAACTTTATCAGACTAATAAGCCAGACAAGAATAAGAGACACTGCCATTATGAATATGGCGCCGCGAAACCCAAACAGCGTAAGCAATGAGCCGCCTAAGAAAAAGCCGACTCCTTTTAACGTGTTTTTCGAACCGGTTAATAGTGCCACCCACTTGAATAGTCGACCCCGTTGATTTGGCGGAATGAGGAGCTTAATCGCGCTTTTCGCGCTCATCTTGTTTAGATCTTTAGCGATGCCGGAAAGCGCTTGGGCACTCATTACTAAAGCGATGCCGAGCATGTTCGATGGAACCAGCAGCATGCACAAAGCAACTATTTGCAGCAACAGACCTGCATTCATGGTTTTGTTCAAACCAACTCGTGCTCCAAGCCAGCCTCCGAGAAGGTTCGTCACCACACCAAACGCCTCGTAAAATACAAATAATAGTGCCAATTCTAAGGGTTGGTATCCCAGTTGATAGAAATACAGAATCACCAACATACGTAAGGCACCGTCGGTGAGCGTAAACGCCCAGTAATTAGCGGTGATTAAACTGTATTGGCGAATATGTTGTAGATTATCAACCTCGGCCGTCACGGTATTAGCTCAGCCCCTTCCTTACCAGTAGTTGAGCCAGTTCGACGGTCCGATTAGCGTAACCCCACTCGTTGTCGTACCAGAGATAGAGTTTTAAATGCTTGTCGTTGATCACCATCGTCGACAAAGCGTCGACGATGCATGAACGCGGGTCGGTCTTATAGTCGATCGAAACCAGAGGTTGCTCTTCATAGCCTAGTACGCCTTTGAGATACGTTTCCGATGCCTGTTTGAGATGTTGGTTTACCTCAACCGAATTGGTTGCCGCTTCGAGTTCGAAGACGCAATCGGTAAGCGAGGCGTTGGCCAGAGGGACTCTGACCGCGTGCCCGTTGAGTTTGCCCTTCAAGTCAGGGAATATGTCGGTGATGGCAGTGGCCGATCCAGTGGTGGTTGGGATCAAACTCATGCCGCAAGCGCGTGCCCGTCTGAGATCTTTATGAGGCGCGTCAAGAATGGATTGTGTGTTGGTGATGTCATGAATCGTGGTCATTGAACCATGACGGATACCAAAATGCCGGTGAATAACTTTAATTGCTGGGGCTAAGCAATTCGTGGTGCAAGAAGCGGCGGTAACGATGCGATGGTGATTAGGGTCATAAGAATCATGATTGACGCCCATTACCACATTAAGAACTCCATCGTCCTTGATCGGTGCGGTGACTACCACGCGTATTACACCTTGATCGAAGTAAGCCTGCAAAGCTGGTCTGCTTTTGAATTTTCCTGAGGCATCAATGACTAGATCACAATTCGACCAGTCGGATTGATCTATTTCGAGATTCTGAGAAAAGGGTATCGCCCTGCCGCCGATCATAAGGTTTGCGCCATCATTACTCGCCGGCGTATTCCAACGGCCATGTACTGAATCGAAGTTCAACAAGTGCGAAAACGTTGCTGCGTCGCCGTGTGGATCATTAACACGCATAAATTCAAAATCGCCTATATCGGATGCGATTCTAGTGGCTAAGCGACCAATACGCCCGAAGCCGTTAATGCCTATTCTTGTCGTCATAGTGTTTCTTCTATCAAGGTTTTAAGCAATGGTGAACGAGATAATCAAAGTCTCAGCAATACATAGTCGCGCGCTTTGGTCGCTCCCCCATATTCAGCAAATTCGCGCGATTGATGGCTATAAAATCGGGAGAATGATTTAAGGTGGTCGCTAATAACTCGATAACCCAAGTCGGAAGCTCTGGATTCAATTGATAATAGACCCATTGACCCTGTTTATTTCCTGTCAGCAAACCGCAGTTTCGAAGTTGCGCTAAGTGGCGTGATACTTTTGGTTGAATTTGATCAAGAGCGATCATCAATTCACAAACACACAATTCGCCTTGTTCTTGAATCAAGAGCATGCAACGCAATCGCGTGTCGTCTGACAGGCACTTGAATAACCTTAATGGGTTCATAGTCTCGCCGTATGACAGTTTTATGAAGTTTATTGTATATCTGGAAATCAGTATATATGAAAATACATATATATATAGATAATAAAAAGGCGCTTAATAGCGCCTTTTTTCTCACTTAAGAGAAAAGTAACTCTAACAAAGAGAAACTTATTTTTTGCCGTACCGACTCTTGAAGCGACCTACGCGGCCTTCAGTGTCCATAACTTTTTGCTTGCCAGTGTAAAAAGGGTGGCAAGAAGAACAGATCTCAACGTGTAAATCTTTACCGAGGGTTGAACCTGTATTAAATGTATTTCCGCATGCGCAGGTTACTTTGATTTCACCGTATGCTGGATGGATGTCTGCTTTCATGATTTCTCCTAATATTAGAGATCGAATTCGTGATTTGGCGCGAATTCATTACTCAGGGCGAGCGAATATAGGTCAAAGCCTGTGTCAATTCAAGCCTAATTCACACTGTTGCTAATAAAATCCAATAGATCAGTTATCTGGTGGCTTGTGAGCGCTGTATATATTGCTCAGAGCTGTAAATTCGGCGACATTCAGCGTTTCTGCGCGAGCACCTGGGTCAATTCCCAGAGTTTCAATTTGCGCCGTACTAATTAAACCTTTAAGCGTGTTTCTTAAGGTTTTGCGTCGCATGCTGAACGCTTGTTTCACCACTTTTTCGAAATCGATTTGGCTGTCAACCGGATTCGTAATCTTGGTCAAGGGTGTCAGACGCGCTATGGCCGAATCGACTTTAGGCGGGGGAAAAAAGGCCGTGGGTGGAACTTTGAACAAATTTTCAATCTGATAACGCTGCTGCAACATGACCGACAAGCGGCCGTATTGCTTGCTGCCGGGTTCAGACGCCATGCGCTCGACAACTTCTTTTTGCAACATCACCACTTGGTGTTCTATATGATCGGCGTAATGCATTAAATGAAACAAGACAGGGCTGGAAATGTTGTAGGGCAAATTTCCGATAACCTTGATTTTGTTGGGCGTACTTTTAATCACCTCAAATAAGTCGAAGCTCATCACGTCTGCGCCATGCACGATTAAACTCTCGATCGAGTTGGCACGTTGTTGCCAGTACTCAACTAAGTCACGATCAAACTCAATTAGGTGAGTCTTGCACGCTTGAGCGATGATAAGTTCAGTTAGTGCACCTCGCCCTGGGCCGATTTCAATGACCGTGTCTGATTGCCTAATGCCCAGCCCTGCAACGATCTTATTGATGATATTAGGGTCTTGCAGAAAGTTCTGACCGAGAGATTTACGTGGCGCGGCGAATTTGGTCATTATTGTTACTCAACTTTGCTCAGCCATGTGGCGCGCAACATCGATAGCGGTTGCTAAACTGCCGGTTTCTGCACCACCACTGCCGGCTAAATCAAAGGCGGTTCCATGATCGACAGAGGTTCTGATAATTGGTAAACCCAAGGTGATGTTAGCCGCGCTTCCAAAGCCTTGAGATTTCAATACCGGTAGGCCTTGATCGTGGTACATGGCAATGGCAACGTCCGCATCACTTAAATATTTGGGGGTAAACAAAGTATCTGCTGGTAAGGGGCCTACAACGTCTATGCCCTGAGTCTTAAGCGTATTTAAGGCCGGGATAATCACCTCGATTTCTTCCATGCCTAAATGACCGCCTTCACCCGCGTGTGGGTTTAAGCCACAAACTAATAGCTTTGGAGATTCGATGCCATATTTAATTTTCATCTCACGGTTAACGATTTCACAGACTTCCATAACCGTGTCTTTGGTGATGGCCGCACTCACATCTTTGAGTGGTAAATGGGTTGTAACCAAGGCTACACGAAGGCTAGCGGTGGCTAGCAACATGACCGGTTTTGCACCACCGGTTCGTTCCGCTAGGTATTCTGTATGGCCTGAGAACGCGACTCTTGCATCATTGATAATGCCTTTGTGTAAAGGCCCAGTTACCATCGCCGAAAAACGATTACTCAAACAGCCGTCGATGGCGGTGTCAAGCATTTCAATAATTCCACCCACGTTGGCGGTATAAGGTGTGCCACAACAATCCAGTTTTTCAATCGGTATGTCTATTATTTCGAGTTGCGGTGGAACAACGATATCGAGCATGTGCGCCCGCTGTTTGAGTAACCGTGTATCACCTATGACTGCAATATCGCTAAGGTCTTTTGTCTGAGCGAGCTGAAGTATTAGCTCGGCCCCGATTCCAGCCGGCTCCCCAATGGTATAGGCTATTTTTTTGTCGCGGTTCATTAAGTAATTATAACGTGAGTGAGCCCACAAGAGGTTAATTTGTCTCGTTACTGGCGAGATGGTTTGCTAGAATTGAAGTTTGCAGAGACACTATTAATTAATGATGACTCAAAAACCTCTCCACATCGTAATTTTAGCCGCCGGTAAGGGCAGCCGCATGCAGTCGAGCCTGCCTAAAGTACTGCACCAGGTTGCGGGGAAAAGTTTGTTGGAGCACGTGATTGAGTGTGCTTTGGCACTTAAGCCACAAAAAATTCACGTGGTTGTCGGGCATGGCAAAGACCTGGTGATTGATGCCTTTGCTGATCACCAAGCGGCGACTCGTCTTAACTGGGTCGAGCAGACACAACAATTAGGAACCGGTCATGCAGTTTCTCAAGCTGTGCCGTTTGTCGAGGGTGAGGCGAATGTGTTGATGTTGACCGCCGATGTGCCTCTTATTAAGGCGAGCACTCTAGAGAAAATGGTGGTAGCGATGACGTCATCTCCACTGGCGTTACTGACCGCAATCGTAAATCAGCCTTATGGTTTGGGTCGAATTACCCGTGATGACACTAACGCTGTGTCGGGAATTGTCGAACAAAAAGACGCGAACACTGCCCAGCGGGAAATAAATGAAATTAATTCTGGGATTATCTGTGCGGATAAGGACCAACTGGTTCACTGGCTCGACAAGGTTGATAATAATAATGCCCAGAAAGAGTTTTATCTTACCGACATTGTTGGTCTTGCTTACCGAGAAGGTAACCCAATTGCGGCTTTGCACCCAGATAGCAACACCGAAGTGAATGGCATTAATAGCCGAGTGCAGTTGGCGGAAGTTGAACGTTTGTATCAACGTGAGCAGGCCGAGCACTTGATGGAAGCAGGGGTAACCATTATTGACCCCGCGCGCATAGACATCCGAGGTGAGGTGGATATATCAAAGGACACTATTATTGACGTTAATGTGGTGATTCAAGGGCCAACCCGCATTGGGAACGGAGTTTACATCGCCCCAAATTGCGTGATCAGCGGAAGCTCAATCGCCGATGGTGTCACGGTGCATCCGAATACCGTTATTGAAAGTTCTGAGCTTGGTTCTGGCGTTAATGTTGGGCCATTTGCCCGTTTACGCCCCGGGACTAAATTAGCTAATAATGTAAAAATTGGCAATTTTGTTGAAACTAAAAATGCTGATCTTGGCGAAGCTGCTAAAGTAAACCACCTTAGCTACGTAGGCGATGCCTCGGTGGGCAGCAATACGAATATCGGCGCCGGCGTGATTACCTGTAATTACGACGGTGCAAACAAACATAAAACAACCATTGGTAAAGATGTTTTCGTCGGATCTGATAGTCAATTAGTGGCGCCCGTAGAAATAGAAGACGGTGCAACGATTGGTGCGGGCTCAACGATTACGGTAAAGGTCGAGGCGAATAAGCTTGCGATTAGCCGTGGTAAACAAAGGCAAATTGCTGGCTGGACGCGACCGACAAAGGCGCCAAAGACCGACAATTAATCGTATTTAGGAAACACTATGTGTGGAATAGTCGGCGCGGTAGCAGGCCGCGATGTTACGCCAACTCTTATTGATGGCTTAAAACGTCTCGAGTATCGAGGCTATGATTCGGCAGGTCTGGCGGTCGTGGATGGGCAGCAGCAATTGGACCTTCGTAGAAGCGTTGGCCGCGTGGCAAGTCTAGAAGCCATTTGCGATGGAGTGTCGGGCACTACTGGGGTAGCGCACACTCGATGGGCCACGCACGGTCGCCCCGCAGAAAATAATGCACATCCGCACACCAGTTCTTCGCAGGTCGCTGTTGTGCACAATGGTATTATAGAAAATCACAATGAATTGCGAGTGGTGCAAAAAGAGCAAGGTTTTCCATTTAGCTCTGAGACTGACACTGAAGTCATTGTCCACCAAATAGATTGGCATATGCAGCGAGGGCTGAACCTTTTCGAGGCTGTGCACTCTACGGTTAAAGAGTTACACGGTGCCTATGGTTTAGGTGTTGTGTCGAAGCAGGAGCCCGAGGTGCTAATCGCGGCTCGAAGCGGCTCGCCTTTGCTTATCGGCCTAGGTGAAGGCGAGAATTTTATCGCCTCAGATATGTCAGCTTTGATTCCGGTTTCGAATAAATACATGGTATTGGAAGACGGAGACGTCGCCAAGATTAGCAGTTCCTCTGTGGAAATATTCGATACGAATGGCCGGGCAGTCACGCGCGAGGTATTGATTAGTACTCTGAGCGACGAAGAAACTGAGCTGGGTGGTTTTGCGCACTATATGAAAAAGGAAATTCATGAACAAACAAGAGCGATCACCGAAACTTTAGAAGGCCGCCTCGGAGCCGATAGTGTATTAGAATTACCTTTTGGTGATAATGCTCGCGCTATCTTCGATAAGACTAAGGAAATAAAAATCATCGCATGCGGCACCAGTTTCAATGCCGCGTCGGTTGCTCGTTATTGGTTCGAAGAGTTTGGAATAAAATGTGACGTTGAGATCGCCAGCGAGTACCGCTATCGTAAACACGTTGTTAACGAAGGCACTTTGTTCGTCACTATATCTCAATCAGGGGAAACCTTAGACACCATGGCGGCCTTGGAAATGGCTAAGACGCTTGGATATACCAACACATTGTGCATATGTAATGTGCCTGAAAGTTCTTTGGTACGCGCGAGCGACCTAACAATTTTCACGCACGCCGGCCGCGAAATCGGGGTCGCGTCAACCAAAGCGTTCACCACTCAACTCGTGACATTGTTGATGCTAGCGATATGTTTGCGCAGGCGTCGTATTGGTGATGGTCGTCATACCGATGCGATGGAGGCTGAGATAGTGCGCGAGCTGCGCAGTCTCCCGAAGCAAATCGAAAACGCCCTAGATCTCGAGAACGAGATCATCAAGATGTCGAAGCACTTCGCAAACAAGCAACATACCTTATTTTTAGGTCGAGGAGCACATTATCCAATCGCGGTGGAAGGCGCCTTAAAGCTAAAAGAAATTTCCTACATACACGCCGAAGCGTACGCGGCCGGCGAATTAAAGCATGGTCCGCTGGCGTTGATAGATGAAGATATGCCGGTGGTTGCGGTGGCGCCAAATGACGAACTGCTTGAAAAACTTAAGTCCAATCTCGAAGAGGTACGTGCACGTGGCGGAAAATTATTTGTCTTCGCCGACGCTAAATCAGGTTTGGAATCTGACCATGAAACCATGGTTCTTAATGTGGCCCCGGTGAATAATTATATTGCACCCGTGATCTATACGATTCCACTGCAGCTATTGTCTTATCACGTTGCCCTTATTAAGGGTACTGATATCGATAAGCCGAGAAACCTAGCCAAATCGGTGACGGTCGAGTAGTGACTTCGATCTATGAAATAAGCGAGACACAGCTCGCCAAGGTTTTCTGATGGACATTTCTCACATCTTTAATGATTTAAACGATGCTCAACGAGAAGCGGTCGCGGCGCCACCTTCGCCTTTATTAATTTTGGCCGGCGCCGGTAGCGGTAAAACGCGAGTTCTTACCTCACGTATTGCGTATTTGGTTGAGGCCCATCAGGTTTCTCCTCTCTCAATTATGGCGGTCACCTTCACCAATAAAGCCAGTCGTGAAATGCGCTCGCGTATTGAAGACATATTGGGGTTGCCGATGTCGGGGATGTGGATCGGTACCTTTCACGGGCTCGCGCATCGTTTATTGCGTTTGCATTACCAAGAAGCAAACCTACCTCAAGGCTTTCAAATTCTAGACAGCGATGATCAGCTAAGAATGGTTAAGCGTAGTCTTAAAGAACTTGCCTTGGATGAAGCTTATTGGCCACCCAAACAATTGCAGTGGTATATCAACGGCCACAAAGAAGAAGGTCGGCGACCGATCAATGTGCCAGCTAGTAGTGATCCACAACAGCGAACCATGCTTGCGGTTTACAGTCATTATGAAGACTTGTGTCAGCGTTTTGGCTTGATCGATTTTTCAGAATTGCTCTTACGTGCGTTTGAGTTGTTAAAAAACAATGAAGTGTTGCGGGCACGTTATCAAGATCGATTCCAGCATGTACTGGTAGACGAATTTCAAGACACCAACTCGATTCAATACCGTTGGCTAAGGTTATTAGTGCAAAAATCTCACTGTTTATTTGCCGTGGGCGATGACGATCAGAGTATTTACGGTTGGCGCGGCGCCAAAGTTGAGAATATTCTGCAGTTCGAAAAAGACTTTCCAGATACAAAAATTGTTCGCTTAGAACAAAACTATCGTTCGACCACCAATATTTTGAACGCAGCGAATGCTGTAATCGAAAACAATGACACACGCTTGGGCAAAAACCTCTGGACAGCTGGTGAAGAGGGCGACCCAGTTAAGCTCTATACCGCTTACAATGAGCAAGACGAAGCCAAGTTTATCGTCAGTCAAATTCAAGCTTGGGTGGATCAAGGGGGCTTAAGAAGCGAGGCCGCAATTTTGTACCGGTCTAATGCTCAATCGCGTACTTTTGAAGAACGCTTACTGAATGTAGGTATGCCCTATAAGGTGTATGGTGGTTTACGATTCTTCGAGCGTGCTGAAATAAAGGACGCGCTCGCTTATTTGCGCTTATGTGATAGCAGCGATAATGACCCGTCTTTTGAGCGAGTGGTGAACACGCCAACACGCGGTATTGGCAATAAAACCATCGACATGGTGCGCGAATACGCACGCCAGAATCAATTGTCAATGTGGGACGCCGCCAACGGTCTGGTAGCGAGTACACAATTGACCAGCCGGGCTCAGAGCGCCTTAGCTGGGTTTATCAATCTAATACAAGAGATACGCTCGCAAATAAACGACCAAGATTTGTTTCAACAAATTGAAATCATGTTGGATTTAAGTCAATTGATAGAACATTTTAAAAAGGAAAAAGGCGAAAAAGGTCAAGCGCGAGTTGAAAACTTACAAGAGTTGGTCACCGCTGCACGTGGTTATGAGATCGACGAAACTGAAGATGACTTAGCACCACTGTCGTCTTTCCTAGCTCATGCAGCGTTAGAAGCTGGCGAAGGTCAAGCAGAGGAGTGGGAAGATTGTGTGCAACTAATGAGCTTGCACACCGCGAAAGGTTTGGAGTTTCCGTTGGTATTTTTGACTGGCCTAGAGGAAGGCTTGTTTCCGCACCAACGCTCTCTTGAAGAAGGTGCTGGACGGTTGGAGGAAGAACGACGTCTTTGTTATGTCGGGATGACGCGAGCAATGAAACAACTGTGGTTGAGTCACGCTGAATCGCGTCGATTATATGGCTCAGAAAAATACACCAGTCCGTCGCGGTTTCTAGGTGAAATACCCGATGACATGCTACACGCAGTGCGGATTAAGCCGACTCAACCTTATGTGGCGCCAGTGCGCAAACACTCAGCGTGGGTCGATGATCAAAGCGCGCATGAAAGCGGTGTTGCTGTCGGAATGAATGTGCAGCACCCAAAATTTGGCGAAGGCACCGTGGTTAATCTTGAAGGTCATGGCGAATACGCCAGAATTCAGGTAAATTTCAACGAAGTAGGCAGTAAGTGGCTAGTGCTCGCTTACGCCAATTTGACTCAACTCTAAAAGAGGGCATTATGCCAACCAAGAAAGAGTGCGTGATTTTGTTACATGGCTTGGGAAGAACTAGATACTCCTTAAATAGGCTAGCATCTGAGTTAATGAATGATTACGGCGTTGTCAATGACACCTATCCTTCGCGCAAACATACCATTGAAGAATTGGCAAAAATTGCCGTTGGTGGTTCCCTCGCTAAGTGCTTAGATAATTATTCAAAGGTTCATTTCGTCACTCATTCACTGGGTGGTATTCTGGTACGACAATATCTGAGCGAGCACAATGTACGTAAACTTGGGAATGTGGTCATGCTCGGCCCGCCTAATCAAGGCAGCGAACTGGTGGACTTTTTCTTGAAGAGCCCCTTCCTTGATCGCCTCTTTGGTTCGACAAACGGCCCAGCCGGCCGGCAGCTCAGTACCGCTGATACCAGTATTCCCAATACCTTGGGAGAGGTGGATTTCCCGTTAGGAATCATCGCCGGTACGCGCAATTTTAACTTTGTTTACTCACGCATTATGCCAGGCGACTCCGACGGCAAGGTTACCGTAGACAGCTCAAAGGTCGCCGGAATGACTGACCATTTTACATTGCCAGTTGACCATACTTTTATGATGCGGGATCGAAAGGTCATACGTCAGGTTAAGGCATTTTTAAAAGATGGAAAGTTTGAACGTGATAAGCCAGCTGAGTGATTTTCAGCTCGAAACACAGCGTTTACAAATTCGCCCAGTCATTAAAGCTGATCTTATGGCGATTCACCAAATTCATAGTGACGAACAGGTAAATCGCTATTTGCCGTATCAAACTTGGCTTAGTTGGGACGATGCCCGCGCTTGGTACGCTCGAGTGCTTATGCGCCGTCGGCAGGAGCATGCTGAACAGTTTGTGATCCTCCGAAAACACGACGATGCCTTGATCGGAAGTTGCATTGTCTTTATTCATGAATTCGACTCTGAAAACTTGGAGTTAGGTTACGTATTGGCAAGACAGTTTTGGGGTAACGGCTATATGTTCGAAGCACTAGAGACATTTGTACCCGTCGTGACCGAGTTTATATCGCGTCCAACTATGTATGCCGTTATTGAAAGTGAAAATACTTCGTCAAGAAAACTGATTTCTAAATTGGGTTTTGAGCAATCGCATCAGAAGCAAGAGGATGACATTAGATTAGTCTACTATCAACGGAATTTCAGCGGTGCCTAAACACGCTTGCTTGCCTCTATAGCAAAGTCTAGGTTTAGCGTTTTTCTTGCTAAATCATTGTTATTAAAAGAAATGGATTGTTGAGAATTGGTTGAGAAGTTTCTTTAGCGCTTTGTCTAAGTAAGCTATTGCGCGATAGTCTGGCCCAATCTGAAAACACGCCGATGGGCGACATTAGAGAACTTTCGATTTTGCCATCTCAATCTTCGTATCAACTAACTGGTAGCCCCGTGCCAGACTCGATGAGGCCAAATGAGTCAGCACATACACATCGCTCGATGAGTATTGTTAATGCTGGTCACGCCTTGAAGGTGTTAAACGAAATGGTGGCGAAAGGGCGGTCAAAAGCCAGCTTAGAGTTGGCTGAATATGCGGTTCGCCGCTGGCCAGAAGATGTACCCCTATTGCTGGCGGTCGCCAACATCGCAAAGGGAGTGGGGCGTAATCTCGCGGCCATTAATTTGTTATCAAGAGCCGCGAATCTGGGGAGCTCTCAGGCCGTTAGCGACAAACAAGTATTGATAGATGTGGCCGCGCCTTATTGGCATTTTCGTATGATGAATGATGAAATACGAAACGATGCATACGATGCGGCCATTAAGCATTATGTGACGCCTAAGACACTGGTTCTAGACATTGGCTGTGGGGCTGGCCTGTTATCCATGATGGCGGCTCGCTCAGGGGCAGAACACGTTTATGCCTGTGAAATGCATGAACTGATGCACTTTAAGGCAAATCAAATTTTTGAGAAAAACGGATACGCAAAGCAAATAACGGCCTACCACGCCTATTCAACCCAATTAGAAGTTGGCCGGCATCTACCCCGAAAAGCCGACGTAATTGTTGCAGAGGTTTTCGATAGCGGTTTATTAGGCGAAGAAGCGCTGAGCACATTCGCACACGCTAGGAAAAACCTACTCGCGCCGGGTGGCCGAATACTGCCGGGTAAAGCCAGCGTTCAAGCACAGTTGGTGGAAGCAGAAATTATGCATCAAGAAACCGTCAGTAAGCAGTGCGCTGGCTTTGATGTGTCGCCACTAAATAGCCTGTCTCCGTCATACTTTCAAATCAGGGTAAATACCCACGAGCATCGATTTTTGAGCGATGTGAACACGGTATTGAAATATGATTTTGAATGTGACGAAACCGAAAATCGCGATCTTGTTCATGATTTTGTTTGTCAGTACGACGGATTATGTCACGGCGTGGTTTTTTGGTTTACTTTGGATTTTTGCCAAGGAACCCAATTATCTACCGGCCCCGAAAATACTTGGAATTGTTGGAAGCAAGCGATGTGCAACTTCGAAACGCCGCGTAAGGTCGTCGCCGGTGAGGTATTGCAGGTCAGAGTTATGTCAACCGTAAACCGAATTTGGTTTGCGCTATTAGACTAAGGCCGTTTCCAGCTCTTAGTGCTAAATTGAGGTTACGCGAGTTGATCGAGCATAGGGAATCGACTCGGTGCTTTTCGTTTCATGGCCGAATCTGGTCGAGCGATACTGAACAGATGTTTAATCCCGTGACGCTCGGCAGATTCTAGAACCGACTCGGTATCATCGATAAACAAGGTTCGTTCGGGGTCGAATTCCTTATTGTTGTGTAATCGGTTCCAAAATTCAGCATCTTCTTTAGGGCGATTTAATTCGTGAGAACAGAGCAGCTGATCGAAATATTGGTCAATTCCAGTTTTTAGAATTTTCAGCTGTAGCACCTTACGATGCGCATTGGTGATCAAACGGACATCGTTGGTCTCTTGTTGACAGCGTTTGAGGAAGGGTTGAGCGGTAGGGCGATAGCGTATCTTGTGCGAAACCTGACCTTTGAGAGCCATAATATCCAACTCAAGTGCGTCGCTCCAAAAGTCCACACAATACCAATTGAGCGTACCCGCATGTTGACTAAGCATACTCGTCAGTTTAGAGCGTGCTTCTTCGAGTAAGAGGCCATTTTTAGTAGCCCAACTGCGCGGCATGTGTTCCAGCCAAAAGTAAGTATCAAAGTGTAAATCAAGCAAGGTGCCGTCCATATCCAGAAGCACGGTGTCAATATTTTCCCAATCGAAATGCATGTCGAACATTATACCTAACAGACTCTAATCTAACGCCGTATTTTGATCTAATTTACGCTATATATGGTGCAACCTAATGGGTCTTCAGGCCCTAATTTTTCAATTATTTGACGATAAGTTGCTGCCTAGTTAGATGATAAATCAAACTCCGACTGGGCCCTAATCTGTGCTTAAATACGCCTATGGAATTACGATTTACAAAAATGCATGGTCTGGGCAATGACTTCGTGGTGTTGGACTTCACCAAAGAGTCTATTGAGTTGACGCAATCTCAAGCTGCACGCATTGCTGATCGTCACTTTGGCGTTGGTTGTGATCAGATATTAGTGGTCGAACGCTCGACTCGAGAGGGGATCGATTTCAAGTATCGTATCCTAAACGCCGACGGTAGTGAGGTTGGTCAATGTGGTAACGGCGCGCGCTGTTTCGTGCGTTACGTGCATCAAAAAAATTTATCTGATAGTAATCCGATTAAGGTAGAAACCTTGAGTGGCGTAATGACCTTATACGATGACCCAGTCAGCAAATTAGTCACCGTTGATATGGGCCCGCCGGTATTTGAACCAAAGGATATTCCCTTATGCGCGACAGAGCGTCTGCCACAATATCAACTCGAAGTTGATGGCCAAGATATATTATTTTCAGCGCTATCAATGGGTAACCCGCACGCGGTGATACAGGTTGATGACGTAGGTACAGCCCCAGTTCAAGAACTTGGCTCGAAGTTGGAGAGTCATTCAATCTTTCCTGATCGGGCTAATATTGGATTTATGCAAATTAATAGCCGTGATGACATCGCCCTAAGGGTTTTTGAGCGCGGCACTGGCGAGACCATTGCCTGTGGCTCAGGCACTTGCGCAGCGGTGGTTGCGGGCATACAGGCTGGTTTGTTAAATAATACCGTCACAGCCCACCTTAGTACAGGTGACCTAAAGATTGAGTGGGCTGGTGAAGGTCAGAGTGTCAAAATGATGGGGCCCGCAGAAACCGTGTTCGAAGGTGTGTTGAATTTATGAGTATTGAGAATCAAGAGCAGCAAACGCAATCTCTAAGCAAAGCGGACCTAGTGCGTTACTTAGAAGAAAATCCAAATATTTTCCAACAACATCCTGAGCTTCTCGAACTTGTTACGCTGAGTGATAGTCGTGGCACCGCCTCATTGTTAGAACGCCAAGTATCAATGATGAAAGAGCGTTTAAGAGAGCATAAATCGCAGCAATCGCAGTTTATGCAAGTTGCGCGAGAGAACGAGCAGATCAGTGAGAGTTTTACTCGAGTGATTTGTCAAATGATCGGTTTTACCAACTTATCTCAGTTTGCAACAGAATTTCCGTCCGAACTTCGGTCTACTTTTAATATAGACGAAGTGGCGTTCAAGACTGTGTTGGCGGCAGAGCGTAAGCCGAGCGACACTGAAGGGTACCAAGATGCTCTACGCCGTATGATTAATAATCGAGCTGTATGTGATAATCGGTGGCCAAGCGCCATTATGAATTTGTTTTTTTCGTCTGATATTAATTCAGCTGCATTAATTCCCATGCGTACGCCCGAATCGAAACAACCGCTTGGTATTTTGGCCTTAGGGTCGCAAGACCCAGAACGCTATACAAACGACCTAGGTACAGCGCATCTTGATCGTTTGGGCTTGATGTCGGGCCTGTGTCTAGCACGCTTACAACCAAGCGCGACCTAGGTCGAAATCGGCGCCATGACTCAGAGCGTTCAGCAGGATATTGATGATTATTTACAGGTACTCACGGTTGAACGACGTTTGTCAGCCCATACCATTAAGGCGTATCGCAGGGACCTTACTAAATTACTGATTTTCTGTGATGGTCGCAGTTTATTTTTATGGCAGGGCTTGAATAACCACATTGCTCGATTATTTTCGGCGAGCCTGAATGCAAATGGTATGCATGCGAAAAGTATTCAGCGAATTTTATCGGCTTGTCGAGGTTTGTGCACGTACTTGATTCATAAGGGTCGGCTAAAAACCAACCCGTTCGACGACGTGCGAGCGCCGAAAGCCGAAAAGCGTTTGCCCAAAACATTGAACGTCGATCAGGTGGCGTCCCTAGTCGAAATTGATGTTAAGGACCCACTGAGTTATCGCGACAAAGCGATATTGGAACTGTTCTATTCTTCGGGTCTGCGGTTGTCAGAACTGTGCTCACTAGACTTGAATGATTTGAATCTTCCTGAACAGATGCTGCGTGTCACGGGCAAGGGCGAAAAGATGCGTGACTTGCCGATTGGCAGACACGCCGACCAAGCTATGCGCAACTGGCTATTACAACGCAATGCTTTGCCGCTTAAAGATTATCAGGCTGTGTTTGTTAGTAAACACGGTAATCGTATCAGCGTGCGTAACATTCAAGCTCGAGTAAAACACTGGGCTAAAAAGCAGGGTATTGAAGTGTCAGTGAGCCCACATATGCTGCGTCACTCATTTGCCAGCCATTTGCTCGAATCGAGCGGTGAGCTGCGCTCTATTCAAGAGTTACTTGGTCACGCTAATATCAGTACTACTCAAATATACACACATCTTGATTTTCAACATCTTGCCCAGGTGTATGACGATGCACATCCTCGGGCAAAAAAAAACGATGAAAAACCATGAATGAATTTTCTAGAATCGCGAAGTTCTTACACTGGAGTGTTGCAGGCCTGATTGTCGGCCAATACGTACTTGCCAAGCTAGCTGAAAACGCCAAACATAATGATGAGATTTTGCAACAATTAGCACTCTTGGCCAATCACAAGTCAGTTGGTATTACGATATTAGTGCTCGCGATTATCCGGCTTATTTATCGGACTAGAATGCCCGCACCCAGTCTGCCGTTGAGTATGAGTGCGTGGCAAGTCAATGCCTCTAAAGCTTCGCACATTTTACTTTATGGGTTTTTGTTCGCTCTGCCAATCAGTGGCTGGTTGATGTCATCAGCGAAAGCCTATTCTGTCAGTTGGTTTAACGTGCTCGCATTACCTGACTTTGTCGCACCAAATGAAAGCTTGGCAGAGCAACTTCATGCAGTGCATTATTATTTAGCTGAAGCCCTGTTCGTGATTGCGCTGATTCATATTTTAGCGGCCTTAAAACATCACTATGTAGATAAAGATAGCGTACTCACTCGTATGGCGAGTTTTGGTAATTGGATGCTCTTTGGTGTCACTATTGTTTTGGTTGTTGGCCTTTTCGGGCGACTTTTTGATACAGCACCGAGTCGAGATTCAACTGAGGCGGTACCCGCAATCGTAGAAAAATTGCCGACGAGCAATACTGAATTTGGCTTAAGCGATTTACCGATTTGGGACATTGATTATCAACAAAGCTATATCAAGTTCGTCGGTGACCAAGCGGGCGCCCCGTTTGAGGGGCAATGGCAACGCTGGTCTGCGGATATTCAGTTCGATAATAGTCAATTAGATAAAGCGCGGTTTAAGGTCACAATTGATGTAGCCTCTGGGTTTACAAACGATCAAGAGCGGGACGACACTATTCGATCATCTGACTTTTTTGATGTTAGCTCGTTCCCAGAAGCTAGCTATAGCGCCAGCGTCTTTTCGCAAAGTAATGGTGCTTATGAAAGTATGGGCAAACTTTCTATGAAAGCGGTTACTTCTGATGTGGTGCTCAGTTTCGATGTCAGCAATGATGGAGGATCACATGTACTAAATGGAACTGCGTCGTTAGATCGTTTTATTTGGAATATTGGATCAGGTGATTGGGCTGACCCGACCTGGGTTGGCCAAAACGTAAAGGTAGAAGTGCACGTGGTGACGAAGCCTTAATAGTTAATGGTGATAGTCGGTGACTCATGAGTATTGAATTGCTTGCCAATATTATTGGCATGATCGGAACCTTGTTTGTGGTTGGCTCGTATTTCTTAATGCAACTAAATAAGCTTGACCCTAAAGGCCTGCGTTTCAATCTAATTAACTTGCTGGGTGCGCTTTTCTTACTTCTAAGTCTCTTGGTACATTTCAATCTTGCCAGCTTTGTAATCGAGTTGTTTTGGATCGCCGCTTCGTTGATCGGTATCGTTAATCACTGGCGAGAAAAACGCGCTGTCTAAAATTGGCAGCCCGAGAACTTAAGTAAGTTGAAACTAAAATCGTGGCAACACTTTTAGTACTATTTCCCCTTCCTTTAAGGTGATATTACTGATGGAAAGATATTTAATTGCTAAGTCAGTGGTATTTGCGCGTTCAACGTTTGCCCCTAATTGTCGTAGTGAACTATTAGAAATCGGAATGGCCCCTACTTTGATATGAAAGTCGTCCTTTATTGCGATATTGCCATTTCGAGCAACGGGTGTACCAAACACTGATAACGCCATACGTGACTTATCTAAAAATGGAAAAATCCGATCGAATTTCTCAACGGCCTTGCGCGCTTTAGGGTCTATCTTTTCAACTTTGTCTAAATTAATAATGGCACTAATTTCAAGTTGATCTTTAGTGATGAAGGCTTTGACCGCATCGCTAACCGCGAGTAGTTTTCGGCCATCCTCATCCGCCTTTAAGCTGGCGAGCATAATCGCATTAAATTCCACCTCACTGAAGGTCACTTCTCCTTTGAGTACTTGCCCTACTTTGTTGCCGAGAAAATTGGACACACCGTGTTGTCTGATTTTTTTACTGAGCGCCTCAACAGCTTGGTCTTCTTGTGAAACCTCATCATTGAACCAACTTGGCAGCGATTGTGCTGAGTACCAGCCATAGCCGACGACAGCGACCAAAATAAGGACTAAAACAGCAATTATTCTAAGCATGTTCTTATGGGATCAAGTAGTTGAAAGTTTTTGTTAAGGCCTTGGCAAACGCGGAGTTAGTTATTCGCCGCTAGGTGGAAGCAGATCATTTTGGTTTGATGATGCTGGTCTTTTCTCCATCGCCATCAATACAAACAAAGGTAATGCTATTTTCAAACAGAGTGGCTTCAGACTCGGCATCGTATCGAGCTCCGTAGACCTTAACTTTGTAGCTGACAGAAGTATTGCCTATACGAGTCTTTTTACATTTAAAGCGTAAAATCTGGCCTTCACGAATGGGATGCTTAAATTCCACATGATCTAACCCAATTGTGACAAAGTGCTGGCCCGGAAAATCCAGACTGACACGGATATAAGCAATTTCATCAACCCACTTCAGCAGTGTTCCGCCAAACAAGTTACCGTAATCGTTTAAGTCAGCCGGGAGGACAATTTTGTAGTGTTGCATAAATCGGTAAACAAATAGGCAGGTGCTAATCTAAGAACTAACGTGAATTGTATTGGCGTTAAAATAGCACGATTTTTAAGCAAGTGCTTATGTGCCTACGCGATAGAGGATATACTCAGCAATTGAGTAAGGCCTCGATACTGGGTTATCTAAAATAGAGCATAGGCCTGCAAACATAAATATGAGTTTTAGCACGCTGCCAAAGCCTCAGCAAAAGGTCTAATAACGCTATGAATAAGACCCCTACAGATATTCGATTACATAGTAAGTCGAAGCTATTAGAAATCGTATTCGAAGATGAGACGTTCATGTTGCCGTGTGAGTATCTAAGGGTAAATTCTCCGTCCGCCGAAGTTAAAGGGCACGGTCCGGGGCAAGAAGTATTACAGCTCAATAAAGAAGACGTTAACATTGTCGCAATTGAGCCAGTCGGTCATTACGCAGTGCGGCTCATATACAGCGATTCGCATAATTCCGGACTCTATTCCTGGGACTACTTGTACGAATTAGGCAAGAACCGTTATTGTAAGTGGCAAGATTATTTGGGTCTCTTAAAGGCAGCCGGTGAAATACGTGAACCACAAGAAAACGATCAATATTTAGTGTAAATATGTCTGAAATGCAAAATAAAACTCACTTCGGTTTTCAAGAAGTGGATGAGAAAGATAAACAAGGGATGGTAAAAGGCGTGTTTCGTGAAGTTGCCGCCAATTATGATGTAATGAACGACGCCATGTCGATGGGTATTCATCGAGCGTGGAAATGGTTCGCGATCGCTCAAAGTGGTGTCCAGCAGGGAGACCGAGTTCTAGATTTAGCCGCTGGCAGTGGCGATTTATCACTGAAATTCGCAAAAAAAGTGGGTGAAGAAGGCCAGGTCATTGTCACCGATATCAACGAAGCAATGCTCGAAGAAGGTCGTAAGCGCCTGACCAATGCGGGCATTGCCGGCAACGTGAGCTATTGTCTGGTTAATGCCGAAAACCTACCGTTTGACGATAATAGTTTTGATTGTATCTCGATTAGTTTTGGCCTGCGTAACGTTACTCGTAAAGACGTCGCATTGGCATCCATGCAACGATGTTTAAAACCTGGTGGCAGAGCCATCATATTAGAGTTTTCTCAACCGACCAATGACACGTTTAAAAAGATCTACGACACCTATTCATTTAATGTCATTCCAAAACTCGGGGAAATAATTTCAAATGACCGTGATAGCTATCAATACTTGGTCGAATCCATTCGTAAACATCCCGCCCAGGAAGAGCTCAAGACCATGATGCTAGAGGCCGGATTTGATCGAGTTCGCTACCATAACTTGACGGGCGGCGTGGTTGCTTTGCACATCGGTTATAAGTATTAAATAAGCTATGTTGTTAGATCTGATTGAACTGGCCAGCAATAAGACTCTGGAGCACGACCCACAAACACAAGAGCGTTTGAGTAAGTTGCGTGGCAAGACCATGACACTCAACATCAAATCAATTGGTCAATCCTTATCGATAACGCCACATCGAGAAGGTCTTGAATTTACGCATGATGAGCCCGAAAATGTTGATGTAACATTAAGCGCTACGCTCGGTGCTATGATTAAAATTTCAAGAGATGGTTTGGAAAATGCAGAGCTCGAACCTGGTGAGCTCGAAATAGCGGGCGACCCAATAGTTGGCCAACGCTTCGCTCTAGTGATCTCACTGCTCAACATCGATTGGGAGGCGCTGCTCGCCGAGCAAATTGGAGAATCGCCTGCTAAGGCAGTGGGCTTCGCCGCCGGTCAGGTGAAGGTGTTGGCCGATGAATCTAAGGATAAAGCCAAAGAATTTTTCAACAAATTGATTAAAGACGATATGGCCTTGGTGGCAGAAAAGAACGAGGTTGAGACATTTCTCGATGATGTAGATACCCTTCGTGCCGATGTGGATCGTTTAAGCGCGCGCCTTGAGCGACTAAGAGCAAAGACCTAAATGCAAAAAGCCGGCTCTCCAATCGTTCGACTGTGGCAAATTCGCAGTGTCATTCGAAAGTATGGTTTAGTCTCGCTGCTCGACGAGCTCAGCTTGTCAAAGTCAGCCAAAGTAGCGGTTAGCATGTTGTTTGGGCGCGCACCTAAAAGCGATAAACCACGAGGGGAAAGAATACGTCAGGCGCTCGAGGAGCTAGGGCCAGTGTTTGTCAAACTCGGCCAAACACTCTCAACTCGTCCAGACCTACTGCCGCACGATATTGCGCAAGAATTAACCAAGTTGCAGGATCAAGTGCCTGCTTTTTCAGCCGATGAATCGATGCGAATTATTCGCCATGCCTATGGCGAGCAATTTAACGGTATCTTCGAATCTGTGGACGAGCAGCCCTTGGCGTCTGCGTCTGTTGCTCAAGTTCATACCGCAAGATTAAGAGAAGGGCTGTCGATCGAAGGTCAGAACGGTTTGTCGAATCGCAATGTCATCATAAAAGTGCTGAGACCAGGCATCGAAACGGTTATCGAAAGTGACTTGCGAATGATGTATATTTTTGCGGGTCTGTTGCAAAAACACTGGTCTCGTGGGCAACAGTTTAAACCTTTAGACGTGATTCAAGAATACGATCACACCATTCATGGCGAACTTGATTTACGCATTGAAGCGGCTAATGGCGCGCGAATGGGTGCGAACTTCGAAGACAGTGACCTAATCTACGTACCTCGCATTTATTGGGACTACACCAAGAAAAACGTCTTGGTTATGGAACGTATTTACGGTACGTCGATTCGAGAAATCGCGGTGCTGAAAGAAAAAGGCTATAGCATGAAGTCGTTAGGAGAAGACGGTGTGCAAACCTTTTTCAAGCAAGCATTCGAAGACAATTTTTTTCACGCAGATATGCATGCCGGAAATATTTTCGTCTCTGAAGAAGGCAAATGGATCGCCATTGATTTTGGCATTATGGGGACGCTAGACGAACAAGATAAACAATATCTTGGGACCATGTTGTTAGGTTTTTTCAATCGAGATTACGCCACTATTGTGAAGGCGCATTTAAACGCTGGATGGGTGCCGCCCGATACCAACGCCGCAGAGTTCGAGCAAGCCATTCGAGTAGTTTGTGAGCCGATTTTTGCAAAGCCAATCAGCGAAATTTCATTTGGTAATGTGTTGCTGCAACTCTTTCAAACCGTACGCCGTTTTGAAATGCCGGTGCAACCGCAGCTGGTGCTGCTGTACAAGACGTTGCTGAATATCGAAGGCCTAGGTCGACAGTTATACCCCGATCTAAATCTTTGGGACACGGCCAAGCCCTTCTTAGAAAATTGGATGAAAGAGCAACTCTCACCAAAACACTTGATTGCTGACCTACAACGCGATTGGCCACAGTGGCGAACGCTAATGCCAGAGCTTCCCGTGCTATTGAAAACGCTAATCGAGCAACAGAAGACACCAGCACCCAAAGCCGTCGAAAAGCCTCCTTTGAAAAACACACTATCAATACTCTTAATTTCCATTGGAGCCGCAATCAGCCTCGCCTCTCAACATACTGATTTAATTGTAGGCGATGTCGCCAATGTCGGACCTTGGCTGGCGCTAGCAGGCGTGGTTTTAATGGTATTGACGAAATAGAGAAAGAAGCTTTCACAGCTTGATGGTAAGTCTTCGCGACCGAGAGTGCCATGCATTGAGAGAGTTTTGGGTGGGAGCTAGGGTAATGATGCAAAGTACGTATAACGATAATCCAAGGTCGCGATATCAATATCCACTAAGCATGTGTTCAGCGGCCCCATGTACCCAATTGGGGACTTCACACTTTTGCTTTGAACCCTATACTTTACTCTCTAAATTTTTATTCGGGTTGAAGTGGTTTGACGGTATTATCGATTTGCTTGCTTACGAATTTTTTGCACGCGTGAGTCTCAAATTCTATACCGCGAAACGAGCGTTTTAATAAGGAACGACTAAAATGCCCGACGACATCAATACAAAATACTTCAGTGGTAACTAAATGAAACTTCTTTTAACGGTTCTCGCCCTATACGCTACTCTCGCTATATTCCCTAGTCCCGCATCAGCTGATGATACTAATGTTTTGTTTATTGTCGACGCGTCGGGTTCTATGAAAAAGTCGGTGGGCGACAAAACACGCATGGATGCTGCAAAAGACGTGCTAAACAAAACCTTAGGCGAAATGCCTAAAGAAGTAAATTTAGGGCTGCTTGCATACGGCCATCGAACCGCCAAAAATTGTTCCGATATCGAGCTTGTCTCTGCGCTCGGTGCTACTAACGCCCAAGGGCTGCAAAAAACGGCTAAAGGCTTAAATGCACTTGGCGAAACACCTATTGCCCAATCCTTACTCAGGGCCGCCGCAGAATTTGATTCATCGAAAGGGCAAGTTAATAAGATAATTCTTGTCACTGATGGTTTGGAGGAATGCGGTGGTGACCCGTGTGCGGCTGCGCAGGCGATAAAGAATAAGGGGGTCGATGTCGCCGTTGATGTGGTTGGTTTCACACTCGGCGCCGAAGAAGCAAAAGCGGTTCAATGTATTGCCGATACCACCGGGGGTAAGGTTTACACAGCGGCGAATGCGCAAGCGTTAACACAGGCGCTCAAAGAAGCCACACAGCCGCAGACTAATTTGGTCTTCGAAGATACATTTGACAGTGAGGATCATACTGCCGCAATGTGGACCATCAAGAATGAAGATGATGAGACTTATCTTGTTGAAGATGGTTCGCTTCTGATGATTTCTAACAAAGAGGATCTGACAAAGTCACCGTATGCTCCGAACTCATTTAAAATAAACCAAGCATTACCCAAAGGAGATTGGGTGATGAATATTGTTTTTGAACCTGAAAATAGTAGTGACGCCTTTTTTGGTGTGACATTTGGTGATCTCGAGAATAGCGAGAAAATTAAAAGGATGGCAGCCGGCAGTTTTTTTAATAGTAGAGGTGCTTATCCTGGCGTTTATACCGGTTTTTGGTTGACGAATGGTGATAAGAAGACTAATGAAAACAGATTATTAGCGCCTGCTCATAAAGGTTATCCTGGCGTTGCTGAAGCACTAAAGGTAAAGGGGAGTAAAACGTTTGAATTGGAAATATCTCGCCAAAAACGCATCTATGTTATGCGTATTAGAGCGGCTGACGTGGCTGATTCAAAATGGCAAAAAGTAGCGGAAATTACCGTGCTGAGACCGTTTAAGACAATGCAGTTACAATTAAGACATAATCAATACTCAAATGGCGCGCAGACCTTCAAGGTCGATAGCGTCACGATTCACACTGTTGAATAACCGAAACCCCGTACTCATCACAAACTTAAGACAGCCGCTTTCAGTTCTCGAAGCGGCTGCTTTCTAAACATTGTTTTGACAAACGATTAAGCAGGTTTACTCGTAAACGAAATACACTGGCGCCCGCCATCGCTTACCTTCACCCGTGTTTCGCCTATCTTATTTTAATAATTTCGCTCTTTTTATTTGTTCTGCCTATAAGCCACGCTTATCGTAATCTATTAGATGGATATTATACGGAGGCGAGACGACTCATCTATCCTATTTGCTCACTTCTCAATATAGAGTTTGGAGCAAAACATGAACACTAAAATAGTATCCCTTCTTGGCGTAGCACTCTTTACCCAATTTTTACTCGTTTCGGCCGGCTCTGCGGGAGAACCGTATTCGTTTAAGAACGGCAAGCTGGAGCGACCAACCGGATACCGTGAATGGGTCTACGTTGGAACGCCGGTGACACCAAATGATATGAACAACGGCAAAGCCGCGTTCCCTGAATTCCATAATGTCTATATTGACCCCAAAAGCTGGGCGCATTGGAAAAAGAATGGATCGTTTAGAGATGGAACCATATTAATCAAAGAACTCGTCAGTGTTGGCTCTAAGTCGGCAGTAAGCGGTGCTGGTTACTTTCAAGGTGAATTTCTGGGGTTGGAAGCCACGATTAAGAGTTCTAAGCATTTTAAAGATGAGCCGGGAAATTGGGCGTACTTCAGTTTTTCGAGTAAGGATCATAAAAGTCTAACCAAACAGGCCACTGCGTTTCCCTCAGCTTCGTGTAATGCTTGTCACGCGGCTTCAGCGGCAGACGATTTTGTCTTCACTCAATACTATCCGGTACTAAGCGCTGGAAAAGGTGCGGGTAATAGCGCAATTGGTGGCGTTAAGGATTCCTTAAAACGTATGGGAGAAGGAAAATAATGTCGATACTCGGATCCTTAGCAAGGCGATGGTTACTGCTTATGTCAATCGCCTTGGTTGCGAATGTCCATGCCGCTGAAGAAAGACTTGCGCCCAATGTCGATGAGGGCGGGACGATTACCCTGCCGAACGATTTTCGCTATACCATGATTCATTTAGGCTCGTGGTATGTTCCTTCAGGAGATGCAAGTGGTTTTCACGATGTCTACGCCGATGATCAAGCAGTCAGTAGCTATCGAGAAACGGGTAAGTTTCCAGATGGGTCGATAATCGTCAAGGAACTGCGCGCAGCGTCTGTTGGAAACTACACAACCGGAGATGGTGTCGCGTACGCAAATGATGGATTAAAGCAATGGTTTGTAATGGTGAAGGACAGCAAAGACCGATTCTCCGACAATAATAGTTGGGGTGACGGTTGGGGCTGGGCCTTGTTTAACACGGTGGATAAGACTAAAAATATTTCAAATAACTATAAGGTAGATTGTTTGGGATGTCATGTTCCAGCAAAAAACAATGACTGGATATATACTGAGGCCTATCCAACGTTAGTTTCGCCTTAGCTTAGCCGTTTCAGCTATCTTATTAACTTTGGCCAGGCTTGACTCTATTCTGAGAAGCCTGGCTTTTTACTGCTGGTGACAATGATGGACTTCAACCAAATTAGATATTTTCTAAAACTGGCCGACACCCTTAATTTTACTCGTGCGGCAAAACAATGCTTCGTATCTCAGCCTGCACTTACGCAGGCGATAAAGCGATTAGAGGTTGAGCTTGGTGGTGATCTAGTCAAGCGTGGAACCGGTCATATAGAACTGACCAATTTGGGACATTCTTTGCGAGGGCATTTTCAACAAATAGATCGAACAAAGAACCTAGTTAGTAAAACAGCAAAGGCCGTAATTGACGGAGATATCGCCGAGCTCAACATCGGGCTCATGTGCACAATTGGACCGCGCTCCTTAGTGGGGATGTTAGATGACTTTCAACAAAAATTTCCTAAGGTATCATTAGTGCTACATGATGTAGTACCCAATCGAATATCCGATCTAGTTCTGTCGGGCGCGTTGGACGGTGCGATTTGCTCACACAAAGGGCCTCCGAACGCCAAACTAAAATACACTAAATTATTTGATGAAAAAATGATCGTTGCGTTTCCCATGGATCATCCTTTATCTAAAAAGCGCGAAGTTTCTATTAGTGAGGTCACTAAACATCGATATGTTGACCGCTTGCACTGCGAGTTTCGTCCACAGTTAATGCAATACGCCGACGACAATGATATTGGACTGGATATTGCTTTTAGAAGTCAACGAGAAGACTGGATTCAAGATCTCATTCGCGAAGGAGTGGGGGTCAGTGTGCTCCCTGCGAATTCTCTGTTAAAGCCGGAACTTGATCATCGGCCAATATCAGATCCCGGATTTACTCGGGCAATCGAATTAGCGGTAGCTCGCCGTGACGATCGATCCCCTGCGTTGGAAAATTTGATTATTCAAATTACCTCGTACGCCTGGAATTCGAATTAGCGCTCCACTCAGAACGTTGTCGAACAGCAATTAACGTCACTGGATTTCGTCAGTGGCACCTAACAAACCATCAGCGTAATCGCCTCTAAATAATCAATTATTTTGACCATCTTCGCATGTAAGGTTGGCCCCGGCTTGCTATAAGCTAAGAAAACCATTGAATAGGAGTGTCAAACGATAACCCCAATACTAAACAACAACTTGGGAGCATAGCGTTGCTCTTGCAATTCTTTGGTTTACAGGGGCGCAACCGTCAGAAAAATATCAAAACCAACGTCTACTTTATCTAGCGGGTTAATACCCCTAAAGCGTTTCAAAAAACCATTTATCCCTTCTTTTCCAAAGGAGTGAGTATTGTTGTCGCTCGCGAAGTCACTAATAACGCCACCAATCAAGCGCTGTGATGTTGTGCCGCGAGATAGTTTTGCCCCTGTTATTTTAAAGCCAGCCTGATTTAAGGCTGACTCCGCGTAGCGATATGAATCAGTAAACGACAACATTTCGTCAATGGGCATATTCTTTCCGGCATAAACTTTTTGTAGCCAATCCAGTTGTAACGCTGTCTTCTTGTTTACCACATTTTCAAGTCTTACTACTTTGAGTGCCGAGTCAGCGTATTCGATGCCTAATTTATGCATTAAGCGTTGGTTAAGATAGGCTGCTAACGGAGTTCCTTTGCCTGGAATCATCGGGTTCTTCATATAGCTAATCATCGTTTTGCTGTTTACCACAGCCGTCCGTTCGAGCGCTTGATCGTAGTTTGCTAAGGCTCGAAGGTATTCATTACGCGCTTTATCTAAGACTGCTCGCGGTTTTTGTTTGCCATAGGCGTCAACAAAAATTTGTAGAGCTTGATCACGTGCGTGAATAAGCGACGGCGGAACATCCAAATCTTGAATCAGTGCTGACGCAAATGTAAATATCTTACCTCGTCTTGGTAAATCTAATTCGGTGAGTTGAGCCAATAGTTCTGACTCTAAATTTTCGATGTTATTCACCTTACGAGTAAAGTTCGCAAAACGTTTGTCTTTGCGCCCCCAAAGCCAATTGCTTGAAACGTCGATCGTCGCTTCTAATCCGCCATTTGCTGAGGTTCTTACCGCTTCATCCAAATACAAACCACTGGGTGGTTTGCCGCCGATTTCTTTAAATCCGGCTGGGTTTGCCGTTCGAATACGTTTCTTCTCTAACTCTAACGCTTGTTCAAGCTGATCCAGTGTCTCGAAATCATTGCCGCGAAGTAATCGCTGTCCAACATCGTCAGATATTAGGCGTGAAAAGCGTTGTGGGTTTTCCTCGATCAGCGCTTCCAAGGGTTTTCGCAGCTCTGGATGATAGATGTCGATAACCTTTTCATAGACAGGCACAGAAAGATTTTTGCCAAACTCGTCAAGAAATTTGTTGTTGAGCACTTCTTGCAAGTGCTGGTATACGACGATGGCCTCGCGCCCTGGCCTGCTTAATATTGCTGACTGACGTGCCGCCTCGGGAAAATGGTCGGCAAATTGCCTTAGCCATTCGGCAAACAATATGCGTTCGGCGCTTGGTAGTTTCTGTATTTCACCAACCATAGTAGCGAGAACCCGACGCTCTTGGGTGGTTGAGCGAGCTAATTCATAGCCTGATAAATAGCGGTCTATGGTTTGACTTCCTCGTTGTGTGATTTCGTCCATTGCGGCATACGCTGCACGACGATAGGCCATCCTCGTTGGTAAATCATTAAGGGCGGCGCGAGTAAACTCCTGAGTACCAAAACGCTTTGCCATTTCGGCAAGTACCTCATCGGTATAGTTTGAGGCGTCGATATTATTATGCGTCATCAACTTGCGAATATCTTTTACTATTGATCGCTGAGTAGTAGCACTAGGTACTACCTGTTTCGCACCGACTAATGGAGGGTAAACAAATTGGTGCGCTTTGTTGCGTAAATTTTGATAAATCAATCCGCCAGTGTGACGTGCCTGTTCAACGCTGTGAGTAGCCCACTGCGCGGTATCTTGCACCAACGTGCCACGCCGCGCATACAGGGCCGCTGCATCACCAACAAACGCCTTATTAATCAGCTTAGACGTATTGCTAAGTGATTCCAGAGAGTTGCCAGCGTGTTTAATCGCTTTAATACTGCCCGCGACACCTAAGGCCGATAAGGCGGTATCGAACGCTGCCCAACCGTATTTAGTATTGAACTGATCGTTTAATACTTTGTATTGCTGATACCCCAAAATTGCTTGCGACGTACGTGCAAACTCTAGGTCTTGCTGGTATTGGCTGAGATCGTTGTAACTTAAATACGCTGAATAGCCCACATCGACGGTCTCTACCGTCGCGATGATGGCAGACCATAAACCGCCCATGCTAAATGCCGTCTCCGCCGCCAGTGTTGCCGTCGCACCAGATGCCGCAGCACCGCCAGTGCCTGCCAAATACGCAACGCCAGCCGCGCCATAAGAACCGGCCGTGCCTATTGCCGCGGGTATTAAGCCAATCGCGGCAGTTTCGCTAGCCAGCATGTAGTTATCAGTGGTATTCAGTTCACGCTCAGTCGCTTGATTTTCAGATAACCAATACAAACCGCGTACCCAAGCACGTGCTATCTTGTCGGCTTGAAACGGCTCATCGGCCTTGTATTGGCGATACAGCTTCTTAAAACTGTGAGGTGCGACCGCGCGGTAATATTTTTGGGTCAATTCAACCAGCTTATTTTTATCGCAACGATGCGCTTCTCGTACTAGCGCTATGTTAGCGTCAATGTCGTTAATTTGACTGCTTAACGCCTGGCTGGCTAAGCCTTCTAAGTAAGAACCCCAACCCCACCCGAGGTCATCGGCCCAAGCGGGTCTATAGTTATAAAAGGCATCGAAGAAATCAACTTCGAGCCCATCTGGTAAGGTAACTTGCTGTCGCATCAGCGAGGGTACTTCTCTGTCTCCAACTTTATAATTGCCAACGCGAGAATAGGGCCGCATTAAATCGTAAAACCCACCTGGGTTTTCTAGGGCACGCGTCATTTCTAAACGTTGGCGATCCATCATGGCGAGGTAGGTATCGCGCAATAGCAACATAGCTGCATGGTCGCCCAATTGCAATGCGGTGGAACGGGTGATGCTCTTGCCTTGAAAAAAATTGTTGACAATGTAATTGGTGTATTCACCGACCTTCAACACACCGCCAGTGTAAGGATCATCAATGGTGTTGTAGCGCGGTAAATTGGAATTTAGTTCTGGGTAACAGCCACGAGCCACCTCATACGCACTGTTCCAAGTTGTGAATAACTTGCGAGGTTGGCCTTGAATATCGATAACATTATCGCGCGGACTTAAAGTAACTTCCGCACTGATAATTGGGCTCGTGGTTTTTAGCAGCCAATGCCGCTTCGATAAAGAGTAGTGTGTATGATGCACACGCACACTGATGCGATCTTGATAGCTAATTTGTTGATCGGCAAATAAGGTATTAGTATCTAAATCAAACGGGTGCTCGGATTGTTCAATTTGATCTTGGACTGGTAAGACAAACGGGCCAGCTACATAACGAGTTGGCATCACCTTATCTTTTACCGCTTTAAGTTCTTGGCCACCGTTAAAGGTCAGCACCTGATCACCAACACCAACCATCAATGGAATGTCGGTATAGGGAAGTTCTACTTTGCTGTTAAATACGATATATAGCTCATCGGGTGCGAATAAAGTAGAGGTGGGTTCGTACACGTCTTGGTGCGCTTGAGCGTATCGAGTGGCCCATTCTGACATCGCTCTTCGATGATCTTCTTCCGTTTGGTTATCATTACGTTCAGGAGCGGGATCGTTCAGAGGTTCTAGCGACGATGCGTCGATTAGCTTACGTGCAAACTGCATATCTGCAAAGTAATCATCAAAGGTCAACATCCAAGCAATTTCGATGCGGTTGACCGCATCGTTAAGCCTAAAGTGGGTTAGTCCTGGGCGAGACTGATTATCAAATTCCGCAGTGATAAGTAAGGTCTCTAGCTTGCCACTGTTGATGCCATTTTCAATCCGTTCAAAATCACCTTCGGATAATTGATTTTGCAACGCCGGCATAGCTTGTTTGAGTTGTTGCGCATCGGGTTTTTCAGCCTTATAGCGAAAATTTTTATCGCTGGGAGCATGAACGATGGGCTGCATGTCGAGCTTTTCATATCGAGGGTCGGGTAGATCGTGCCCGACAATCAGAATACTGCGTACATTAGCGCCGCCATTGATCGGGTGTGCTTTCTGTTTGACGATATGATTCAGTGGCACCACCAATTCCACTGCTGGCTCAGGGCGTTGCCATGTCTCAAAACCGTAGGCTTCTAGGTTACCGTCTTTATCATAAGCAATATTATAGATGCGGCCATTACCGTCTTTCTCGCGTGCGTTCCAGCCATACGCTCGGTAATGCCATCGGCCGCTGAGAAAATCGGTTTGCTGGCGCAATTCAATGTGCACGATATCTTGCTCGCCCTCTTCGTCGCCGCTTTTAAAGGTGATTTCTTTTTGTTTGCCATCGATTTCGATCGTTAACTCAGCTTGGTTAAAATCTCGCTCGGCTTGTTTTCCCTGACTGTTGCCCGAATACGGCTTGAAGCCTTGACCAATGGCCTGAGCATTACCAAGGTGCGAACCCGGCCAATCGCCGACCAGGTCAAATGAAATACGATTGCGACTACGCTTAATATCTTCAAAGAACAAGCTGTATTCCTTGGAGACTCGCTTGTCGTCAATATCTTGATATCGTTGATAACGCTCGTATTCCTTTTTAGGTAGCTTCAAAACAACACGGCCTTGTGCTTCATTTTCGTCAATGAACGCATGACCACGAACCACGCCTAAAAAGCGGTCGTAATAACGTATATTCCAACGACCTTTTAGCGTTTCGGTACTGGCTACGACTGAATCAGGTTTATCTGAATTATTATCATCACCACGGTTCATCCAGGTGATAGTGCCGACAATAACAAGCATTGCGCCGATACCGGCGGAGACTTTATTTGTCATAATAGAGAATAAGAATGGCGGCATGATTATTCCTGCTCGGTAGGTGAGCCAACGTAGTGGGCATGTTCACTGCGATACAGCGTGGGGTCTTCGTCGGTGCGCAGCAGCCAAACGTCTTCGGCTTGTTCGCCTGACAGATTTATTCTTGCGGAAATACGCTCCGCACCCGGCACCTCGTCAAATTTCGCTTCTATGAAAAAGGGGTAACTAAGGTAATGATCATCTACTTCTTGGTATTCCAGAGGGTCAAAATCGAGCGAGCCATAACGTTCTCGCAACCAATCCTGTTTGTCATCAACTTCATGCTCGCCGTCTAAGCGCACCAAACGGATCTCATAATCCGGAAGAGGTTCGGTGTAACAAGCGTCGTCGGGCAATAGCCAGGCTTCTATGGGCACCACCAAGTCTTGCCAAGAGATCGGCGTGGGTAAGTATTCCTGGGGCCAACTACTGGGGTAGTCCGCCGGAAGCTTTATTGCGGTGTTTTGTTTATGACCTACCCATATTTTCAAGTTCTTTTCTGGGTCGCTTAGAATTGGCTCGGATTCGTCTAGAATGTAATCTTCACCTATCACCGCACGATACACCGTGTAATCGGAGTTAGGAACGTAAAAACGTTCTGCTACAGTGACATAATTGTTTTGCTGTTGGTCGATAATCGACACTCCGTTGTTAAAACCCCGCTGGCCTGGCATATAGGTTTTGACCGAGCCTGGAAATTGAAGACGCGCACTGAACGCACCGATCGAGGTATCACTGCGGCGTAGCTCTTCGGGGACTTGAATTCGGCTTGCTGGTGGGTTAGCAAGGCCCGGAAAGCGTCGCGCTTCGATGTCAAACACAAAGCGATGCAGGCGCTCCGCGTCAATAAACTTATTAGCCGGGCTAATTGGAGCTTCGTCCACCGAGCGGCGGTACACATCAATGGCGTAACGTCCAGGCACATCCGGTGGATTCACAGTGAGTTGCCCATTACTCTGGTAGTCAATGCGCGGTGTGCCTGTGTCGTAGCGATTGTGTGTTGAATTGCCTATTCGTCCCCAGGACATGTTATCGTCATTAAAACTAACAAACGAATCTTGCAAATCATTTAGGGCGTTGGCGAAGCTATTACCCTGTTGAACTTTGGTACGTTCCAAACCGGTTTGAATCCGTTTTATGGCGGTGATGGAATCCTCTTCAATATAGGCGCAGTTGGTATGATACTGCCCCAGCCGACTTAATTTAAGGTACAGATCACTGTGAGTGAGCTCCGTCTCGGCATCGTCACTGTAGGCTTTATAGTTTTTATTATGGGCGAGCTTGAACTTAATAGGCTCGCCAATATGGTAGGGCCCGGCTTTATCGGGCGTGATGGATAATAAATTCGATGGCAAGGGTTGGGCTTCAGTGTGTTCGCTTTGATCGCTTAACGACTTTTCGCTGAGGTGAAAACGCAGGCTATGCAATAATATTTGGCCTTGCAAAGGATCATCTCCTCCACCAAAGTAAAATCGGGCTTCGTATAGACCAGGTTTCAACGAGGAACCGCCCGTCTTTCTGGGCCGCAGTATGGGTTGGCTACCTGTGTGAGCAACACGGACGGGGGGGCTGACTTCACGCAGCTCACCATGTTCGCCAACTCGGTAAATATCGACCGAGCCCTGGCGGCGGTAAAAATCACTCAAGGAATCGTGGATTAGCAGCGATGGGAACTCATCATACATCGGCACGCCTTGGTCATTGTGTTCGTCTTCGTCGAGCTGTGGCTCAAGTTTGAGCGCGCTGATCGATTCACGCTTAGGCCCAATAACTTGAATACCGCCTTTGACCTCACCGATAATCGTGTCGCGCACCTTTAGTAACACATGATAGTGGCCCATCGGCAAAAAACCATGGTTACTTTTGATGGCAAGGACTGGGTTGAGGTAGTCGTCTTGCTTAATCACGTGTTGAAAACCGGATAACTCGGGGGAAAGAATGGTATTGCCGGTACTATAAGCTAACTCGGGTAACTGCGTGGCACCCCCGGGCACTTCCCTCGGTGCAAACCAGACCTCTATATAAGGGCTTTCTCTAAATCGGCCGTTTTCGTCTCGTACAAGCCAATGTTCGTCTTTTAAAAACGCGATGTCATCACTAACAGTGAAGGTGATGGGTTCGCCAATCTGATACACCAGCTTGTTACTGCGGATCAGATTCGCAGGCGGAACCAATTCTCGCTTGATAAAAAAGTAATTGTCGTTGGTAAAACCAAAATGGCGATAAAACTCGCGGGTGAACGGAACCTTGGATGCCGGAAAACTGAACTCACCGCTGCCTGGAGTTGGAACCGGCTTTGCGATACCACTGAGTATTTCATTGACATAAGATTTACGGTCAAAAGCCCAGGTGTCAGGTACCACCCCAATCGCGTTCTGGGTATTGCTGAGTTGATCAACGTTAATCTCATTTGCCAAACCTTCGACCACTTGATACTTCAACTTTATGGTGTCATCGATGTTGTAGTGCGTTGTATCTTGTTGCACACGATACAACCAGGTGGGTTTTACAAATTGAGCAGTGGCGGCACAACTCAGGAATAAACAGACTAAGCTGACGCAGATAAAGATCCGATTGCTATGAGGCATGACAAATTACACTCAGTGGTTTTTGGCTAAAGGCTTATGGCGAACCAAGGGATTAGTTCAGGTTAAGAGTATTGATCACTATTAGTGGGTCTTCAGGTAATACCGGCAGTCGTACAGTGCCGTCCTCTTGATCGACGATGTCCACCCGCCCATCGAGCAAAAAGATGTAGGGTGATGAACCGTCGTGCTCTACCTTGATTCCAATGTGATCTTCAACCCAGTCAATGCGAACAATGGTGTTTGCGTCGATTTCCATTGAATGCATAATGGCCATGGTTTGCGAATCATCGAGCTTCTTCAGTATCACAGGTGATCGTGTCCAGGTTTGAATATCAACCAATTCCAGCACGGCCATCGCATGCTGATAAAGGTCTCGTTCCGATTCACTTAACTGGTTAATATGCTCAGAAGATTGTGCCATATCGTACAACTGCGCCGACCAGGAAACCAAATGAGCTGGAGCTGTTGACGCGAACGCAGCCTGAGAGCTAAGTAAGACAGAGTGCAGTAAAAATAGAAAAAACCTTAGAGACCTAGTCAACATATCCCTTAATACTCAATTCGTAGTTGTTTGGTTCAAACTCCCTTAAGACCCTTTTTTCAATGTTACTTCTCGGCGCACAAATTGTGTTCGAAACGCAAACGTTGCTACAGCTCGATTTGGGTTGCCTACTATAGGTCATCAAACCCAGGCGTACCCCGGTGAGCAGATCATCCATTAGCACTTAAGGTGGTAGTAGAGGCTGCGAGGGCAGCGGCATGGAAAACATTCATAAAGAAGAATAACTAAATAGTGTTGTTAGTTAATCTTAGTGATGAATGTAGGACGATAATATCCCCAATTGAGGACACAACTATAAAAAAACAGAGGAGCTTTAAGTCGTGGTGGCTGGGACAGTTTTAAGGCGCTCAACGTTGTTTGCACTAATTATGCGGGCTGGGTCGGCTGCAGCACAGGCTTCAAAAATCCAAGGCCATTCAGTAAACAGCAAATAGTGACCCAGCTCGGCAAAAGAATGATAATAGCTGCCTGCAATTGCTGCGCTGAGTTTACGTCCCCCTTCAGGCGCGGATACCGTGTCCAGCTCTCCTTGTAATATATGCACCGGTGCGCTGATTTTATTGATATCGAAATCCCATCCGTGCGTGCTCAGAAAATTCTCTTGCACTATTCCATCGGTTCCGAGCGCTGAGCGCAAAGCCAACACCTCAGGAATCCGCTTTTGTATTGTAGGGCTGGACAGTACAGAGATATCAGCTTTGCAGTTCGAGCGTGAGATATGCCGCTCAAGGTACTTTTTAGTATTTTGCATCACCGAGCGCATTAAATAAGGCACAATTGCTTTCAGTAACGAGGGGGCCCTGCGCCCTATAACTCCGCCGATAATGTAAAAGACATCCATCTCGCGCCAGTCCGGTGGCTCATGCCTAGGATAGCTTGGAGCGCAGAGAAGAATATTGTCGACGCAATGTGGATTAGTAGCCGCAAAACCCAACGCAAAGCATGTGCCAAAACCTTGGGCCAGCAAAGTAGCCGTGGGTTTCCCTAAATGGTCCAGTAGTTGTTTTAAGTCATCCCCAAATTCGGACACTCCAGACAATTTACGATAACTGCTATTAAACGTCCCTGGTCGGCAAGGCACAACAATACGTAAGCCGAGAGTATCAAGATAAGGTTGGTAAAGATGGGGAGTGCCTAGTAGGTCCAAGGCAACGCCTGTTAAGGCATCAAAATGCATTACTATGCTGCCGTCCTTTGGACCCAAATCGAAGTATTCTAAATTGTGCCCATCTCTAAGAACAAGGTTCTTCCTAACCGGATTTTTTTCACCGTCACTGCTTTTGCTTCGGTTGACTAATGAAAGCGGGTTGCGCTCAATCATTAACAACAGCGATGGCTGGTCTGAACAACCGGTTTTTAAATAAATTCTCTTTAAGTATGTGCGTGCGCTCTCATAGGTGATGTTGCACTGAGCGCCAGCATCGCGCAGATTGCGGCATTGGTAAAGTGCCCATAACAGATCGCTCTCAGAAGCAGATAGGTAATGAGTCTTACAAAAATCTTGGAAACTCTTTGACGACAAGGATGGCAATGACACGGCCAGTGTTGCTGCATTCGGCGGTAAAGTAGCGTCGCTAATCGCGGAGGCATCAATCAGAGCCACATTCAAATTTTCAATTTTCGCCAGCTCGGGTAATTTCTTTTTCGATGGTTTATAGGATAGACGTACATATGAGTTTAAATCGCTAAGTTGCTGACTGCCTAAGCCACTATCATTGGCCGACCGATTAGCGTAGATTTTCTTGCCTGAGTGATCGTAAACACAGATCCCGACTGAAAGACTGTCTAGCACGCCGGTTAATGTGGAGTTTTTTTCCTGCAAATCGACGACGTTTTCGCTCAGTCGCATAGCACGTTCAAAGTGCAGCACCAAATCCCCATAATTCTTCGACACGTCTGAAAGACGATTCTGCCCTAAGTATTCGATGTGCTCCATGAGCTCTGAAATCATTTCGGGCCAAAGAGAATTGTCAATCACCGCGTCATAGAGCATGTGAACGAGCTCGGATTCACTTGGACGCTGAGCTGGATTTGAGTTTATTTTCAAATGCTTGGTCATTGATTCTATAGTAACTAATATGCACTGATGAGCGAAGCGCAATCCAATATAAGATCACCTTTTAGAAATAAATACGCCATAAAAATTAGTATCCATTTACTCAAATAGTCGCTAATTCCTTACGAGTGAATAAAAAAGTGGCTTGCTCAGACGCGACCCTTGGTCTATTGCAGGACGCTAAGAACTACCTCGTCCTATCGATAAAACCACCAAATAAAACTCAGGCTATAGTTCCTTTGCAACACCAACGATCGCAGAAAACAGCATCATTAAAAGAGGGAGCTTTGAAGTTTTCAATCGCGAAAATTAGAAAAGGTATTTATCTAGGCTGAATTTTCCTTAAGTGTTGTGCCACCGACCACCGTGCTGCCAGCCATCCGAGGCTCGACCCTATTACAATTTGGACCACTACTTCTAAAGGAGTTAGTCGATGAATCAACGCATTACTATTGTACAAGGCAGCAAGGTCCGATATTGGTTGCTTAACTAGATTGGCGGCCAATAGAATTAGACCGAGTGAGATGAGTGATCCCAAAAAGCCGAAAAATGCTCCATAGTAGAGAAATGGACGTCGGATGAATGAGTCAGTTCCGCCCACTAACTTAATAATTTCGATTTCGTGACGACGGTTAAATATCAACAGCTTTATAGTGTTACCCACAATCAGCACCAGCGCTAAGGCGAGTAGGCCACTCAATAACGCAGCGGCACGGCTAAACACCGCTAACATGGCGTTAAAACGGTCTGTCCAATCTAAGTCGAGTCGAATGTTGTCAATGCCTTCGAATTGGTTTAATTCTTCTTTTAGCGCGAGTAATTTATCCGATTTTGCTGACGCTTGATCAGGCATAACCACGATCGAAGCCGGTAATGGGTTTTCGCCCAAGAATACCAATTCTTGTTCTAAACTGACTTCGTCGGCCGATAAAACTCTGAATTCAGCTAATGCCTGATCTGGAGTAACAAACTCAGCCAACTCGATGGACGGATGTAGTTGAATTTCTTCGAAAATTAGCTCAGCAGTATCGTTGCTGATTTCTTGTTGTAAAAATATACTAATTTGTGGCCTTCCTTGCCAATTGTTGCTCAAGCTTTGTGCGCTTTTGACGGTCACGTAGAGCAAGCTCGGTAAAAGCAATGTGATGGCAATAATCATCAAGGTTGTGAGCGACGTTACGGGTGTTCGACGCATATCGCCGAGTGTTGCAAAAAGCACCTGTAAATGTCTGCTTAAGTAAGTCTTCATGCGTCGTCACCAACGACTTTCTGCGATTCATTCTCTGAAACCAGTTCACCATTGCTAAGCTCTAAAGTGCGTTTGCCTAAGCGCTCAACCTGCCTTAAGTCGTGCGTGGCTATCAACACTGTGACACCGACACGATTAAAATCACAGAAGATGTCGATGATTTCATCGGACAGAGCTTCATCTAAGTTGCCAGTCGGTTCATCGGCAAGCAAGATATTAGGGCGGTTTATGACAGCACGCGCGATACCAACTCGTTGCTGTTCACCCCCTGATAATGTGATGGGTAATTGGTTTTCCTTACCGGCTAAACCGACTTTCCCCAGCGCCGCGCGAACGCGCTTTTTAATCTCATCATGGGGCATGCCGATAACGATCAAAGGCAGTGCGACGTTATCAAAAACAGAACGGTCCAGCAGCAGTTTGTGGTCTTGAAATATCACCCCAATTTCGCGCCGCAATGCAGGAATTTTGGATGGTTTCATTCGGCTCAAGCTTTGATCATCGACAATAATTTGACCAGAGCTGGGCTTTTCAATTCGGGTGATTAACTTGAACAGGGTGCTTTTTCCAGCACCTGAGTGGCCAGACAGAAATGCCATCTCGCCCGATGCTAGCTCGAAACTTACATCTTTGAGAGCTTCGTGACCGTTTGGGTAACGTTTGCTGACGTGGCTAAGTTTAATCATGTATGAAGAATCGCGGCGACATGTTCTTTCCAGAGGGCCCTAGACTAACTTACTTCTGGCACCAACGCATCGGCGTAGGCATTTGCATCGAAGGGTTTGAGATCCATATAGCCTTCGCCAACTCCGATGTAACGGATCGGGAGCTTATATTTGTTGGTTAAGGAAATAGCAAGACCGCCTTTTGCAGACCCGTCTAACTTGGTTAGACAAACGCTGGTAACACCCACTGCTTTTTGAAAGTGTTCGAGCTGTGATAAGGCATTTTGACCAGTACCAGCGTCCAGTATTTGCATAACTTCATGCGGCATCGAGGGGTCTAAATTACGGAGTACTCGATTGATTTTCTGTAGCTGCTCCATGAGGTCAGATTGCGTGTGCAATCGCCCTGCGGTGTCGATGATCAGAACTTGGCTACCCTTCACAATGGCCGAATTAAGTGCGTCATAGGCGACAGCGGCAGCATCGGCTCCGTGAGCCTGCGCAACCACGGGTATGTCCATTCGACGACCCCATTCTTGCAATTGCTC